>NZ_DATBQF010000005.1:0-153371 GCF_036560965.1 Methylosinus sp. | reverse complement strand
ATCGGCGACGGCCTTGGCGACGCCGGCCTGGGCCGGTCCGAACATCTGAACGGCCTGCTTGGCGTTCTTGATGGTCACCTTGTTGAACAGGATCGTGTTCGGCTTGGCCAGCAGGTTCGGCGCAACGACGGCGAGCAGCGTCGTGAAGCCGTCCTTGTTGTTGACGAGCGCATTGGCGAAAGCGGTCTCGGCCGCGCTGCCGCGCGGTCCGATCAGCAGGTCGATGTGGGCGACTTCATTGCCTTCGCCGACGAGCGACTCGCCGATCATGAGCTTGTTGATGAGAGCCATTTTCTCTTCTTCCTTATCGACATGTCGCTTCGGATACTCCGAGCCGTTCTCGGGCGCCGCGCTGTCGAAGACGCGCCGCCGTATCAATCATTTTCGCGTGACAGCGGCAAGTCGGGAGGAAACCGTCCTGCGCTCTACTCAAAGAGAAGGCCGCGCCTGCTCAGAGAAGGCTGCGCGCCAGCGCGAAAGCGTGGCGGAAGTCCAGGCACAACGGCTTCTCGGAGGTGGTCATCTGCTTGAAGAGACCCGCTTCCGTGCCGTATTTGATGTCGCCGATCGCGAGCGCGCCGATGCCGAGCGCGCCGGAGGGAAGCTCCACGCCCTTGTCATGCAGCTTGACGCCTTCGACGCCGAGCGGCGGCACGGCGTTGACGTCGGCGGCGATGATCAGCGACTTGGCGGCCGCGAGATCGTCCTTGGAGAGCACCTGCACGCCGGCGCGCGCCGCGCAGAGCGCGATCTCGTGCTCGATCAGGAGTTCGCGGACCTGCTCCGGCTTGCTGCCGTCGGCCGGCTTCACCTTCACGCCGAAGCGCGTCTCGATCTCCTGCGCCTGGGCCGCCACGCGCTCGAGGCCGCTATAGCCGACGATCGTCACATCGGCGCCCTCGAGCGCCGCGATGACGGCGGAGGAGAAGCCCACGACGCCGGTCGCGCCATAGACGACGACCTTCGCGCCTTTCAGCTCGCGGCCCGTCTTGTCGCGCAGCACCTTCTCGACGAAGGCGACCATGGCGCCGGCCGTGGTGAAGGAGCCATAGGGATCGGCGAAGAGCGAAATTTCGAAAGGCTTCAGCAGCGCCTTTTGGGCGGCGTCCAGCATGTCGAGCGCGAGAATGGCGTCGCGGCCGGCGAAAAATATGCCGGTGCGCAGAGCGGCGGACGGCGCGCGGGAGAACATCGCGTCCTGCACCAGCGCGGCCACCTCATCCAGAGTGACATTCGTGTAGGGGACCGCCGCGTCGAAGCCCGCGTCGAGCGCCATGTTGACGTCGAACGGGCTCATATGCTTCAGCGTGCTCAACATATGAAGGATCGATTTGGCGGCCATGGGAAATTCCTAACCTTTCTGTCCGTTGTTCAGCAGTTCCGGCGCGCGAGCGCGCAGCGCCTGCGTGACGCCCAGATCGAGGAAGCTTTCGGATGAGGAAGCTTTCGGATGAGCGATACCGGACGGCGGGCGCGGGCGAAGCCCCAGTCTCGAATGGCGAGACGCATAGACCGCAGAACGGGACGAATGTCCAGCCTATTGTCCTTGGCGATGGACAGCGAGAGGCCGGATCGCCCGTTCCCGATTATCCGGCGAGGGGCTCAATAGCCGTAGGGCGACGGCGCGACGAAACCGGCGCCGGCCGGCGGATCGAAGCGATAGCCGTCGGCGCCCCAGACCGGGGCGGGGCGAGCCGGCGCGGCCGGCGCGGCATAGACGGGAGCGGCGGGCCGCGGCGCATAGGCCGGACGATAGCTCGACCGTTTCGCCTGAGCGGGGGCGGCGGCGATGAGCGCGCCGGCGAGGACGACGATCGCGACGCCGCCGATTTCGAAGCCCCCGATCGTCATGGACCCTACCCTCCATGGGCCGCCGATGCGGTCCCGCAGAAGGCAAATCGGGCGGCGCCCGGCGACGTCAAGGGTCGCGAGACGCATCGACTTCCGGCGCGGCCCGACTTTCGGCGCGGCCCCCGCATCTCTTATTGCCTTCGGCTCGACCTCGGCGCATTCTCCGCGCCCATGTCGGACGAGGCGTCTCTTCTCGCGGCCAACGCCGCCTATTATCGGGCCTTCGTCGCCGCCGATCTGGACGGGATGGCGGCGATCTGGGGCGATGAGGAAATCTGCTGCATCCATCCGGGATGGCCGCCGCTCTTCGGCCGCGAGCAAGTGCTCGCCTCCTTTCGCGACATTCTGCGCAACCCTATGCAGGACCCGGTTCTTCGCCGCAGCGAGCGCGCGCTGATCTGCGGCGCCGACGGACGCGTCGTCTGCATAGAGATGGTCGGCCAGGCGGCGCTGGTCGCCACCAATTGCTTCCGCCTCGTCGACGGCGCCTGGCGGCTGCTGCATCATCAGGCGAGCCCGCTGATGGTCCAGAGCGAGCCGCCCCCGCAGGCGTCGCCGCGCTCGCTGCACTGATCCGGTCGCCGCGCCGAACCGGGAAAGCGCGCGGGACACGACATCCCCTGTTGACCTTCTAGCGCCCGAGCCTCTATAAGAACGCCCAACCAAGGGCTCGCCTCCCGGGGCGTGGAGCCTTTGTGCGAATTTCATATCATACGGCCATCGAATGGCGCGGGCTCCCGCGCTCTGCGCCGATCGAAAGGAAAAGACCATGTCCCGCCGTTGCGAACTGACCGGCAAAGGCGTGCAGACGGGCAATCTCGTCAGCCACTCCAATCACAAGACGCGCACCCGCTTCCTGCCCAATCTGGTCAATGTGACGCTGGCCTCGGACGCGCTCGCGCGCTCCGTGCGGCTGCGCGTCTCGGCGGCGGCGCTCCGCACGGTCGAGCATCGCGGCGGGCTGGACGCCTTCCTCGTCAAGGCGCGCGACACGGAGCTCTCGGACGACGCCCGCTCGCTGAAGCGCGAGATCGTCAAGAAGCTCGCCGCCGCTGTCGCCGTCGCCTGAGACTCGATTTTAGGCAGATCGCTTTCGGCAGGTCGCTTTAGGCCGGTCGCTTCGGACTGCGAGTCTTCGGGCCCGCTCTCTTCCCGATAGAACGATAGACCCCGCGCTCGAAGCGAGCGCGGGGTCTTCCCCGTTACGGCCGCCCTTGCCGACGCGAGCCCCCCAGCCACACGCCAGCAATCGCTCTGGGCGGGCGTTTCAGCCCCAGATCGACAAAGCGACGCTGAGCAGGAGGGGAAGGGAGGCCAGCGAGAAGATCGCGGCGACGCAGAGAACCCTCTGGACGTCGAGCGGCTCGTGAGACGCCGCGGGCAATCCCGCATTTCGAACTTTGCCAAAGGAAATCATACGCAACTCCCTCGTCACTCCCGGACGGGCCGATTGCTCGGACGTCCGATCGTCACTTGAACGCGCATCCGACGGTCGCGCCGAAATATTAATGCAACAGCAGCCCTGAAGGTTCCCCGCCGACACGTTTTCGGCGTGGTTGAGCGCTGGTTGCGAAATTAACGCGGTTTAAACTTGTTCACCATTCCGGTGAATTACGAGAGGCCATTCGGGGCGTTTCCCCTCGCCCTCCGGGGACCCATCAGGGAGCGGCGGCGAGGACCCGCGGACGCGGCGCCGCGCGCTGCGGCGCAGGCGCGGCGTTCTCGCTGAACAGCTCGGCGAGCTTCTCCGTCATCGCGCCGCCCAATTCCTCCGCGTCGACGATCGTCACCGCGCGGCGATAATAGCGCGTCACATCATGGCCGATGCCGATGGCGATCAGCTCGACCGGCGATTTGGTCTCGATCTCCTGAATGACATGCCGCAAATGGCGCTCGAGATAATTGCCGGGATTGACCGAGAGTGTGGAGTCGTCCACCGGCGCGCCGTCGGAGATCATCATCAGAATGCGGCGCTGCTCCTGACGCGCCATCAGGCGGCGATGCGCCCAGTCGAGCGCCTCCCCGTCGATATTCTCCTTCAACAGGCCCTCGCGCATCATCAGGCCGAGATTGCGGCGCGCGCGCCGCCAGGGCGCGTCGGCGGCCTTGTAGATGATGTGGCGGATGTCGTTGAGGCGGCCGGGATTGGGCCGCTTGCCGTCAGCGATCCAGGTCTCGCGCGACTGGCCGCCCTTCCAGGCCTTGGTGGTGAAGCCCAAAATCTCCACCTTCACGCCGCAGCGCTCCAGCGTGCGGGCGAGAATATCGGCGCAGGTCGCCGCCACGGTGATCGGCCGGCCGCGCATGGAGCCGGAATTGTCGAGCAGCAGCGTGACCACCGTATCGCGGAAATTCGTGTCCTTCTCGCGCTTGAAGGAGAGCGGCTGCTGCGAATCGATGACGACGCGCGGCAGGCGCGCGGGATCGAGCATCCCCTCCTCGAGATCGAACTCCCAGGCGCGATTCTGCTGCGCCATCAGCCGGCGCTGCAAGCGGTTGGCGAGCCGGCCGACGACCGAGGAGAGATGCAGGAGCTGCTTGTCGAGATAGGAGCGCAGCCGGTCGAGCTCCTCGGCGTCGCAGAGCTCCTCGGCCTTCACCGTCTCGTCGAAACGGCTCGTATAGGCCCTGTATTCGCCGCCGGAGCGATCGGCCGAGGAGATTTGCGGCCGGCGCGTCTCCATCGCCTCGTCCACGTCGCCGGATTCGATCTCCTCCAGCATCTCGCTGTCGAGAATCTCCGCCGCCTCGCTCTCGCCCTTCTCCAGCGCATCCTCGGAGGCGGTGGCGGTGTCCATCTCGGAGGAGCCGGACTGTTTCTCCTCCTCGCTCTCCTCGCCCTCGGCCTCGTCGGGGTTTTGCGGCTGGTCCTCGCTCGGCTCCTCGGCGTCCTCCTCGCCGCCGGCGCTCTCGCCCTCGAGCTCGAGAGCCGCGAGCAGGCGATGCGCGAGCTGGGCGAAGCCGCGCTGATTCTCCAGCGCGCCGACGAGCTTGTCGAGATCGGCGCCGGCGCGCTCCTCGATCCAGGGCCGCCAGAGATCGACGACCTTCTGGCCATGGGGCGGCGGCGTGAGGCCGGTGAGGCGCTGGCGGGCGATGAGCGCCAGCGCGTCCTCGAGCGGCGCGTCCTCGCGCGACTCGATCTCGGCGAAGCGCGCGCGCTGATAGCGATCGTCGAGCATGGCGCCGATATTGGCGGCGACGCCGTCCATGCGGCGCGAGCCGATCGATTCGACGCGCGCCTGCTCGAGCGCGTCGAAGGCGGCGCGGGCGTCGGGAGACTGCGGCTGCACGCGGCGATGGATCGCCTCGTCATGGCAGCCGAGGCGCAGGGCGATCGCATCGGCATGGCCGCGCACGATGGCGGCGTCATGGGCGGTGAGCTTGCGCGGCGGCTCCGGCAGGCGCGCCTTGGCCTTGTCGTCGGCGCCGAGCAACGCGGCGCGCTCCGGCGAAAAGGTCACCTCCAGCTCCGCGCGCTTCGCCATGGCGCGCATCGCGCCGGCGACGGCGCGCTTGAACGGCTCCTGCGGAGCCTCCTTCGGCGTGGCTGCTTTGCGATTGGATGCCATGGGAAGTCCGTTCGATCGCTTCCGCCCGCCTCCGGGCGAACGCGCTTCTATAGCCTATTTCGAATCGACCATTATGAAAATCACGGCAAGCGAAATCGCTCGGCATTCGGCACAATCGTCAATTTTCCATTGTATATCAATCACCTCAGCTGATTTATGACGCGCCGATGACGCGGTTTCCATCTAAACTATTGAAATTTTTACTATTTTTTCAAAGCTTCCGATCAATTTCGCACGCGCCGAAGGCCAACGGAGTCGAGCCGAGCCATGCATGAGATCGCCTCCCAATATGGCGTCGTCACCGAATTTCGCGATGTGGACGACCTCTGCTTCAGATGGCAGGTCGAGGCTCCGGCGGGAGGCTTGCCGCCCTATGAGCAGATCGCGCTCGGCAGCCTCGGCCGGCTCGCCGACGATGTGGCGCTGGTCGGGCGCGACGACGATGGCGCCTTCGAGCTTCTCTATGGCGGCGGCGCCTTCGAGGCCTGGCTCGGCGCGTCGCTGCGCGGCCTGCGGCTCGACGGGCTCGAGCGCAATTACCGCGACGCCATCCGCGACGCGCTCGAAACGGCGCATGCGCGCGGAACGCCGGCGGCGACGATCGCGCGCAGCATTCGCGACGGGCTGGTGCGGACCAGCGAGGTCGTCGCCTTTCCGCTGTCGAGCCATTGGGGCGTCACGCTGTTCTTGGCCTTTGCGCGCGAGCGCGCCTCGAAGCACGATCTCGTCGACGCGATCTATCGCGCGACCGACGACGGGCTGGCGACGCTCGCCGCCGTCCATGCCGGCCGGCGCGTCGTCGATTTCGACATTGTGAGCCTCAACGCCAGCGCGAGCCGCCTCTTCGGCGGCGCGGAGCGTGATCTGCAATGGCGGCGCCTCAGCGAGATCGCCCCGGCCTGGATGATCAATGGCGCTTTCGAGCAGCTCGCGGCCATTTTCCATTCGGCGACCCACGACACATTCGAGGTCGCTCATCGCTCGGCCGAGGGCGCCGCGACACATTTGCGGCTGGCCGCCGCGCCAATGGGCGATCTCATCGGCTTGACGCTCACCGACGTCACGCCGCTCAAGGCGCGCGAGGCCTCGTTCCGACTGCTGTTCGAGAGCAATCCCATGCCCATGTGGGTGCATGATCCGCGGAGCCTGCGCATCGTCTCGGTCAATGACGCGGCGATCGCCCATTACGGCTATGAGCGCGAGCGCTTTCTCGGCTCGAGCTTGTTCGATCTCTATGCGGAGGAGGAATGGCCGGCGGTGGCGATCGCCCATGAGAATCCGGCGAGCCGACGTCCGACCGACCGCATCTGGGCGAATCGCACGGCGGACGGACGCGCCATAAAGGTGCAGAATTACGCGCGCGAGATCATTTTCGACGATCGTCCGGCGATATTGCTCGCCATCGTCGACGTCACCGAGCAGCGCGAGCAGGCGGCCCGCATCGCCCATCTCGCCCATCACGATCCGCTGACAGGATTGGCCAATCGCGTGCTGTTCCGCGCGCGGCTGACCGAAGGCCTCCAGCGTCTCGGCGGCGCCGAGGGTCGGCTCGCCGTGCTCTATCTCGATCTCGACGGCTTCAAGGATGTGAACGACGCCTTCGGCCATCCGATCGGCGACAGGCTGCTGATCGCCGTCGCCGAACGCCTGCGCGAGACTTTGCAGCCGGGGGACGTGGTGGCGCGCGTCGGCGGCGACGAATTCGCCATTGTCCAATTCGGCGCCGGCGCGCGGGAGGCGGACCGTCTCGCCGAGCGCATCGTGTCGGCGCTCGGCTTCGCCTATGAGATCGACGGCCATACGGTGGCGGTCGGCGCCAGCGTCGGCATATCGTCCGCGCCGGCCGACAGCGACGACGCCGACACGCTGCTCAAGAACGCCGACATCGCGCTCTATCGCGCCAAGGCGGACGGGCGCGGCCTGCATCGCTTCTTCGAGCCGGAGATGGCCGCCTCCATCCTCGTGCGGCGCTCGCTGGAGGCGGATCTGCGCCATGCGCTGCCCGCCGGCGAGTTCCAGATCTATTATCAGCCGCTCATCGACATAGAATCCAATCGCATCGTCGCCGCCGAGGCGCTGCTGCGCTGGTTCCATCCCCTGCGCGGCTCGGTTCCGCCCAATGATTTCATCCCACTGGCCGAGGAGACCGGCCTCATCATGCCGATCGGCGAATGGGTGCTGCGCGAGGCCTGCCGCGAGGCGGCCGGCTGGCCGGAGCCGATCGGCGTCTGCGTCAATCTCTCTCCCGCGCAATTTCGCTCGCGCGCGCTGGTCCAGTCGGTTCTGTCGGCGCTGGCGGCGAGCGGGCTCGCGCCGCAGCGGCTCGAGCTCGAGATCACCGAATCGGTGCTGCTCGCCGAAAATCACTCCAATCTCGCCGTGCTGCACCAATTGCGCAGTCTCGGCGTATGCATATCGATGGATGATTTCGGCACCGGCTATTCCAGCCTCAGCTATCTGCGCTCCTTCCCCTTCGACAAGATCAAGATCGACCGCTCCTTCGTGAAGGAGCTGCCGGAGAATCACGAATGCGGGGCGATCGTGCGCGCGGTGGCGGGGATCGGGCAATGCCTCGGCGTGGCGACCGTGGCCGAGGGCGTCGAGACGCGCGAGCAATTGGCGCGTCTGCGCGAGGAAGGCTGCACGCAGATGCAGGGCTTTTTGTTCAGCCGCCCGGCGCCGGCGACCGATTTGCGCCGCATGCTCGCCGATCCCGGCGAGCGCTGGGCGGATGTGGTGAACGCGGCGTGAGTGGGCGGCGTCTGGTTTCCCCGCCGGGGAAAATGGTGGGGGAAGTAGGACTCGAACCTACGAAGGCATAGCCAGCGGATTTACAGTCCGCCCCCTTTGCCGCTCGGGACATTCCCCCAGCTTCTCGATGGACCCTAGAGGATAGGTCCCGCGAGCGACGACCCCGTGAAGGGCCGGTGAAGCAGGGCGCATATGGGGAATTTGCTCGCCCGCTGTCAACCCGAAAATGACCCGGAGACGACCGCGGGCGTCGGCGCCCCCGCCGGCTCAGGACTGGCTCTGGAACTGGCTCTGCGCGCGGGCGACGCTCACCTTCACCTCGGTCGTCTCCTCGCCGCCGCCGGCGTGCGCGGCGCGGACCGGCGCCGCGCCGAGATGATCGAGCGCGACGGCGACGCGGATATAGGTCTCGTCAGGCGACGCCCCTGTCGTCGGGTCGAAGCCGACCCAGCCGAGCCCCTGGACATGAGCCTCCGCCCAGGCGTGGACGGCGGCGCCGGCGTCGGCGCGCAGAGCATAGCCTGAGACATAGCGCGCGGGCATCTCGAGGCAGCGCACGCAAGCGATGAAGACATGCGCCAAATTCTGCGCGGCCCCGCGACGACGCGCGAAGACGTCGGCCGCGGTCCCGGCGCCGCTCGCCGGCTCCTCCTCGACGATCACGGCCTCGTGCAGCGCGTCGACCAGAGAATGCAGCTTGGACAGCGCCGCGGCGGGGCGCGCCGTCGCCTCGCGCGCGAAATCGCAGAGCGCCGGGTCCGCCTCGGTCAGCGGCGTCTCGCGCAGATAGAGCTCCGGTGGAAACCGCTCGATCGCGCCGCGCGCCACGCCGGCCGTGTCGAAGGTCTCGACCGCGCCCTCGACCACAGTCGTCAGCGCCTCGAGCGGACCGTCGACATAGATCGTATGCACGACATTGCCGAAAGCGTCCTCGCAGGCGCGCAGACGGCAGTCGCGATCGACGTCGATCCGCCAGTCGAGCACATGCTGGCCGTCGTAGTTGCGAGGCGTCAGCGCCAGCTTCTGGATCGCCGCCTTGGCCGGCTCGGCATAACGATAGGTCGTTTCACGCCTGACTCTTATATGCATCTCGCACCGCGCAGGGAGCTTCGAGGAGTCGCTCCGACGAGCGGCACTTTAGAAAAGATACTGTTCCGACACCAGGGACCCCAGCCGTTGATTATCGGCGATGAAGCCCTCGATGAAATCATGCAGCCCATTGTGGAACACGTTCTCGATCGTCGCATGCTCGAGCTGGCCGAGCACCGTCCGCGCATGGCGCTGCGCCGACCCGTGCTTGCCATGCGACTTGCCGAGACGGTCGAGGTTCTGCACCACGCTCTCATAGCAGGCGATCAGCGAGCGCGGCATTTCCGGCCGCAGGATCAGCAGATCGGCGACGAGCCAGGGCTTCAGACTGTCGCGATAGACCCAATGATAGGCCGTATGCGCGGAGACGGCGCGCAGGATCGCCGTCCATTGGAAATAGTCGAGCGAGCCGCCGACCGCTTCCGTCTCCGGCAGCAGCACGTGATATTTCACGTCGAGCAGGCGCGCTGTGTTGTCGGCGCGCTCGAGATAGAGGCCGACGCGCGAGAACCAATAGGCGTCGTTGCGCAGCATGGTCCGATGCGCGCCGCCGTCGTACGCCGCCGACACCTGCTTCACGAAATCGAGGAAGCGCGTCAGATCCTCGGCCGAGCGGACGCCGCGCGATTGCTCGAACGCCTTGAGCTCGAGGAAGGCGCCGTTGATCGCCTCCCACATCTCCACTGTGAGCGCGGTGCGCACCGCGCGGGCGTTGACGCGCGCGAGCTCGATGCAATTGCGGATCGAGCTCGGATTATCCGGCGAGAAGGCCAGAAATTGCGTGACATTGGCCTCGTCGACCGCGAGCCCCGCGGCGTGAAAGGCGGGCGCGGCCCCGGAGGAGAGCAGCGCGCTCTCCCACTCGGTCTCCACGCCGCCATAGGCCCGCGGCAGCGTGGCGAGGCGCCGCGACGCCTGCAGTATCCGCGCGAGGAAATCCGCGCGCTCCATATATCGGGCCAGCCAGTAGAGGTTGTCGGCGGTGCGTGAGAGCATGAGATCCCGTCGTTTCGGCGCGCGGCTCTGGTCTTTCGTCGGAGCGAATTCTGATCGATCAAAAAGCGCTCTAGTCGTTCGAATTCGTCATGCGCGCGGCAGCGGCGCGTCGTCGATGATCCATGTGTCCTTGGTTCCGCCGCCCTGGCTGGAGTTCACGACGAGAGAATTCTCCGTCATGGCGACGCGCGTCAAGCCGCCCGGCACCACGCTCGCGCCATTGGGGCCATAGAGCACGAAAGGCCGCAGATCGACATGACGCGGCGCGACGCCATTCGCCACCGATACCGGGCAGGTGGAGAGCGCCAGCGTCGGCTGGGCGATGAAATTGGTGGGATTATCGGCGAGCTTCTTGGCGAATTCCTCGATCTGCGCCCGCGTCGCATGGGGGCCGACCAGCATGCCATAGCCGCCGGAGCCATTGACCTCCTTCACCACCAGCTCGTCCAAATGGGCGAGAACATAAGCGAGAGCGTCCTTCTCGCGGCAGCGCCAGGTCGGCACATTCTTCAGCAGCGGCTCCTCGCCGAGGTAGAAGCGAATCACCTCCGGCATATAGGTGTAGATCGCCTTGTCGTCGGCCACGCCCGTGCCCACTGCATTGGCGAGCGTCACATTGCCTGCATGATAGGCGCCCATCAGCCCGGCGACGCCCAGGGCGGAATCGGGGCGGAAAGCCAGAGGATCGAGGAAGTCGTCGTCGAGCCGACGGTAGATCACATCGACCCGGCGCGGCCCCTCCGTCGTGCGCATGAAGACGACATCGTCCTTGACGAAGAGATCGCGCCCCTCGACCAGCTCGATCCCCAGCTTGTCGGCCAGAAAAGAATGCTCGTAGAAGGCGGAATTATATTGGCCGGGCGTCAGCAGCACGCTCACCGGATCGGCCCCCGCCCCGCGCGGCGCGGCGGAACGCAGAGTCGCCAACAGTTGATCGGGATAATTCTCGATCGGCGCGACGCGATGGAGCGCGAAGAGATCCGGCAGCAGCCGCATCATCACCTCGCGATTCTCCAGCATATAGGAGACGCCCGACGGCGTGCGGGCGTTGTCCTCGAGCACGAAGAAGCCGTCGTCGTCGGTGCGGATGATGTCGATGCCGGCGATATGCACGAAAATATCATGCGGCACGCGCCGCCCCGCCATCTCCGGCCGGAACGACGGATTGCGATAGACGAGCTCGGACGGAACGACGCCCGCCTTCAGGATTTCGCCGGGGCCGTAGAGATCGGCCAAGAACAGATTCAGCGCTTTCACCCGCTGGATCAGGCCCTTTTCCAGCTGGGCCCATTCGGCGCGGGCGATGATGCGCGGAAGAATGTCGAAGGGGATCAGCCGCTCGGTCGCCTCTTGCGAGCCATAGACGGCGAAGGTGATGCCGATGCGCCGAAACAGCAATTCGGCCTGCGCCCGGCGCGACGCCAGAAACTCCGGCTCGACCGAGCCGAGCCATTTGGAGAGCTTTTCGTAAGGCAGGCGGATCAGTCCGTCGACGCCGCCCATTTCGTCGAATTGCGCCACCTTCGAAAGCACGTTTTCGCTCTCCCTCGGGGTTCTCGGCGAACGGCCGCTCGCACCGGACGATTCGCCTTTGCTGCAAGGCGTGGCAAGAAGCGAGCCAAATGACGAAAGCGTCGCCGATCGCTCGTCCCGCTCATCCTGTCTTGTAATCGGATAATCGTTGACAAGCCATGCGCTGCGGATCAGAAGCAAAACCGTCGGCGCGATTTTCGGGTCGCGCGACTCAAGCCATCCTTGCGAAGGACTCATGGGCAGTAGCCGCTATGGCGCCGCCGCCGCAGCTTCGTCTGCGCGCGCCGCGCCTCACTCAGAAATCCGCGGCCGCGAGGACCGCGTGAGAGGCGTCGCCCGAGCCTGAGGCTCCACGCGCCCGCTCACGCCTTCGGCCGCGACAATGGCCAGAAGGACGAGAGCGATGAACATCCTCCCCCGCCACTATCCCTCCCCGCACGCTCGGCGCGTCGCGGCGCGATCGTCGCGGTCGCCGCGCCGGCGGATCTGCGGGGCTTGCGCCTCGAGGGACGCCGCAAGCGGCCGCGCGCCGTCTGGGCGATCGACCCGGCGTCGCGCCGGCCCGTTTGCCTGTGGGACGCGCAGACGGATGCGCTCGGCCGCGCCGAGGACGAGGACGCGCAGAGTCGCCCTCGACGCTCGCGCCGTCTCGTCGCGCGCCGATCGGCGCGCGACGGCTCGCGCTTTCGGCCGAGAGCGGCCGTCATCAAAGAGTCACGCCGCTGAATTGTATAGCCACGGCTCGTACGTTTTTCGCTTTCGCGCGTACGACAAGAAACTCTGACAATATACGAATCGCCGAAGGAACGACGACGAGCCGATGAAACCCAAATATCTCGCCATGCTGGCGACGATCTGCGCGACCTCCTGCGCGAGCCCGTCGGCGGCCGCCGACAAGCCATCCGAAACCAGCGCCCCGCCCGCTTTCACCTGGGCCGGGCTGCATATCGGATTGAACTCCGGCGGCGGCGTTCCCGTCGCGAGCGGCGGAACGCTGGAGGCGGGCAGCGGCTTCGCCAGCCGCGCCTTCGATCTGCCGGCGCCGAATCGCGACCGCGCCGGCGCGAGCTTCGGCGCGCAGATCGGCTATGACTGGCAGCACGGCCCCATTGTCTATGGTCTCGAGACCGATCTCAATTTTCTCGGCCTGCGCCGCGCCTCCACCGGCGTCTTTGCGGCGCCCGTCGCCTATCGTTCGCTCGGGATCGCCGGCTATGGGCTGAGCTCGGACGAGAACGGCAATTATTTCGCCAGCATTCGCGGCCGTCTCGGCTATGCGCTCGACCGCACGCTCGTCTATGCGACCGGCGGCGTCGCCGCCGGCGGCTGGCGCGGCGCGTCCAATCTCGTCTTCTACGACGCCGGACAGCTCGGCCTGTTCTTCGCCCCGATCTCGAAGTCCTCGCGCATGAAATACGCGGTCGGAGCCGGCGTCGAATATGCGCTCTACGACCATCTGTCGGCGCGGCTCGAATATCTCTATCTGAACCAGCAATTGCAGAACCGCGTCTACGACAATAATTTCTCGTTCCAATTCGCGGCGCGCCAGCGCAGCGAGGCGCATGTGCTGCGTCTCGGCCTGAATTATCGTTTCGATCCGCAGGAGGAAGCCCGCGGAGACGACGAGCAGGGCAAGAGCGACGAAAGCAAGAGCGACGAGGACAAAAAGTCCGACGCGAACAACGGCGGCTCGAACGGCGAGCGCGCGGACCTCGACGCGGGCAAGGACGACGACAAGAAGAAGGGCAAAGATCAGAAGAAGGGCAAAGACAAGGAGAAAAAAGACAAGGAGGAAAAGGACAAAAAGGACGACAAGTCGAAGAACGACGGCGAGATCTACAGCTTTCACGGCCAGACGACCGCCGTCTTGCAGGGCTATCCCAAATACCCCGCGCTCTATTCCGGCTCGCACAGCTTCCCGCCCAAAGGGCTCGCCGACGCCGGCTCGACCAGCAATCTCTTCATGGGCCTGCGGCTGTGGCAGGGCGCCGCCGTCTATCTCAATCCCGAGGTCGACATGGGCTATGGCCTCGCCAATTCCGTCGGCGCCGCCTCTTATGTGAACGGCGCCGTCGCGAAAGTGGGACGCGCCGCGCCCTATATGCGCTTCCAGCGCTATTTCCTGCGCCAGATCATCGGCCTCAATGGCGGCAAGAAGGTCGACGATCCCGACACCGGCTCCTTCAACGAAGTGCTGGAATCGACGCAGAATCAGCTCTCGGGCAAGGTCGACAAGGATCGGCTGATCCTGACCATCGGCAAGTTCAGCGTGCCCGACATCTTCGACGACAATAAATACGCCCATGATCCGACGACGGGCTTCCTGAATTTCGGCGTCAACACGCTCGGCGCCTTCGACTACGCCGCCGATTCCTGGGGCTACACCTATGGCGCCGCGCTGGAATGGAAGCAGGATTGGTGGAGCGCGCGCGGCGGCCTGTTCCAGCTCTCCGAAATTCCCAACGGCCCCTATATCGAGCCGCAGATCGGCCGCCAATTCATGGGCGTCGCCGAATTCGAGGCGCGCTATGATCTCCTCGATCAGCCGGGCGTGATCAAATTCCTGGCCTTCGCCGACAATGGCAATCTCACCAAGGTGCAGGACGCCATCGACTTCGCTTATCTCACCGGAAGCTTTCCGCCGGATGTGAACAATCCCTGGATTCGCAAGCGTCATGTGAAGGTCGGCGGCGGAATCAATGTGCAGCAGCAGCTCTCCAAGGAAATCGGCCTCTTCCTGCGCGCCAGCATGTCCGACGGGCGCTTCGAGACCGTGGATTACACCGACATCGACCGCTCGCTGTCGATGGGCTTCACCGGCGCCGGCGCGCTGTGGGGCCGCGACAAGGACGAGATCGGCGGCGCCATGGTGTTCTCCGGCCTCGCCGGCCCGCGCGTGAGCTATTTCGGCCTCGGCGGAACCAGCGTCTATATCGGCGACGGCGGGCTCTCCTACGCCGGCGAGAAAGTGCTGGAGACCTATTACAAATATAATGTCCGCGACGGCGTCGAGCTGACGCTCGACTATCAATTCATCGGCAATCCCGCGCATAATTCCGCGCGCGGGCCGATCAATGTCTTCGGCCTGCGGCTGCACGCGCAGTTTTGACGGCCGGCGCGGGGGATTTGGGCGCCGTCGCCGATTGCTCTACAATCGCCGCACGATGACAAAGGCGCGCGACGACTTCACCCTGCTCTGGCTGCAGGCCGGCAGCTGCGGCGGCTGCACGATGGCGGCGCTGGAGCGCGGCGCTTCCGGCTGGTTCGAGGAGCTGCGCGGCTTCGGCATGCGCCTGCTCTGGCATCCGAGCGTCAGCGAGGAGACCGGCGAGGAAGCCCGCGCCATTCTCGCCCGCGTCGAGCGCGGCGAGCAGAAGCTCGGCGCGCTCTGCATAGAGGGCTCGATCCTCCACGGGCCGGAGGGCACGGGCCTCTTCAACAAGCTCTCCGGCACCGGCCGCAGCATGCTGGACTGGGCGCGCACGCTGGCCCCGCGCGCCGATTATTGCGTGGCGGTGGGCAGCTGCGCCGCTTTCGGCGGCGTGCCGGCCGGCGCGCCCGACCCCACCGACGCCAGCGGGCTGCAATATTCCGGCGTCGATATGGGCGGGGCGCTCGGGCCGGACTATCGCTCGGTCAAAGGGTTGCCGGTCGTCAATGTCTCCGGCTGCGCGCCGCATCCGGGCTGGATCATGGAGACGCTGCTCGCGCTCTCGCTCGGCCGTTTCACCCGCGCGGATATGGACGATTACGGCCGGCCGCGCATTTTCGCCGACCATCTCGCCCATCACGGCTGCAGCCGCAATGAATTCTACGAGTTCAAGGCCAGCGCCGAGGACTTCTCCGAGCGCGGCTGCCTGATGGAGCATTTGGGCTGCAAGGCCACGCAGGCGGTCGGCGACTGCAATCAGCGCGCCTGGAACGGCGGCGGCTCCTGCACCCAGGCGGGCTCGACCTGCATCGCCTGCACCTCGCCCGGCTTCGAGGCGACGCGCGGCGTCCATCGCACGCCCAAGATCGGCGGCATTCCGGTCGGCCTGCCGCTGGATATGCCGAAAGCCTGGTTCGTGGCGCTCGCCGCCCTCTCCAAATCGGCGACGCCCAAACGCGTGCGCGAGAACGCGCGCAGCGACCATATCGCCCGCGCCCCGACGCCGGGGGCGGAGAAGAAAAAAACATGAGCCGCATCGTCATCGGGCCGTTCAATCGCGTCGAGGGCGATCTCGAGGTGACGCTCGACGTCGAGAATGGCGTGGTGCGCGAGGCGCGCGTCTCGGCCTCGCTCTATCGCGGCTTCGAGCAATTGCTGCTCGGCCGCCCCGCGGCCGACGCTCTGGCGATCGCGCCGCGCATCTGCGGCATCTGCTCGGTCTCGCAATCGCTGGCCGCCGCCGCCGCGCTGCGCGCCGCTCAGCCGATCGCGCCCGCGCCCAATGGGCTGCTCGCGACCAATATCGCCCATGCGGCCGAGAATATCGCCGACCATCTGACGCATTTCTACGTGTTCTTCATGCCGGATTTCGCCCGCGCCGCCTATGCCGGGCGGCCCTGGCGCCCGGCCGCCGAGGCCCGCTTCAAGGCCGTCTCCGGCGCGGCGCTGCGCGAGGCGCTGCCGGCGCGCGCGCGACTGCTGGAGACGATGGGGCTGATCGCCGGCAAATGGCCGCACAGCCTCGCCTTCCGCGCCGGCGGCGTGACGCGGGCGCTGGCGCTCGGCGACGAGATGCGGCTCATCGCTCTCATCGGGGATTTTCGCGCCTTCGTCGAACGCGCGCTCTTCGCCGCGCCGCTCGAGACCGTGATCGCCCTCTCGACCGCCGAATCGCTCGATCGCTTTGCGGACAGCGGCGCCGGCGATTTTTCCGCCTTTCTGCGCATCGCCCGCGATCTTCGCCTCGAGGAGCTGGGCCACGGCCCCGGCCTGCTGCTCTCCGCCGGCGCCTATCTCGGGCCGGAGGGACATCGTTTCCCCGCCGGCCTGCTCGACAGCGCGACCGGCCGGCTGCGCGAGCCGCCGCTCGATCATATCCAGGAGGATGTCTCGCACGCCTATATGCGCGACACCGCCGCCGATCCCGCCCATTCGGACACGCTTCCCGATATTCACCGCGAGGGGGCCTATAGCTTCGCCAAGGCCCCGCGGCTCGAGGGGCGCGCGGTGGAGGTGGGCGCGCTGGCGCGTCAGGCGGTCGCCGGTCATCCGCTGATCCGCGACCTGCTCGCGGGCGGCGGCTCCACGGTCCTCGCCCGCATCGTCGCGCGCGTCCTCGAGATCGCGCTGCTGACCAAGGCCATGGAGGATTGGACGCGCGCGCTGCGGCCGCGCGAGCCCTATTGCGTCGCCGATGCGCCGCTCGCCGATGGCCCTGTCGTCGGCTTCGTCGAGGCGGCGCGCGGGACGCTCGGCCATTGGGCGACGTTCCGCGACGGCCAGATCGAGCGCTATCAGATCATCGCGCCGACCACCTGGAATTTCTCGCCGCGCGACGCCGCCGGCCATCCCGGCCCGTTGGAGCAGGCGCTCGTCGGCCTTGATGTCGGCGATGCGGGCGCAACGAATGTCGCGGTGCAGCATATCGTGCGCTCCTTCGATCCCTGCATGGTCTGCACGGCGCATTGACTGTCTAGCCGCTTTCCGCGACTGGAAAGCCGCTTGAGCCCGCGAGGCTCTCCGCTCGCGACGAGATTCGCTGCAATCCGCTGGCAGGCTGGAAAAATTCTCCCCTTCGCGCTCCTGGCCCACGACTTGCGGCCATTTCGGCAAGCGGCGCCGTCGCGCGAATGCCGCATTGCACAAGGGTGGGGAAAATATGGCCGCCATCGAAACCTTCTACGACGTGATTCGTCGTCAGGGCGTCACGCGCCGCAGCTTCACGAAATTCTGCTCGCTCACCGCGGCGAGCCTCGGCCTCGGCCAGACCGCCGCCACGCAAATGGCGCAGGCGCTGGAGACCAAGCCGCGCATCCCGGTGATCTGGATGCATGGGCTCGAATGCACCTGCTGCTCGGAGAGCTTCATCCGCTCGGCGCATCCGCTCGCCAAGGATGTCGTGCTGTCGATGATCTCGCTCGACTATGACGACACCATCATGGCCGCCGCCGGACATCAGGCCGAGGCGATCCTCGAGGAGACCAAGGAAAAGTACAAGGGCAAGTATATTCTGGCCGTCGAGGGCAATCCGCCGCTGAACGAGGGCGGCATGTTCTGCATCGACGGCGGCAAGCCCTTCGTCGAGAAGCTGAAATGGATGGCCGAGGACGCCATGGCGATCATCGCCTGGGGCGCCTGCGCCTCCTGGGGCTGCGTGCAGGCGGCCAAGCCCAATCCGACGCAGGCGACGCCGATCGACAAGGTCATCAAGGACAAGCCGATCATCAAGGTGCCGGGCTGCCCGCCCATCGCCGAGGTGATGACCGGCGTCGTCACCTTCGTCACCACTTTCGGCAGGCTGCCGGAGCTCGACCGGCAGGGCCGGCCGAAAATGTTCTACTCGCAGCGCATCCACGACAAATGCTATCGCCGCCCGCATTTCGACGCCGGCCAATTCGTCGAGGAATGGGACGACGAGGCGGCGCGCAAGGGCCACTGCCTCTATAAAATGGGCTGCAAGGGTCCGACCACCTACAACGCCTGCTCCACCGTGCGCTGGAACGGCGGCGTCTCCTTCCCCATCCAATCCGGCCATGGCTGCATCGGCTGCTCGGAAGAGGACTTCTGGGACAAGGGCTCCTTCTACGACCGGCTGACCAAGATCAACCATTTCGGCATAGAGCATAACGCCGATGAGGTGGGCCTCGCGGCCGCCGCCGTCGTCGGCGGCGCCGTCGCCGTCCATGCGGGCGTCACCGCGGTGAAGCGCATCACGGCCAAGCACGAAGGGTAGCAGCGAAACAGCGCAACCCTCGCCCCTCATGCTGAGGAGGCGGCGTAGCCGCCGTCTCGAAGCACGAGGGGCGAGTTCCAGAGGGCCCGCGTGACGCTTCCCTCGTCCTTCGAGACGCGGCCTGCGGCCGCTCCTCAGGATGAGGGAAGCTCCTGCGGGCCGCTCTGGACAAGAATTACACAGGCAACGGCCGATCTCGAGGAAACGCGATCATGGGCATTCAGACGCCGAACGGCTTCAATCTCGACAATTCCGGCAAGCGCATCGTCGTCGATCCGGTCACGCGCATCGAGGGTCATCTGCGCGTCGAGGTCAATGTCGACAAGAACAATGTCATTCGCAACGCCGTCTCGACCGGCACCATGTGGCGCGGCATCGAGGTCATCTTGAAGGGCCGCGATCCGCGCGACGCCTGGGCCTTCACGCAGCGCATCTGCGGCGTCTGCACCGGCACCCATGCGCTGACCTCGGTGCGCGCGGTGGAGAATGCGCTCGGCATCACCATCCCCGAGAACGCCAACTCCATCCGCAACATGATGCAGCTGGCGCTGCAAGTGCACGATCATCTCGTGCATTTCTATCATCTGCACGCGCTCGATTGGGTCGATGTGGTCTCGGCGCTCTCCGCCGATCCCAAGGCGACCTCCGTGCTGGCGCAGTCGATCTCCGATTGGCCGCTGTCCTCGCCCGGCTATTTCAAGGATCTGCAGATCCGTCTGAGGAAATTCGTCGAGTCGGGACAGCTCGGCCCGTTCAAGAACGGCTATTGGGGCCATGCGGCCTATAAGCTGCCGCCCGAGGCCAATCTGATGGCCGTCGCGCATTATCTCGAGGCGCTCGACTTCCAGAAGGAGATCGTGAAGGTCCAGACGATCTTCGGCGGCAAGAATCCGCATCCGAACTGGCTGGTCGGCGGCGTGCCCTGCGCCATCAATGTCGATGGAACCGGCGCGGTCGGCGCGATCAATATGGAGCGCCTCAATCTGGTGACCTCCATCATTCAGCAGTCGATCGAGTTCGTGGAAAAAGTCTATGTGCCGGATGTGCTCGCCATCGGCTCCTTCTACAAGGACTGGCTCTATGGCGGCGGCCTCTCCGGCAAGAATGTCATGGCCTATGGCGACATTCCCGAGCATGCCAACGACTATTCCGCCGGCAATCTCGGCCTGCCGCAAGGCGTGATCCTCAATGGCAATCTGAAGGAGATTTTCCCGGTCGATCACACCGATCCGGAGCAGATCCAGGAGTTCGTCACCCATTCCTGGTACAAATATCCGGACGAAACCAAGGGATTGCATCCCTGGGACGGCGTCACCGAGCCCCATTACAAGCTCGGCCCCAACGCCAAGGGCACGCCGACCAATATTCAGGAGCTGGACGAAGCCGGCAAATATTCCTGGATCAAGGCGCCGCGCTGGCGCGGCAACGCCGTCGAGGTGGGGCCGCTGGCCCGCTATATCGTCGGCTACGCCCAGGGCAAAGCGGAGTTCAAGGAGCCGACCGACGAGTTTTTGAAGAAGCTCGGCGTGCCGGTCACGGCGCTGTTCTCGACGCTCGGCCGCACGGCGGCGCGCGCGCTGGAGGCGCAATGGGCGGTGCGCAAGATGGAGCACTTCCAGAACAAGCTGATCGCCAACATCAAGGCCGGCGATTCCTCCACCGCCAATATCGACAAATGGAACCCGCAGGCCTGGCCGAAGGAGGCCAAGGGCTTCGGCTTCACCGAGGCGCCGCGCGGCGCGCTCGCCCATTGGATCAAGGTCAAGGACGGCAAGATCGACAATTACCAATGCGTCGTGCCGACCACATGGAACGGCAGCCCGCGCGATCCCAAGGGCAATATCGGCGCCTTCGAGGCCTCGCTGATGGACACGCCGCTGGCCGATCCGCAGAAGCCGCTGGAGATTCTGCGCACGATCCATTCCTTCGACCCCTGCCTCGCCTGCTCCACGCATGTGATGAGCGAGGACGGGCAGGAGATGACGCAGGTTACGGTGCGCTGACGGGAGGACGATCATGACCGAGGCGACGCAAGTCCATGGCGTGCTCGACGGCCACGGCGAGAAGGCCGCCGAGCTGCAGAGCGTCTATGTCTATGAGGCGCCGGTGCGGATCTGGCACTGGGTCAATGCGGCGGCGATCGTCGTGCTGGCGACGACGGGCTATTTCATCGCCTCGCCGCCGCCTTCCACGCCGGGCGAGGCGAGCGCGCAATTCCTGATGGGCTATATCCGCTTCGCGCATTTCTCGGCCGGCTATGTGCTCGCCGTGGCGCTGCTGCTGCGCATCTATTGGGCCTTCGTCGGCAATGAGCACGCGCGGCAGATTTTCTATCTGCCGGTGTGGGACCGCCAATGGCTGTCCGGCGTGCTCTATGAGGCGCGCTGGTACGCCTTTCTGGTGAAGCAGCCGAAGAAATACATCGGGCACAATCCGCTCGCCCATCTCATCATGTTCTTCTTCATGCTGCTGCTGACCTTTCTGGTGGTGACGGGCTTCGCGCTCTACTCGGAAGGGGAGGGCCGCGACAGCTGGCAATATAAGCTCTTCGGCTGGGTGTTCTGGATCTGGCCGAACAGCCAGGACGTCCACACATGGCATCATCTCGCCATGTGGGGCGTCATCGTCTTCGTCATCCTCCACATCTACACCGCGGTGCGCGAGGATATCGTGTCGCGCCAGAGCCTCATCTCCTCGATGATCTCCGGCGAGCGCGTGTTCCGCGACGAGGCCGACAAGTGAGCCGTCGCGCGGCGGTCGGGCGAGGGATAGCAGGGGAGACGCCATGCGCACTCTCATTCTCGGCATAGGCAATATACTCTGGGCGGACGAAGGCTTCGGCGTCCGCGCCGTCGAAGAGTTCCACGCGCGCTATGAGACCGGCCCGGATGTGACCGTGCTCGACGGCGGCACGCAGGGGCTCTATCTGGTGCAATTCGTCGAGGCCTGCGACCAGCTTCTGGTCTTCGACGCTATAGATTACGGGCTGGAGCCCGCGACCTTGCGCATCGTGCGCGACGCAGAGGTGCCGCGCTTCATGGGCGCGAAAAAGATGAGCCTGCATCAGACCGGCTTCCAGGAGGTGCTCTCCGCGGCCGATCTGCTCGGCCGCTATCCGTCGCGCCTCGCGCTGATCGGCTGCCAGCCGCAGGACCTCGAGGATTGGGGCGGCCCGCTGACGGCGCCGGTCGCCGCCGCGATCGAGCCGGCGCTGGCCGCGGCGGTCGAAACGCTCGTGGAATGGGGCGTCGCGCTCCATCCGCGCGCCAGAAGCGGGGAGACGCGCCCGCGCCTGCTGGCGCATGACCTCGACCATGACGCTTATGAGAGGCGCCTCGGCGGCGCCGATGAGGAGACGAGACCATGAAAGCGATCCGATTCACGGCGTCCGCCGCCGCCTGGCTGCTTCCGGCGGCCGCCATGGCGCATCCCGGCGCGCATCCGGACGATCTCGCCTTTGACATCGTCCATATTTTCACCGAGCCGGATCATCTGCTGGCGATGGCGGCAGCGCTCGCCTGGGGCGCGATGATCGTGGCCGTGGGCTATTGGTTCAAGCCCTGGCGCGCCTCCTCCTGGCGCTGAGGGATCGACGCCATGTGCATCGGCTTTCCCATGACGGTGATCGAAGGCGACGCCTTCGGCGCGCTGTGCGAGCGACGGGGCGAGCGACGTCCCGTGTCCATGGCGCTCGTGGGCGCGCAGCCGGCCGGGACGAAAGTGCTGGTGCATATCGATACGGCGGTCCGTGTCCTGGACCCGCTCGAGGCCGCGCAGATCGACGACGCGCTGGAGGCGGTGGAAAGGGCCCTCGCCGGCGAGAATGTCGATCACCTCTTCGCCGATCTCATCGACCGCGAGCCGCAGCTGCCGGAGTTCCTGAGAAAATAGCCGCCGCTGGAAAGTTCTGCCGCAAAGTGTAAAGCAGCTTTCCAGACCGCCTTGGCCGATGCGCCGGCTCCGACTGGAAAGCGTCTTTCGACTCAGTCGCCTAGCTTGGCGCCCTCGGCGCGCCGCCCATGGCATGGCGATTGCGGCCTCTTCAGAAAACAAAAAGGGAGGATCGAATGTCCGGGTCGTTGCAGCTGGCGCTGAGCGAGAAGACCGGCGTCGCTCTGCTGGACGAGACCACGATCGACGCTTTTCTCGCGCCGTCGCAAGGACGAGCCGCGCATACGCTGCTGTTCTTCGGCGGCGATCCGCAGCAGCGCAGCGAGACCCATGATGTGGCGATCATCTTTCCACAGCTGATCGAAGCCTTCGCCGGCAGGCTGCGCGCCGCCATTGTCGCGCCCGCCGCCGAGAAGGCGCTGGAGGGGCGCTTCAGCGTCTGCGTCTATCCGAGCCTCGTCGTGACCTATGGGCGCGACACGCTCGGCGTGCTGCCGAAAGTCTATGACTGGGCGGACTATCGCTCGCGGATCGAGGCGCTGCTGCAATTGCAGACGCCGCCGGCGAAGGAGCCGCGCGTGCGCATCACCTTCATGGAAGCGGAAGCGGCCACGGACGCGCAAGCGAGCACGGAAGGGGAAACGAGCGCATGAAAGCCGGATTCTGGATCGCGCCGGACGGCTCCGACGATGCGATGACGGTGATGCCGATCGGCTATGACGCCGAGGCGGAGGCCAAGCGCAGCGTCATCGCCTTTCTGGCCACGGCGAGCGGCGAGCAGGCCGTCGCCGAATGCCCGCGCACCGCCGCGCTGCTGCCGCAGCTCGCCGACGCCCTGCAAGCGCAGCGCGCCGATGCGCCCGGGCGGCTGTTCGACATTACCGACTATGAGGAGAAAGAGCGCGCGCTGATCGGCCAGGTGCTGGGCGAGGGCGAGGTGAGCGGCGTCGCCGTCCTCCCCGACGGCGTCACCGCGCAGATTCGGGAAGCCTCCATGGCCGGCCTGTGGCGCGTGCGCTTCGGCGACGCCGAAGGACGGCTCACCGCCGACTATCTCGAGATCGCCTCCATCCCGCATGTCGTCGAACGCGCCGCCACCGTCACAGCGGAGCGGATCGCGATCGGCGCGGAGCCCGAGGGCGCGATGAATGTGATGCCCATGCTCGCCGAGATCGACGCGCGCATGCGTGGGCGCGAGCCCGGCGATCCCTCTCATGTCATCAATTTCTCGCTGCTGCCGGTGTCGGAGATCGACATGGAGCATTTGCAGCAGACGCTCGGCAATGGTCCGGTGCAGCTGATCTCGCGCGGCTATGGCTCCGCCAAGATCACCGCGACCGGCGCGCGCAATGTCTGGTCGGTGCAATTCTTCAACGCCATGGGCACGATCATCCTCGACACGCTGGAGATCGGCGACACGCCCGCCGCGGCCTGCGCCGCCGACGAGGATTTCCACGATTCTGCGGAACGTCTGCGCGAAATTCACGAGGCCTATTTCACATGAGCGACGAAGCGCCTTCCGACGCCACGCCCGACACGCGCATGGAATGCGGCGTCTGCTGGCGCGTCTATGACCCTGCCGAGGGCGACCCCGTCTGGCAGGTGCCGCCCGGCGTCGCCTTCGCCGATCTCCCCGCCGACTGGCGCTGCCCCGAATGCGACGCGCCGCGCGAGAAATTCTTGAGGTGCGACAATTGAGCGACGCCGCTGCGAGAGGCGCGACGCTCGCGGATTTCTATCGCCGCGTCCATGAGACGTCGATGCGCGACTCGGGCGTCTGCAACGAGGCGCTGGAGGTGGAGGCGATCGGCTTTCGCGACTTCGGCCCTTATGCGCTCGGCGTGGTGGTCACGCCCTGGTTCGCCAATCTCGTCGTCGCCGCGCCGCGGGAGGACGCAGACGCGCCTTTTCCCGATCCCGCCACGCTGAGGTTGCGCTTTCCCGCCGGCGACGTCGATTTCAATGTGAGCGAGATCGCCGGCTTCGGGCGGATCGCCGCCTGCTCCTTGTTCTCGCCGATGGACGAATTCGCCGACCATGAAGCCGCGCGGATCGCGGCGCGGTCGGCGCTCGACGCCCTTCTCGACCCCGCTCTCCAGGAAGCGCAGAACCAGGAAGCGCAGAACCAGGACGCGCCGAAGCGCGAGGACGCGGCGGCCAGCGGACTCGATCGGCGCGCGCTGCTCGGAGGCCGGCGACGCGCCGGCGACGAGGCCGCGCCATGACCATCGGCGCCGATCTCGGAGGGCTCGGGCCAGGCGCGATCTCCATCGTCGCCGAGCTCGCCGACGATCGCGTCTGCTCGGTGCGCGTGCGATCGAGCCGGCCCATGCGTCTCACGCGCCTGTTTCTGGGCCGCCCCGCCGCGGAAATTCCGCCACTCGCCGGACGGCTCTTCTCCCTGTGCGGACTGTCGCATGCTTTCGCCGCCTCCTGCGCCCTCGCCGCGGCGCGCGGAACACAGCCGAACGTCGCGCCGCAAAACCTCGTCGCGCTCGATTGCGAGCGCCTCGCCGAGACATTGCGCGCCCTGGCCGCCATGGCGGAGGACGCCGTTCCGCCGGCCGCCTTGCGCGAGGCGCTGGCGCTGACGCGCGAGCTGGCCGCCGGACAATCCGCCGACCGCCGGGGGATCGTCGCGCGGCTGCGCGCCGAGACGGCGACGCTCGGACTGCCCCATGATCCGGCGAGCGCCGCCCCCGCGGCCGCGCCCTTCGGCGAATTGTGGCGCGCGCTGGAGCGCAGCTCCGCCATCGCCGCGACGGCGCCCGACGCGCTGCGTCCAGAGGACGACGCCCTCGTGCTCGAAGGGATAAAAACGCGGGGCGAAAGCTTCGCCGCTGCGCCGAGCATCGCCGGCCGGGCGCCGGAAACGGGCGCCTTCGCCCGCCATTGGCGCGAGACCGAATTTTCGCGCGGCGCCCTCTGCGTACGCTTTCGCGCCCGCATGATCGAACTCGCGCAGCTGTTGCAGCGGCTCGAAACTGGCCGCGCGGAAGACGCCTCCCGCAGCGCCGCTCTCGCCGCGCGCGAAGCCTATTGCGCGGTCGAAACATCGCGCGGAGACCTATATCATTGGGCGCGGCTCGCCCCGGACGACAGGATCGAAGACTATGCGATCGTCGCGCCGACCGAATGGAATTTTCATCCCGCCGGCCCTTTCGTCGCCACTCTGCTCGGCGCGCCGATTCCGCGCGCAGAAGCCACGCGGACGATCACCCGGCTCGCCGGCCTCTTCGACCCCTGCGTCGCCTTTCGCATCGAGGTCCGGGAGGCCGCCCATGCATGAGATGGCGCTGACCGAGAGCATTGTCGAGCTGATCGAGGAAGAGAGCCGCAAGCAGGGGTTTTCGCGCGTGCGCGTCGTGCGGCTCGAGATCGGCGCGCTGAGCCATGTGGAGCCGGAGGCGATCCGCTTCTGCTTCGAGGCGGTGGCGCATGGCGGAATCGTCGCAGGCGCGCGGCTGGACATTTTGCGGACTCCCGGCGAAGGCTGGTGCCTCGATTGCGCGAAAACGGTCGCCGTCGAAGAGAGATTTGGTCCTTGCCCCGAATGCGGCGGATATCATGTCCAAGTCACGGGCGGCGAGGATATGCGGGTGCAGGAACTGGAGGTCGACTAATGTGCACGGTCTGCGGCTGCGGAACATCCAGCATCGAAGGAAAGCCAGAGCACAGCCACGATCATCCGCACGATCATGCGCATGACCAGGCTCACGCTCACGATCACGATCATCATGACCATGATCACCCTCACGATCACCACCACCATGATCATGGCCATCATCACGACCATGACCATGACCATGACCACGCGCATGACCATGACCATGACCACGGCCATCGCCACGACTATGGCGCGGGCTTGGCGGGCGTCCATGTCCCCGGCCTCAGCCAGGAGCGCATCGTCCGCATAGAGCGCGACATTCTCTCCAAGAACAACGACCACGCCCGCGAGAACCGGGTGCGCTTCGAGCAGTCGGGCGTCTTCGTGCTCAACTTCGTCTCCAGCCCCGGATCGGGCAAGACGCAGCTGCTCGTGCGCACCATCTCGGATCTGAAGGACCGCTTCCAGATTTCGGTCATAGAGGGCGACCAGCAGACGTCTAATGACGCCGAGCGCATTCGCGCGACCGGCGTTGCTGCGTTGCAGATCAACACCGGCAAGGGCTGCCATCTCGACGCGCAAATGGTCTCGCATGCGCTCTCCGAGCTGCCGGTCGCGCCCTCCTCGCTGCTGTTCATCGAGAATGTCGGCAATCTCGTCTGCCCGGCCGCCTTCGATCTCGGCGAGGCGCATAAGGTCGTCGTGCTCTCGGTGACGGAGGGCGAGGACAAGCCGCTCAAATATCCGGAAATGTTCGCGGCCTCCGATCTGATGCTGCTGAACAAATCCGATCTGCTGCCGCATGTGGAGTTCGACGTCGGCCGCTGCCTCGCCAATGCGCTGAAGGTCAATCCCGATCTGCAGACATTGGTCGTCTCCGCGCGCACCGGCGATGGCATGGCCGCCTTCTATGCCTGGATCGAGGCGCGCGCCGCGCGGCTGGCGTCGCGTAACGCGCGAGCCGCCGCGGCGAAGTGAGGAGACGAAGCGGATGCCGTCGGGCGAGGCGACGAGGCTGAGGCTGCGCGTGACCGGCGCCGTACAGGGCGTCGGCTTCCGGCCCTTCGTGCATTCGCTCGCGGACCGCTATGCGCTCGGCGGCTTCGTGCGCAATGATTCGCAAGGCGTGCTGATGGAGGTGGAAGGCGCGCGCGTCGACGATTTCGTCGCCGCGCTGAGACGCGAGCCGCCGCCGCTCGCGCGCATCGACAGTCTCGAATGCGAAAGCATCACGCCGCTGCGCGACGCGACATTCTCGATCGAGCCGAGCCGCGACGGCCGCGCGCGAACGCGCATCACGCCCGACGCCGCCGTCTGCGACGATTGCCTCGACGATCTCTTCGATCCGCAGAGCCGCTTCTATCTCTATCCTTTCGTCAATTGCACCCATTGCGGACCGCGCTACACGCTGACGCGGCGCCTGCCCTATGATCGCGCGCAGACCTCCATGGCGCCGTTCGCAATGTGCGAGGATTGCGCGCGCGACTATGCCGATCCGACGAACCGGCGCTTTCACGCGCAGCCGATCGCCTGCCCGAAATGCGGGCCGCGGCTCGCGAGGCTGAAGCCTCGCGGTCCAGACGCAGCAAAGGACCACGAGCCTTCAGGCTCGCATCACGCCGCCATCGTCCAGGAGATCGTCACAGCGATCCAGAGCGGCCGCATTGTCGCGCTCAAAGGGATCGGCGGCTTTCATCTTCTCTGCGACGCGCGCAATGAAGCAGCGGTCGCGGAGCTGCGCCGCCGCAAGGGCCGCGACGCCGAGCCCTTCGCCGTGATGGTCGCCGATGCGGCCTCGGCGATGCGCGCCGGCGTGCTCGACGCAGAAGAGCTGCGCCTGCTGCAATCGATCGCGCGGCCGATCGTCATCGTGGAGAAGCGCGAGGATTTCGCGCCTTCCGTCGCGCCCGGCCTGTCGCGCATCGGCCTGCTGCTGCCCTATGCGCCGCTGCATCATCTTCTCTTCCACGCCGCCGCCGACGCGGACGCGCAGGATCTCGCGCTCGTCGCGACCAGCGCCAATCCGAGCGGCGAGCCGCTGATCGTCGACGACGCGCAGGCATGCGAAAAGCTCGCATCCATCGCCGATCTCATCATCGGACATGATCGCGCCATCGTCGCCCGCGCCGACGACAGCGTGATGTCCGTCATCGCCGGCGCGCCGGCCTTTCTGCGCCGCGCGCGCGGCTTCGTGCCGGAGCCGATCGCGCTCGCGGACGACGGGCCCGACACTCTGGCGCTCGGCGCGCATCTCAAAACCACCATCACCGTCACGCGCGGACGCGATGCCTTCGTCTCGACGCATATCGGCTCGCTCGACGATCGCGCGACCATCGATTTCTATCGCGAGACGATCGCGCGCATGCTCGATATTCTCGACGTGACGCCCGAGCGCGTCGCCTGCGATCTTCATCCCGATCTCGCTTCGACGCGTTACGCCGAAGAGACGGGGCTTCCGATCCTGCGCGTGCAGCATCACGCCGCGCATATCGCCGCTATCGCCGCCGAGCATGGAATCATCGGCCCGATCCTCGGCGCGGCGCTCGACGGCTATGGCTATGGCTATGGCGACGACGGCGGCGCCTGGGGCGGCGAGCTGATGCTGCTCGACGCAGGCCATTGGCGCCGGCTCGGCCATCTCGCGCCTCTGCCGCTGCCCGGCGGCGACCGCGCCGCGCGCGAGCCATGGCGCATGGGCGTCGCCGCGCTGGCCGCGCAGGATCGTTGCGGAGACGTCTTCGATCGCTTTCCCGGCGTCGCGCTCGCCGGCAAGGTCGCCATGCTGGCGAGCGCGCCCAATGTCGCGCGGACGACGAGTCTCGGCCGCATGTTCGACGCCGCCGCGGCGCTGCTCGGCGTGCGGCTGGTTCAGCAATATGAAGGGCTGGCCGCGATGGAGCTCGAGGCTCTGTGCGCGCGGCCGCGCGCGCTCGCCGATGGCTACAGGATCGAGAATGGCGTTGTCGATCTCACGCGGCTCTTCGCCGCGCTGCTGAAGCCCGGCCTTTCCACCGCGCATGGCGCCGAGCTGTTCCACGGAACGCTGATCGAAGCGCTCGCGCAATGGATAGGCGATGCGGCGCGCGCGCGCGGCGAAGCACGCGTCGCGCTCGGCGGCGGCTGCATGATGAACAAAATTCTCGCCGAAGGCCTCGTCGCGCGCCTTCGCGATTTGGGGATCGAAGCGCTGCTCGCCCGCAAGGCGCCGACGAACGACGGCGGACTCTCGCTGGGCCAAGCCCATATCGCGCGCCAGAGAAAGGCCTGAAACGCATGTGTCTCGCCATACCCGCTCGCGTGGAGGAGCTGCTGCCCGATCAAATGGCGCGCGTCAGCGTCGATGGCGTCGGCAAGATCATCTCGATCGCGCTGGTCGACGATCTGACGATCGGCGACTATGTCGTGCTGCATGTCGGCTACGCGCTCGCCAAGATCGACGAAGAAGAAGCGATGGCGACGCTCGCTCTGCTGCGCGAGGCCGCCGCGCTCGGAGCTGCGCCATGAAGCATGTCGACGAATATCGCGACGGCGAGCTCGCGCGCGCCATCGCGCAGCGCATAGGAGAAGAGGCGCGGAGCGATCGCCGATATCGCTTGATGGAGTTCTGCGGCGGCCATACGCATGCGATCTCGCGCTATGGCATAGAAGACCTGCTGCCTCAGAATATTCGCCTCATTCATGGTCCCGGCTGCCCCGTCTGCGTGCTGCCGATGGGGCGCATCGACGACGCCATCCGCCTCGCGGCGCGCAAAGAGGTCACGCTCTGCACCTATGCCGATCTGATGCGCGTGCCGGCCTCCGGCGGCTCCAGCCTGATGAAGGCCAAAGCCGACGGCGCCGATATTCGCATGGTCTATTCGACGCTCGACGCCATCGCCATCGCGGAGAAGGAGAAGGATCGCCAGGTCGTCTTCTTCGCCATCGGCTTCGAGACCACGACGCCGCCGACCGCGCTCGCCATTCGCCTCGCGCAGAAGAAGCGCCTCGCCAACTTCTCCGTCTTCTGCAATCACGTGCTGACGCCCGCGGCGATGCAGGCCATTCTCGATACGAAGGACGGCGTCGAGATCGAGGGTTTCATCGGCCCGGCGCATGTGTCGACCGTCATCGGCTCGGCGCCCTATCGGCGTTTTGCGACCGACTATCACAAGCCCGTCGTCATCGCCGGCTTCGAGCCGCTCGATGTGCTCCAGGCTATTTTGATGCTGGTGCGGCAGATCGACGAGGGCCGCTGCGAGATCGAGAATCAATATCGTCGCGCCGTGACCGAGACCGGCAACGCCAAGGCGATCGATGAAATGGCGGAGATTTTCGAGCTGCGCGAGTCCTTCGAATGGCGCGGCCTCGGCGAGATCCCGAAGAGCGCGCTGAAGCTGCGCGAAGCTTACGCGCAATTCGACGCCGAAAAGCGTTTTTCGATGGTGACGCAGCCGGCGCGCGACAATCCCGCCTGCGAATGCGGCGCGATCTTGCGCGGCCAGAAACGTCCGCAGGACTGCAAGCTGTTCGGCGGCGCCTGCACGCCGGAGACGCCGATGGGCTCCTGCATGGTGTCGTCGGAAGGCTCTTGCGCCGCCTATTGGGCTTATGGAAGATTCCGGCAATATGCACCCCGGCAAAATGCGACACGGAAAGCGTCATGAACAAGCACGAGCCCCTCGGCCGCAAGCTCGATCTCCGCAACGGCCGCGTCGAGCTCTCGCATGGTTCGGGCGGACGCGCCATGGCGCGGCTCATCGGCGAGATTTTTCACGCGGCCTTCGACAATGAATGGCTCGCCGCCGGCAATGATCAGGCGATTTTCGACATTCCCGCAGGGCGCATGGCGATGACGACCGACGGCTATGTCGTCTCGCCGCTGTTTTTCCCCGGCGGCGACATCGGCAAGCTCGCCGTGCATGGCACGATCAACGACATCGCCATGGCGGGCGCGCGGCCGCTGCATATGTCGGCGAGCTTCATCATCGAGGAAGGCTTTCCGCTCGCCGAGCTGAAGCGCATCGCGCAGAGCATGGGCGAGGCCTCGCGCGCCGCGGGCGTCGCCATCGTCACCGGCGACACCAAGGTCGTCGAGCGCGGCAAGGCCGATGGCGTCTTCATCTCGACGAGCTGCGTCGGCATCGTTCCGCCAGGGCTCGAGCTTTCCGGCGACAAGGCGCGGCCGGGCGATGTCGTGCTGCTCTCCGGCTCCATCGGCGATCATGGCGTCGCGGTGATGTCGAAGCGCGAGAATCTCTCCTTCGAGACGCAGGTGCTGTCCGACACGGCCGCGCTGCACGAGCTGGTGGCGCTGATGGTGGAGACGGCCGGCGCCGCCATTCGCCTGATGCGCGATCCGACGCGCGGCGGCGTCGCAGCGACGCTCAACGAGATCGCGCATCAATCGCGCATCGGCGTCCGCATAGAGGAGAAGGCGATTCCCGTGGCGCCGCAGGTCGCCGCCGCCTGCGAATTGCTGGGGCTCGATCCGCTGCATGTCGCCAATGAGGGCAAGCTGCTCGCGGTCGTCGCGCGCGAGGCGGCGGATGCGCTGCTCGCGGCGATGCGCGCGCATCCGCTGGGCGCGCAGGCGGCGCGCATCGGCGAGATCGTCGCCGACGAGCATTGCTTCGTGCAGATGACGACCGCCTTCGGCGGCGGGCGCGTCATCGACTGGCTCTCCGGCGAGCAATTGCCCCGCATCTGCTGAGTGAGGCGTCGAGATGAACAAGCACGAGGACCGCAGCGAATTGGAGAGCGACGCGAGGCCGATCTCCCGCGGCGCCACTGTGCTCATCGTCGATGATGAGAAGCGCTCGCTCGAATCGCTGCGCCGCGTGCTCGGCGGCGAGTTTCAGATCGTCTGCGCGAGCAACGCCGCCGAGGCCGAGGCCGTGCTCGCCGGCGATCTGGTGCAGGTCATTCTCTGCGATCAGCGCATGCCGGGCGAGAGCGGCGTCGAATTTTTGACGCGCGTGCGCGAGCATTGGCCGGAGCCGGTGCGCATGATCATCTCCGGCTATACGGATGCGGAAGACATCATCGCCGGCGTCAACGAGGCCGGCATTTTCCAATATGTGACCAAGCCCTGGGACCCGGACAAGCTGATCCGATCGGTGCGCGAGGCGGCGCAGCTCTACGCTTTCCAGAAGGACGGCGGCGCGGCGCCGCCGCTCGAAGCCAAGCCCTCGCATGAGAGATTGCAGCGTCTGGCCGGCGACAGACGACGCGCGGAGCGGCGCATGTTCGAGTTCGGCCGCATCGTCCATGCGCCGGAGAGCCCGATGCGCGCGGCGATCGCCCTCGCCCGCCGCGCCGCGGAATATGATATTTCCGTGTTGATCACCGGCGCATCCGGCACCGGCAAGGAGCTGCTCGCGCGCGCCATTCATCATGGCTCGGCGCGCGGAGAGAAGACGTTCGTCGTCGAAAATTGCGGCGCGCTGCCGGATGAATTGCTCGAGAGCGAGTTGTTCGGCTGCAAGAAGGGCGCGTTCACCGGCGCCTATCAGGATCGCATCGGCCTGTTCGAGGTCGCCGACGGCGGCTCGATCTTTCTCGACGAGATCGGCGAGACGTCTCCCTCCTTTCAAGTGAAGCTGCTGCGCGTGCTGCAGGAGGGCGAGATTCGCCCGCTCGGCGCGCAACGGCCGCGGCGCGTCGACGTTCGCGTCATCGCCGCCACCAATCGCAACATCGTCGCAGATGTCGAGGCGGGGCGATTTCGCCGCGACCTCTATTATCGCCTCGCGACATTTCCGATCCATCTGCCGACGCTCGGCGAGCGGCGCTGCGACATCGCCATCATAGCGGCGCGCATACTCGTCAGCGTGAACCAGACCTTCAATCGCCGCGTGCCAGGCTTCGAGCCGGAGACGCTGCGGCTGATGGAGCGCTATGCTTGGCCCGGAAACGTGCGCGAGCTGCACAATGAGATCCAGCGCATGGTGGTGCTGAGCGACGGCGACGCCAATCTTCCGCCAGATCTATTGTCGCCGCCGATCGCCGATCAAGGCCGCATCACGACGACGCCCGAGGAGCAGCAGGGCCGCTTCACGCTGAAGGAGCGCGTCGAAATGCTGGAATGCGCGCTGATCAAGGAATCGCTGGAGCGCAATGGACGCAACATCAGCCATGTCGCCGACGAGCTCGGTCTGTCGCGCGTCGGACTGCGCAGCAAGATCGCCCGCTATGACATCTCCCGCGTCGTCGATGACGAAAATTGACGCGAAATCCTACGCCAAGCATGGCGACCTCATCGCGCTGGTCGCCGGCAAGGAGGAGATCGCGCTGTCGGACGGCGGCGAATCGGTCTGGCTCGAGGTCATCAAGAAGATGGACGAGGTCTACGCGGACCTCATCGGCTATGAAGCCGATCTCGAACGCAAGAACGGCGAGCTCGAGGCGGCGCGCAATTTCATTCAGAGCGTCATCGCCTCCGTCTCGGACGTGCTGATCGTCTGCGACGAGCGCGGCGCGATATTGCAGGTCAATCCCGCTTTCGAGGAGCTCGCCGGCCGCGACGAGGCCGAGCTCAAAGGCGCGTCCGTCACGACGCTTTTCGTCGAGGAGGACGAAGCGCGCGCGGCCGCCATCATCGCCGGCCAGGCGCGCGATCCGACCAGCGTCGAGCTGCGCTTTCGCTCGCGCAAGGGCCCTTCCGATCTGATGGCGATCAATTGCTCGCCTCTGTTCGACTCGGACGGGCGACGCGCGGGCGCCGTCTTCACCGGTCGGCCGATCGGCGAATTGCGGCGCGCCTATGAGGCGCTGCATCGCGCCCATGTCGATCTGCAGCAGGCGCAGTCGCGACTGGTCGAGCAAGAAAAAATGGCGAGCCTCGGCCGGCTCGTCGCCGGCGTCGCGCATGAGCTCAATAATCCGATCAGCTTCGTCTATGGCAATATTCATACGCTCGACCGTTATCGCAAGGCGATTGCCGCCTATCTCGAGGCGATCCATGCGGGCGCGAGCGCCGAGGAGCGCGGCGCGCTTCGCCGGGCGAGCGGCATAGACGCCATTCTCGCCGATCTCGAGCCGCTGATCGACGGCACGCTGGAAGGCGCGGTGCGCATCAGCGAGATCGTGAAAAATCTGCGCCGCCTCTCCTTCGGCGCCAAGACGCCGCGCGAGGCGGTGTCGCTGTCGAAAGTGGTGGAGACGGCCGCGCAATGGGCCTCGCGCAGCAAGAAGGCCAAAGCGAAAATCGTGACCTCGCTGGAGACCGAGCTCTACGCCTCCGGACATAGTGGGCAGATTCATTCGGTGCTGGTCAATCTCATCGACAATGCGCTCGACGCCGTGCGCGAGGTCGAGGCTCCGCTCGTCACCATCGCCATGCGCGCCGAGGGCGATGCGGCGATCGTCGCCGTGGCGGACAATGGCAAGGGCGTGCCGGAGGCGTTGCGCAGCCGGATCTTCGAGCCCTTCTTCACCACCAAGGCGGTCGGCGAAGGCACGGGGCTCGGCCTGTGGATCAGCTATTCGATCGCCCATGAGCATGGCGGCTCGATCGAATATGACGCGCCACCCGAAGGCGGCGCGCGTTTCACTCTGCGGCTGCCGCGCGCGATGGAAGGCGAGATGCGCGGCCTGCGAACCTGAAGACCCGCGGCCCGAGGGGGCGGATGGGCCGCGAGTCTTCGGCTCGCAGTTGTCGTCGCCTCATGAGGCGACGACGCGAATCGTCTTCTGGGCGCGAGCGTCATGCTCGTCATCGACATCGAGAGCGCTCGCTTCACGCGTCTTCGAGTGATCGGCGGCGAGCACCAGATAGACCGCCGGCAGCACGAACAGCGTGAACAAAGTTCCGATCGAGAGGCCGGAGGCGATGACGAGGCCCATATTGTAACGCGAGGCCGCGCCGGCGCCGCTCGCGGTGATCAGCGGCATGACGCCGAGAACCATCGCCGCCGTCGTCATCAAGATCGGCCGCAGTCGGATCGCGGTCGCCTCGAGAATCGCCTCGCGCTTCGATTTGCCGGCGTGCTGCTGCTCATTGGCGAATTCGACGATGAGAATGCCGTGCTTGCTGATGAGGCCCATCAGCGTCACCAGGCCGACCTGCGTGTAGATGTTGATGCTCGCGCCGCCGAAGCCCAGCATGATGAAGACGAGCGCGCCGGCGATCGACATGGGCACGGAGACGAGGATGATGAGCGGATCGCGGAAGCTCTCGAATTGCGCCGCGAGCGCCAGGAAGATGATGATCAGCGCGAAGCCGAAGGTCGTCGCGAAGCCGCTCGACTCCTGCACGAACTGCCGCGACGCGCCGGCATAGTCGATCGTGTAGGAAGCCGGCAGCGTCTGCGCGGCGACATCCTTCAACGTCGCCAGCGCCTCGCCGGCGATGACGCCGGGCGCGGCGACGCCGGAGATGGTGAAGGAGTTGATCTGCTGGAAGTGATTGAGCGACTCCGGCACCACCATCGTCTTGAAGCTCGCGACTGTCGACAAGGGCACGGAGGAGCCGTCCGCAGTCTTGATGTAATAGTTCAGGATCTGATCCGAATTGAGCCGGAACTGCTGCGCGATCTGCGGAATCACCTTGTATGAGCGCCCGTCGAGGCCGAAATATTGCGTGTAGCCGCCGCTCAACGCCGTGGTGAGCCCGCCACCGACGTCGACCATTCGCAAGCCGAGCTGCGCCGTCTTCTCGCGATCGATGATGAGCGACATCTGCGGCTGGTCGATCTTCAGATCCGTGTCGAGGAACATGAACTTGCCCGTCGCCAGCGCCTTGGACAGGAAGTCGTGCGAGATGTCGTTGATCTTCTCGAATGTGTCGGTGCTCTGCACCACGAACTGAATCGGCAGGCCGTTCGAGCCCGGCAGAGGCTGCGGCTGGAAGGTCACGAGACGCTGTCCCGGCACCGCCTGCGCGAGCTCCTGCTGGAGCGTCTGCTGAAGCTGCTCGGCGCTGATCTTGCGCTGGTCTGCCGGCGTGAGGACGACGCCGCCGAAGATGAGGCCGGGCGTGACGATCTGGAAGGAGCTGGTCATCTCCGGATGCTTGGCGAAGGTCTTATACACCTGATCGCCATAATAGAGCTTCTGCTGCAAGGTGGCGTTGGGCGCGGAGGTCGATTGCGCGAAGACGACGCCTTGATCCTCATTGGGCGCGAGCTCGTTCTTCGAATTGGAATAGAGCCAATAGATGCTCACCAGCACCAGCGCGCCGAAAGTGAGCGTCACCGGCACGAAATGCAGGGAGCGCTCCAGCAGATGGTGATAGCGATCCTTGACCCATTCCATCTTGGCGTCGATGAAGTCGACGATCTTCGTCTCCAGCGTCTCCTCGCCGGGCTGCGGCGCTTTCAACACCAGCGCGCAGCTCACCGGCGACAGCGTCAGCGCGATGACGGCGGAGACCGTCACGGCGCCCGCCAGAGTGAAGGCGAATTCGACGAATAGCGCGCCGGTGAGCCCACCCTGAAAGCCGATCGGCACATAGACGGCGATCAGCACGATGGTCATGGCGATGATCGGCCCGGCCAGCTCGCGCGCCGCCTGCAAGGCGGCGTCGAATGGCTTCAGGCCTTCGGCGAGATGGCGATTGACGTTTTCGACGACGATGATGGCGTCATCGACCACGAGACCGATCGCCAGCACCAGCGCCAGTAGCGTCAGAAGATTGATCGAGAAGCCGAGGGCCAGCAGAATGGTGAAGGAGCCGACGAGCGACAGTGGAATCGCGATGATCGGAATCACCACCGAGCGCCACGAGCCGAGGAACATGAACACGACGCCGGTGACGATGAGAATGGCCTCGATCAGCGTGTGAATCACCTCGTCGATCGAGCTGTTCACGAAGTTGGTCGTGTCGTAGACGATATCGCTGCTGAGGCCCTGCGGCAGCGATTTGAGAATCTCGGGATAGGCGTCTTTGACGCCTTTGACGACATCGAGGAGATTGGCGTTGGGCGCGACGAGAATGCCGATATAGACCGCCTTCTTGCCGTTGAACGCCACCGACGATTCATAATCCTCCGAGCCGAGCGTCACATTGGCGACGTCGCGCAGCTTCACATTGGCGCCGTTCACCTGCTTGACGACGAGATTGCGGAACTCCTCGAGCGAATGCAGAGAGGTCGCCGCGGTGAGCGTCACCTGCACCATCTCGCCCTTGGTCGAGCCGAGGCCGGCGATATAATCATTGCCTTGCAGCGCCGCGCTGAGCTCGCTGGCGGTGAGGCCGTAGGCGGCGAGCTTGACCGGATCGAGCCACGCCCTCAAGGCGAAGGTCTTGCCGCCGATGAGCTCGGCCGTCTGCACGCCCGGCACGGATTGCAGGCGCGGCTGCACGACGCGGATGAGATAGTCGGTGACCTGGCTCGACGTCAGAATATCGCTATTGAAGCCGATATACATGGCGTCCGTGGTCTGGCCGATCTTCACGGTGATGACCGGCCGCTGCACGGCCGACGGCAGCTGATTGAGCACCGAATCGATCTTGGTGCTGATCTCGGTCAGCGCCTTGCCGGAATCATAGTTGAGCCGCAGATTGGCGATGATCGTGCTGGTGCCGACTTGGCTCGTCGAGGTGAGATAGTCGATGCCGTTCGCCTGAGCGATGGCGTTCTCCAGCGGCGTCGTGACGAAGCCGGCGACGGTCGCGGGATCGGCGCCGAAATAGGAGGTCGTCACCGTGACGACGGCGTTCTGCGTGCGCGGATATTGCAGCGTCGGCAGGGTGAAGAGCGAGCGCAGGCCCAGCACCAGGATGAACAGGCTCACCACCGAGGCGAGCACAGGACGACGCACGAAAATGTCGGTGAAACGCATGCTCGTCGTCTCCGTTCACTGATCCACGGGCTTGGGATTGGCGTCGACCGGCGGCTGCGGCGTCTCGGAAATTTTCAACGGCGAACCGTTTCGCAGCTTCACCTGGCCGGCGGTCACGACGCTCGCGCCTTCCGCGACGCCCTCCAGCACCGCGACCTCGTCGCCACGCGTCGCGCCGAGGCGCACGAAAGTCTGCTGCGCCGTGAGGCCGGAACCCGCCGGCGCATCCTTGCCACCCTCCGCGCCGCTCTTCTGCACGAGAAACACGGAATTGCCGAAAGGCGCGTAGACGATCGCCGTCTGCGGCAGAGTAATCAGACGCTCGGGCTTTCCAGTCACGATGTCGACCTGCGCGAACATGCCGGGCTTGAGCTTGTGATCGATGTTGGCGAGGCTGGCGCGCACCTGCACATTGCGGCTCGCCTGATCGACCTTGGAGTTGATCGCGACGATCTTGCCGGTGAATTTCTTGTCGGGAAACGCGTCGACGCCGGCGTCGATCGCCTGGCCGACCTCAATGCCGTTCAACGTCTGCTGCGGCAGGGTGAAATCGAGATAGATGGGATCGAGCGCCTGCAACGTCACGATGACGGAGCCGGCGCCGATATATTGGCCGAGATCGACTGCGCGAATGCCGAGACGTCCCGTGAAGGGCGCGCGCAATGTCTTCTGCGCGATCACCGCCTCCTGCTGCGCGACATCCGCCTCCGCGCTCTGGAGATTGGCGAGGTCGGTGTCGACCGTCGCCTGGCTCGCGGCATGTATCTTCAATTGCGCCTGATCGCGGCGCAGATTTATGCCGGCGAGCTCGGCGGCCGCCTTTTGCGAGGCGAGCTTGGCGAGATCGGTGTCCTTGCGCAATTCGAGCAGGAGCTGGCCTTCCTTCACCTCCTCGCCCGATTGGAAGTGAATCTTCTCGACGATGCCCGACGCCTCGAGCGAGAGATCCGCGCCATTGACGGCGCGGAACGTGCCCACGGCGGTGAGCTTGGGCCGCCATTCCTGAAAGGCCGCCGTCGTCGCCGACACGGTCTGCGGCGGATTGGCCATGGAGGCGAGGAAGCCCTTGATCATCACATTGCGGAAGGCGTTGAAGCCATAGAGTCCGCCAAAGACGAGCGCGACGATCGCGAGCATGATCGCCATCGGCTTCGCCATGGGGCCGAAACGATCCTGCAGCAAAGTTCTAGCGGGCATTTTGTGCGTCCTCCGCCTGAGATCTGATCGCCGCGGCGATCGGCGATGTGGCGATGATGTCGGTGGGCTTGGCCTCAGAGGCCGGCGTCTCGTCGATGCGGTTCCACCAGCCGCCGCCGAGCGATTGCAGCAGCGCCGCCGTATCGGCGAAGCGCGCCGCCTGCGCCTTCACGCGATTGAGCCGCGCGGTGAGCAGAGTCTGCTCGGCGTTGAGCACGATCGAATAGGTCGTCGAGCCGGCGCGATATTGCGCGCGCGCGATCTCGAGGCTCGCGGCCGCCGCCTTCTCCGCCGCGACCTGCGCGCGCAAGGTGCCGGCGTCGTATTTCACCGCCTGCAACGAATCGGCGACATTCTGGAAGGCGGAGATGACCGTCGAGCGATATTGCGCCGCGGCCTGCTCGAACGCTGCGACCTTCGCCTCGCGCGTGTGGAACAGCGAGCCGGCGTCGAAGGCTTTGGCCGAGGCCTGCGCCGCGAGCGTGTAGACCAGCGTCTGCGGCGTGAACAGCGTCGTGAAATTCGTCGCCTGGGCGCCGCCCGTGGCGCTGAGCGAGAATTGCGGCAGCATGTTCGCGGTCGCGACGCCGATCTCCGCGCTCGCCTGATGCACTTGATTCTCGGAGGCGAGAATATCCGGCCGCTGGCGCACCAGCATCGAGGACAGGCTGACCGGCAATTCGCCGGGCAGGCGCAGACCGGAGAGATCGACCGCCTCGCCCTTATCGGCGTTGGGGAAGCGGCCGAGATAGGCCATCAGCAGATTGCGCGTCTGCGCGCGCGCTTTCTCGAGCGGCGGCAGCGTCGCCTGCGCCTGCGCGAGCTGCGCGCGCTCGGAGAGCACGTCGGCCTGGCTGACGGCGCCGAGCTCGAAGCGCTTTTCCAAGAGATCGAGCTGCTGGCGATAGGCGGCGATGAGATCGCGCGTCACCTTGATCTGCGAGGCGTAGGAGGCGTCGGCGATCGCCGCCGTGACGACATTGGCGGTCAGCGCCAGATAGGTCGCCTCGAGCTGGAAGCGCTTCTGCTCGGCGGCCGCCGTGTCGCTCTCCAGCGTGCGCCAGGACTTGCCGAAGACGTCCGGCGCGAAGGAAACCGAGACATTGGCGTTGTGGAGACCATAGACGAAGCTGGAGGCCGAGCTGGAGGAGGAAGAAGACGAGGACGACGAGCCGAGGCTGCCGTATTGCGCGGTCGTCACCTGCTGCCGCGTGAAGCTGTCGCCGATCGTCGCCTGCGGCAGGAAAGTGGCCGAATCGGCCTCGATCATCTCGCGCGCCTGGCGCAGCGCCGCCTCGGCCGCTGCTATATCCGGATGATTCGCCACAGCCTCGGCGACCAGCGCCGATATCTGCTTGGAGTGGAACAGCTTCCACCATTCGCCCGGCACGTCGCGGCCATGGGCGAAGCGCTGCGACGAGCCGCCGGCGACCGCCGCGGACTCTGTGGAGGCTCCGATCTTGCCGTAGCCCGCGCCGGCTGGCGCGGGAGGCGGAATGAAATCAGGCCCGACCGCGCAAGCGGAAAGTGCGAATGCGGCAAATGTGGCGGCGCCGCGCGCGGCAGCGCTCCCTAGTCCCCGGCAAGGCGCAGTTTTCGCTTGTCGGACATGGCTTCGCGAAAATTTCGGCATGACCCTCTCGAAAACTGAACCGTTCAGTTTTAATATTAATGCAAAGGCCACGTGTCAATGCTAAAACTGAACGGTCTAGTTTTTCCCGAGGATGGATTCGGGGCATGAAGCCTGACAATAAGACCCCACAACGGGCGGAGGGACAGGATGACGCCGGTGGATCGAAAAGTATGACAGAGGGAGCGGAAGCGACCGAGCCGTGCGCGGAGCATGTCCCGAACCGAAAGGAATGTCAGATCCTTTCGGCGGCGCGGACGCAATTTCTCGAGCAGGGCTTCGCCGATACGTCCATGGACGCCATCGCGCGCGCGGCGGGCGTGTCGAAAGCAACGCTCTACGCCTATTTTCCGAGCAAAGAGGCATTGTTTCGCAATCTCATCGAGATCGAATGCGGTGAGAAATGCGCCGCCGTCCCGACGCCCGATTTCGACCTCGGCGCCGAGCAGGCGCTGCGCGAGCTCTGCGGCTATTTCGTCGCGCGTTTCTTGACCAAGGAATGGTCGGCTTTTTTTCAAGCGGTGTCGAGCGAGCGCTGGCGCTACCCAGAGCTCTGCCATCTCTATTTCAACAGCGGCAAGAAGAATGTCCTCGACTTCGTCGCCGCCTCTCTCGACGAGGCGAAGGCGCGGGGGCTGCTCGACTTCGACGACGCCAATATGGCGGCGGAGCAATTGCTGCACCTCACTGTCTCGGACCTTCCCATGCGCGTCGCGCTGGGGTTGGAGCTGCGCAGCGAAGCGGAATATGAGCGCGTGATGGAGTCGGGGCTCGCCGTGTTTTTGAAGGCCTATGGGACGGCGAGCTCCGTCTGAGCCCGCCTTCTTCGCGACTAATGCGCGGAGCCCATGGCGCGACGGCAGGCGCTCTCGCATTCCTTGCAGACTTCCGCGCAGATGCGACAATGCTCGTGATGCTTGGCGTGGCGTCGGCATTCTTTCTCGCAGGCGCGACACATATCGACGCAAGCCTGCAGAGTGGCGCGCATCGCCGTCTCATCCGTCGCGCTGCGACGCGAGGCGATGGCGCCGGTCGCGAGGCATAGGTCCGCGCAATCCTGATCGAGCCTGATGCAACGGCGCAGATCGGCGACATTCTCCTCGCAGAGGCAGGCGTCGGCGCAGGCGGCGCAGGCCTGAGCGCAATCGAAACAGGCGGTGACGCATTCGATCAGCGCGGCGTCGGCGCGCCCACGCGTCTGCGGATGGCTGGCGATGATGGCTTCGACATGCATGAGACGTCCTTTCCGATGCGTTCAAGACTTTCTGGCGTGCTCCGGCTTGCTGGCGTGCTCGGGCTTGCCCTTGCGCTTCGTCGCGGCGAATTCCTCGAGCTGCTTCTCGCTCATCGATTCGAGCATGGAGCGCGACGCTCCTTTCAGCGCGCTCGCGGAGACCTCGCCGCGCTTGGCCGCGAGCGCGGCGCCGGCGGCCATCTGCTGAGCCTTCGATTTCGCGGGCATAGGCTTCTCCCATCGTTCTTCGACGGCGACGGATAACTCCGCAGGCGCCGAGTCGTTCCAGCCGCCGCGTGATGTGGGCCGAATGCGCTTTCGCTTGCTTCGCGGCGGACGGGCTGGGCGCCGTCGCCGCGCCGGCGCTCAGCCTTTCCGCATGCGCCGCCACGCGCCCGGCAGCTTGCCGCCGCTCGCGAGATAGACGCCGAGCGAGACAGCGAGAAGCGCCGCTTGCTCGGCGAGCGTCGGGACTTCCCCGAGGATCGGAATGGCGATCAGCGCCGCCATCGGCGGCACCAGCGCCGAGAAGGCCGCGCCGGCCGAGGCACCGAGAATTTCTATGCCCTTGCCGAACAGAAACAGCGCGACGATCGAGACCATGACGCCCTGGAACAAGGCCTGGGTCACAATGTCGCGCAATGGCGCGTCCATCCCATGCAGGCCGTGAAAGGCGAGATAGACCGGCCCATAGAGAATGAGCGAGCCGGTCGAAACCAGCGCCGCGGCGTGCAGCGAATCGAGCCGAGAGGCGCGCAGCACGATCGCATAGCACGCCCAAATGAAGGCCGCGCTCAACAGCAGAATATGGCCGATCTGCGTTTCGCCGAGCGAAAAGGCGCCGGGCCCTGCGATCGTCGCGCCGCCCAGAGCGATGAGCGCATAGCCGGTCAGGCGGCTCGCGGTGAAGCGCTCTTTGGTCAACAGCCACGAGAGCAGCGCGACGAACAGCGGCATGGAGCCCGGCAGCAGCGCTCCCGCGTGAGCGACCGGCGCGAGCTTGAGCCCGCTCGCGGCGACGAGCACATAAGGCGCGCCGGCGCTGCACACGAGAAGGAGCAGCCGCAGCGGGCCGAGCCGCTCGAGCGCGAGACCCTTGCGCAGCACGACGGGAAACAGCAGCACGCCGGCCGCGCCGAAACGCAGCATGGTGAGATCATAGACCGAGAGCGTGGTCGTCACGCCGAGCCGCGTGACGACGATCCAGGTCGCCCAGATGGTGACGGCGCAGACGCCGAACATCGCGCCCGTGGCGTATCGCGCCGTCCGCGGAGCGCCTTCGACGATCCCCTCGCTCATCCGACTTCCTTCCACGCTCGAGAATTCCCCGCTCGAAACTTCGCTGCGCCGCACTCATAATCGAGCGCGGGAGAAAGCGCGAGCGTCTCCTTTTCGTCGCAATTTCGCCGCGGCCGCATTTGACCGCGCCGCGCGCCGCGCCATCTCACGGCCATGTCCTCCTCTCTGCCCATCGGCGAGCTCTTCCTGCTCGGCTTCCGCACGCCGCATGTTCCGCCCTGGATGCGCGATTTCGCGCGCGACCACGGCCTCGGCGGCGTCATCCTGTTCGACTACGACTGCATCTCCCGCAAATATGAGCGCAATATCTTCGATCCCGCTCAGGTGAAGGCGCTCTGCGAGGAGATTCACGCGCTGCCCTCGCGCCCGCTGATCTTCATCGATCAAGAGGGCGGCAAAGTGCGTCGGCTGAAGGAGGAGCGCGGCTTCCGCCCGCTGCCGAGCGCGCGCCAATTCGGCCGGCTGACGGCGCTCGAGCGGCTCGAGGCGCTACGGCCCGCCTATCTCGAATTGCGCGATCTCGGCATAGACGCCGATCTCGCGCCCGTCGTCGATCTCGACATTGAGCCCGACAGTCCCGACATAGGCTCGGCGCAGCGCAGCTTTTCCGCCGATCCGCAGATCGTCGAAGATTGCGTCGCGGCGCTCGTCGAAGTGGCGCGCTCGACAGGTCTGAAGCTCTGCCTCAAGCATTTTCCCGGAACCGGCGGCGCCAAGGTCAATCCGCACGATCATGTGATGGATCTCTCCGACTGCCTCACCGACACGCAGGTGAAAATCTTCGAGACGCTGGCGCCGCGCGCGCCCATGGTTCTGTTCAGCCATGGCGTCGTCAATCAATGGGAGACGGACACGCCGACCTGTCTCTCCGCCGTCGCCGTGCGCAAATTGCGTGAATGGGCGCCGGACGCCGTGATATTGACCGATGATCTGCAGATGCAGGGCGTGCAAAAGCTGATGACGACGGGCGAAGCCTCGCTCTGCGCCTTGCGCGCCGGCGTCGATTTCATCCTCATCGGCAATAATATGAAGGATGAGCAGGACGAGTCCGCACGCTATGCGGAGAATCTGCTCGAAGCCTGCGAGAAGGACGCCTCGCTCCGCGACGCTGCGCGCGCCGCGATCGAGCGCATCCGCCGCCTGAAGGCGTGACGCTCATCACTCCTCGGTGGAAGGCCTGTCCTCGGTGGAAGGCGCGCCGGCGACCCAGGTCGCCACGACGCGAATGCTCTGCGGATCGAAAGCCGTCATATCGGCGCGATAGCCCGCGACGAGCCGGCCGAGCCTCTTTCCGAGCCCCAGGAAATTCGCCGGATGCGTCGACGCGAAGACGAGCGCCCGCTCGAGCGGAAGATCGAGCATCGCAACGCAATTGCGCACGGCGCTCGCCATATCGAGCGCCGCGCCGGCGAGCGCGCCCTCCGTCGTCACGCAGCGTCCGTCCCGCACGATGATCGGCCGGCCCTGCAACAGGAACTGCTGCGCGCTTCCGCCGACCGGCGGCATGGCGTCGGTGACGAGCATGGGATGACCGAGGCCGGCGCGCAGAGCGAGGCGCAGCATCGCCGGATCGACATGCTCGCCGTCGACGATGAGCCCATAATAGGCGGCGCAGGATTCGAGCGCGGCGGCGATCGGCCCCGGCTCGCGGCTCGCGAGCGGACGCATGGCGTTGAACAGATGGGTGAAGCCGGTCGACCCTTCGCTCATCGCCGCGCGCGTCTGCGCATAGGTCGCCATCGAATGGCCGAGCGCGAGCTTGCAGCCGGCGGCGACGAGCTCCGAGACGAAGCCCGGCGGCGCCGCCTCCGGCGCGAGCGTGACCAGCGAGACGCCCCCCGGCGGCGGCGCGAGCATTTCGACATGGTGCGGCTGTGGCGCGCGACACAGATCGGCGCGATGCACGCCGAGCCGCTCCGGCGAGATGAACGGTCCTTCGAAATGCACGCCGAGCACGCCGGGCTCCCGCGGCAGGATCGTCGTCACGGCGCGCTTCGCCGCGATCATCTTTTCATCCGTGTCGGTGATGAGCGTCGGCAGCAGCGACGTCGTGCCGAATTTGCGATGCGCGCGAAGGATCGTCGCGATCGCCTCCGGCGTCGGCTCGTCGTTGAACAGAATATCGCCGCCGCCATTCACCTGAATATCGATGAAGCCCGGCGCGATCCAGACGCCCTTCGGCAGCTCGACGACGGTCGCGCCGCGCGGAATCTCGCGGCGCAGAATGAGCGAGACGATGTCTTCGCCCTCGATCACCACGGCGCAGTCGCGATGCGCCGATGCGCCGTCGAAGACGACATCGGCGGCGATGATTCGGCGCGACTCTTCGCTCATCGCGTGCGCGTCACCTTCTGTAGATGCCGCGGGCGATCGACATCGACGCCGCGCGCGGCGGCGAGCTGCGCCGCCATCGCATAGAAGCTCTGAATGAGGCAGATCGCGTCGGTCTCCGGATGGTCGGGCGAGAGCGTCGGCAGACGGCTGCGCGTCTCGTCCTCGCGATCGGTGGCGAACAGCGCTGCGCCTTTGCCGCGCAGATCCTCGGCGAGGCGCCGCATGCCGATCGCCGCTTCGTCGGTCGGCGTGAACATCAAGATCGGATAGAGCGGCGAGACGAGCGACACGGGGCCATGCATGAATTCCGCCGAGCTGAACGCCTCGGCGTGGAGATTGGCGGTTTCCTTCAGCTTCAACGCCGCTTCGCGCGCGATGGCGAGCGTCGGCCCGCGCCCTATGGCGACGAGACTCTCGGCGCGCGAAAAAGCGTCGACCATTCGCGACCAGTCGAGCTCGGCCGCGCGCGCGAGCCGCTCCGGCAGGCGCGCGAGCGCCGCAGCGAGCGCGCGATCCTGCGACCACAGCGCGACGAGACGCGCCAGCGCGGCCAGCGAGGCGATGAAGGTCTTGGTCGCCGGCACGGCGAATTCCGGCCCCGCCGCCATCGGCAGAACGAATTCGCATTGCGCGGCGAGATCGCTCTCCACCTCATTGACGAGGCAAGCGGTGACGGCGCCGCTGCGGCGCGCGGCGGCGGCCTGCTCGACGAGATCGACGCTGCCGCCCGATTGCGAGATCGCCAGAAAGAATTGGCCGTCGAGCCGCAGCGAGCCGCCATAGACGCTGGTTATATTCGGCGCGGCGGCGGCGACCGGCAGGCCGAGGCCGCGCTCGACGAGATGCTTGACGAATGTCGCCGCGTGAGCGGAGCTGCCGCGCGCGCAGGTCACGACGACGCGGGGATTCACATCGCGCAGGCGCGAGACGAGCGGCGCGAGACGCGCTGCGATCTGCTCCTGCTGCCGCGCGACGGCATGGGGCGCCTCGCGCGCTTCGATCGCCATTTGATTGTCATGCTTGATCATCGGCGGCTCTGCTGCAGCTTTATCGTCGCCCCCCGCCCGCGCCCTTATGTCACAAGAGCGCGCCGCGAGCGAGCGTGAAATCCCCTACGCTGCTGCGTCCTCGCTTGCGATTTTCGCGCAGAGCGCCGACCTCTTCCCGCATGGAGGCGCGTCAATGGAAACCGAACGTCCGAGCCCACGCTATTCGTCGATCGACGCATGGGAGCCGCGCGAGATTCTCGACGCGATGATCGAGGGGCAATTGGCCGCCGTCGCCGCCGTGCGCGCGGCGCGCCCTGCGATCGAGACCGCGGCGCTCGCCGTCGTGCAACGCCTGGCGCAGGGCGGACGCATCGTCTATGTCGGCGCCGGAACCTCGGGCCGGCTCGCCGTGCAGGACGGGGCCGAGCTGACGCCGACCTTCAGCTGGCCGCAGGACCGGCTGCTGCTGCTGATGGCGGGCGGCGACGATGCGCTGCTGAAAGCCGTCGAAGGCGCGGAGGACGAGTCCGGCCACGGCGCCGAGCTGATGCGCCGCCACGCGATCGGCGAAGCCGATGTCGTGATCGGCGTCGCCGCGAGCGGCACCACTCCCTTCACTCTCGCCTGTCTGCGCGAGGCGGGACGACGCGGCGCGCTGACCATCGGCGTCGCCAATAATCGCGACGCTCCGCTGCTCACGCAAGCGGATCATGCGGTGTTTCTCGACACGGGATCGGAGGCGATCGCCGGCTCGACGCGCATGAAGGCCGGCACGGCGCAACGCATCGCGCTGCTGATGCTCTCCTCGCTGGTGATGATTCTGCAAGGCAGAGTCTTCGAGGGGCTGATGGTCGATGTGCAGGCGTCCAACAAAAAGCTGGTGCGCCGCAGCGAGCGCATTCTCACGCGGCTCACCGGCCGCGACGCCGCGGAGATCGGCGCGGCGCTCGTCCGCGCCGGCGGCAGCGTCAAGCTGGCCTATCTTCTGCTCGAAGGCCATGGGCTCGGCGAGGCGCAGGCGGCGCTCGAATGTTCGCGCGGCCATCTGCGCCGAGCGGTCGAAGCGCTCTCCTCGGCGAAGTGATTTCGATGTTTCTGACCGGCCGGCCCGATTTTTGATGCGTCTTCTCCGCTCTGACGTATAAATACACGCTAAAGAGGAATCGAGAGAGCATGACAGTCAATAAGATCGACGCGCTGCTGGCTCTTCGCCGCGAAGGGCGCTTTCTCGTCGGGCGGGACCGCATCAAGCTGCTGGAGGCCGTCGCCGAATATGGCAGCATCACCAAAGCGGCCAAAGTCGTGGGCTTCAGCTATAAAACCGCCTGGGACGCGGTGAACGCCATCAATAATCTGCTGCCGAGCCCAGCCTTCGTCACCAAGGCCGGCGGCCGCTCGGGCGGCGGCGCCGAGGTGACGCCGGAGGGACGCCGGCTCATCGCCACCTTCCACCGGCTGGAGGAGCGGATGTCGCGCATCTCCTCGCTGATCGCCGAGGAGGGGCTCGAGGATCAGGATGATTTTCTGCTCTGGAGCGTGGGCGTCAAAATTTCGGCGCGCAATATATTCCAGACGGAAGTCGTCTCGGTGAAGAAATGGCCGGTCGACGTCGAGGTGACGCTGCGCGTCTCGCCGGAGACCACCATTCACGCCATCGTCACCAATGATTCGGCGGTCGAGCTCGGCCTCGAGGCGGGACGCAAGACGCTGGCGCTGATCAAATCCTCCTTCGTCCATCTCCACCCGGCCGAGCACACGCCCGCGGGCGCGCGCAATCAATTCGCCGGCGTGGTGCGGCGTCGAATCGACGCGGAGCGCAACAGCGAGGTGCTGCTCGACATCGGCGCGGGCAAGACGATGCACGCCGTCGTGCCGCGCCAGACGGCGGAAGACCTCGGCATCGCCGAGGGCGAGCGCGCCGTCGCGAGCTTCAGCCCGACCGACGTCATTCTCGCGGTGGACTGACCTCGAATTCCATTGTGCTTGAAGAACGATCAATCGGCGGGCCTCCCGCCGATAAAATGGGCGCGCTCGTCGATTGACAGGGCCGCGGCGTCGCTTTTATGTTTTCATTATGTATCACCGCGACATAACGAATCGGATCGCTCTCCGCCCAAGCCGCCGCAACGTCGTCGCGGCCATCCCTTCCGCGCTCGGCCTCGCCCTGCTCGGCAGGCCCGCGCTTGCGGCGGACGAGCGCCTCATCGTCGTCACCTCTTTCCCGGAAGAGCTGACGACGCGTTATGAATCCGAGTTCGAGAAGCTCCATCCGGGCGTTCACGTCCAATTCGTCTGGAAGCAGTCGCGCGACGCGCTGGCCCTGCTGAGCGAGACGGCGCAGGGCGGCGCCGACGTCTATTGGGCCCCCGCTCTCGGAAACTTCCCTATATTGCGAGACCGCGGCGCCTTTCAGAAATTCTCGGTCGACCGGGCGGCGCTGCCTGGCCGGCTCGGCGGGCAGATCCTGTCGGACCCGAATGGACTGTTCGAGGCCTATGACGTCGCCGGCTATGGGATCGTCGTGGACCCGGCCGCGCTCGCGCGCGATGGGCTGAAGCATCCTAAGAGCTGGAGCGACCTCGCCTCGCCCGCCTATGCCGGGCGCATCGCGATGCCGATTCCCGCCAAGGTCGGCTTTTCACCGGCGCTCTATGACATCATCCTGCAGTCGGAGGGCTGGGAGCGCGGCTGGGCGCTGCTCGGCGAGATCGCCGGCGGCGCGGAGCTGCTCGGCTCGGGCGCCGGCCCGACGGCGACCGTCAAGGAGGGGCGCGCGGCGCTCGGCCTGACGATCGATTTCTTCGCCTTCAACGCGCTGGCCAATGGCGAGTCGGTCGCCTTCGTCTATCCCGAGAAGACAGCCTTTCTGCCCGCGCATATCGCCGTCACGGCGGCAACGCGCCGTCTCGAGGCGGCCAGGGCCTTCGTCGATTTCGCGCTCTCGGCCAAGGGCCAGAAGCTGATGATGGAGGCCGACAGCAGCCGCCATCCGGCGCGGCCCGACGCCTATGCCGGCAAGCCGGCGGCGGTGGTCGACCCCTTCGCTCTGCCGCCGGGGACCTTCTATCCTTATGACGCCGAGATCGGCCGCCGTCGGCCGGGCGTCGTCAGCGTGCTCTTCGATCTCGCCATTACCGAGCGCCACGCCGAGACGCAGCGCCTGTGGCGCGCCATTCACGCCGCCGAGGCGCGGCTCGCCGCAGCCCCCGACGCCGCGGGAAGCGCCGCCGTCGCCAGGGCGCGCAAGCTCGCCGGCTTCACGCCCGTTTCCGAGGCGCAAGCGAGCGCCTCCGCATTTCTCGATCGTTTTTCCAACCGCAAGCTGGAGGACGGCGATCTCGCCGCCCGCTGGCGCGCAGAAATTTCATCGGCCCGAGCCGAGGCGCTGAGCCTTGTCGCTTCCGCCGAGCAGCGTCTGTGACGCGGCGGCCGCTTCTCCCATTCGCTCTGTTTTTTCTTCCATTCGCTCTGTTTTTTCTCGCCGCCGGCGCGCCCTACGAGAACGCGAAGCTCGACGGCGACGCCTTTTCCCGGCCGATCGCCGGATTGGACGAGGGTTTTCTGCGTGGCTTTCGGCAGGGGAGCGCGCTGTTTCGGCAGGCCTGGGTCATCGGCCCGTCGCAGGACCAAAGCGAGATCACCGGGCTCGGCCCGCTCTATAACCGGCTCTCCTGCATCGCCTGCCATGTGAAGAACGGCCGCGGTCCGGCGCCGGACCCGGAGAATGGAATCGCCCGCGCCATGGTGGTTCGGCTCGGCCTCCCCGGCCGCGACGCCCATGGCGGGCCCCTGCCCCATCCGGCCTATGGCGGCCAGCTCAATCCGGAGGGCAATCCCGGCGTCGCCGGCGAGGGCCGCGCGATCGTGGAATTCGACGCGGTCGAGTCGCGGCTCGGCGATGGCGAGACGGTCTCGCTACGCCGGCCGCGCCTCTCCTTTCGCGATCTCGCCTATGGGCCGCTCGGCGACAATGTGCGGATATCGCTGCGCAATGCGCCGCCGGTCTTCGGCCTCGGCCTGCTCGAGGCCGTGCCCGAGGAGGAGATTTTACGCTATGCGGCGGGCCAGAGCCGCGGCCGGCCGAACCATGTCTATGACATGGCGGCCGGCCGCATGGCGCTCGGCCGCTTCGGCCTCAAGGCCAATCAGCCGGATCTGCGCCAGCAGATCGCCAACGCCTTCGCCGAGGACATCGGCGTCTCCTCCTATCTCTTCCCGGAGCCCAATTGCGCCGCCGTCCAGACGGAATGCCGCGCGGCGGCGGGATCGCAGATCGAGCTCTCCTACACTCGGCTCGAGGCCTCGCTCGACTATATGCGCGGCCTCGCCGTGCCGGCCCGGCGCGATCTCACCGATCCGCGCGTCGCCAAAGGGGAGGCGCTGTTCCGCGCAATCGGCTGCGCGTCCTGCCATCGCGAGACGATGAGGCTCGGCCCGGTCGGTTTCGCGCCATGGCTGAGCGGGACGGAGATCCATCCCTATAGCGATCTTCTGCTGCATGACATGGGCGATGGGCTCGCCGATGGGCGCGAGGATTTCGAGGCCGGTCCGCGCGACTGGCGCACGCCGCCGCTATGGGGCCTCGGCCTCGCCGGCCGCTATGGAACGCCCGCGGATTTTCTCCATGACGGCCGCGCCCGCAGCGTCGCCGAGGCGATCCTCTGGCACGCCGGCGAGGCCGCGACCGCGGCGGATGGGTTTCGCGGACTGACGCGCGAGGAGCGAGGGGCGCTGCTCGAATTTCTGGGGTCGCTCTAATGGCGATCCTTCTCGGGATGCGCAGTCGAGACAATCGGGGGAAGAACCATGAAATCTAGCAAACTCGCGCCATTCGGCGCCGTGAGCGTCGTCGCGCTCCTCGGGAGCTACGCGGCGCTGGCCGCCGAGCAGCCGCAGCCTTTCGATCTCGGCGAGATTCACGTCGGCGCCGAGCGCAAGAGCGCGCCGCCCGAGAAGAAGAAGGACGACGCCCCGGCGCCCGTGCAGCAGACCGACTCCTATGGCGGCGTGACGCTCAGCAACCGCCAGAACGAGACCTTCCAGCGCGATTCTCTCGATCGCGCCGTCAATCTCGCCGCCGGCGTCGTCAGCAATTCGACCGGCGGCACGCGCAATGAGCAGAACGTCTATGTGCGCGGCTTCGATCGCTGGCAGGTTCCGCTCACCGTGGACGGCGTGCGCGTCTATCTGCCGGCCGACAATCGTCTCGATTTCGCGCGCTTCCTGACGCCGGATATCGCCTCCGTGCAGATCGCCAAGGGCTATGTCTCCGTGCTCGACGGGCCGGGCGGCATGGGCGGCCAGATCAATCTCGTCTCGCGCAAGCCGACCAGGGAGATCGAGGGCGAGGTGCGCACCGGCCTCGAATTCGGCCGCGACGGCAGCTATGAGGGCATCAAGACCTATGGCCTGCTCGGCACGAAGCAGGAGAATTATTATCTCCAGCTCAGCGGCGCCTGGCGCGATCTGCGCGGCTGGATGCTGCCGGAGAGCTACACGCCGACCAATAATCAGGGCGACGGCTTCCGCGGCAATTCGGCGGCCTATGATTGGAGCCTCAACGCCAAGGCCGGCGTGACGCCCAACGCCACCGACGAATATTCGCTGAGCTTCATCCGCCAGGACGGCAAGAAGGGCGCGCCCTACCACACGACCGACGGGCTGAACAGCCAACGCTATTGGCGCTGGCCCTACTGGCGCGTGCAGAATCTCTATTTCCTGTCCAACACCAAGATCGGCGATTCTTCCTATGTGAAGACCAAGGCCTATTGGAGCAAGTTCGACAACGACCTCTTCTCCTACAACGACCCCTACCAGGCCTATCAGTCGAGCGCCAAAGCCTTCCGCAGCTATTATCAGGACTATGCGCTCGGCGCGGACATAGAGGCGGGACATGATTTCGGCGAGGTCGACACGCTGAAGATCGCCGGCCACTACCGCTTCGACGAGCATGCCACCTGGCAGGAATATTACGGCGTCAATGTCGCCAATAAATCGACCGGATGCGTCATAAACGTCATCTGCTTCACCCAGCCGGTCGTCTACACGCAGGAAGACACTTATTCGATCGCGGTCGAGAACACCTTTCATCCGACCAAGGACATCGATCTCGTCGGCGGCTTCGCCTACGACTGGCGCCATCTGCGCAAGGCAGATGATTTCGTGGTCGCCACGGGCGTCATCGGCTATCAGCTGAAGGACACGCAGGCGCCGAATTTCCAAGGCGCGGCGATCTGGCGCTACAGCGACACGAACAAGGTCTATTTCAACGTCTCCGACCGCGAGCGCTTCCCGACGATCTTCGAGCGTTTCAGCTCGCGTTTCGGCGGCGCCACCTCCAACCCCGGCCTCGTGCCCGAGCGCGCGATCAATTTCGATCTCGGCTGGGCGAGCGAATTCGCGCCGGGCAGCCGCATTCAATTGGACGCCTTCCACTCGATCGTGCGCAATCTGATCCAATCGGTGCCGGCGCCCGCCTATGGCGCGAGCGTCACCCAGAGCCAGAATGTCGGCGACGCCAGCTTCTGGGGCGGCGAGATCTCGGTCGACTATCGCGTGGCGGACGATCTCTCGCTCGGCGGAAATCTGACGCTGATGCGCCGCTCGGTCTACGCGCCTTACATCCTCAACTTCCAGCCGACCGGCGTGCCGGACGGCAAAATGTTCCTCTACGCCGGCTGGCGGCCGCTAGAGGGGCTGACGCTGACGCCCAACATCGAGATGGCCGGCAATCGCTGGACCTCGAACACGGCGGGGACGATCTATTATCGGACCGGCGCCTATTTCCTGACCAATCTCCAGGCCGAGTATCAAGTTCACCCGAATTTGAAGCTCGAAGGCGGCGTGCGCAATCTGTTCGACACCGCCTACACCTTCACCGACGGCTATCCGGAGGCCGGCCGCAGCTTCTATGTCGGAGCCAAGGCGACATTCTGACCCGGCCGGGGGACCGCCCGCCTCGGGCGGTCCCTTTAGGCGGCTCCTTTCGGCGGTCCCTCGGCGACGCTTTGCAAGCGGGCGCTGCGCGGCTACCAATGGGGAAAAGGGGCGCTGGTGATTCGTTCGCCGACGTTCCCGCTTCGGCCGGAGCCGCCTCGCGGCGCGCCGGCGGCTCCTTCGGATGGCCTCATGACCAAATTCGCGCTCGACTCCCTCGATCTCGCCGCGCTGCTCTCCTCCCGCGTCTGCCATGACGTGATCTCGCCCGTCGGCGCGATCGTCAACGGGCTCGAGGTGCTCGAGGAGGAGAAGGACGCCGAGATGCGCGGCCATGCGCTGGCGCTGATCAAATCGAGCGCGGCGGAAGCCTCCGCCCGGCTGCAATTCTGCCGGCTCGCCTTCGGCGCCGCGGGCTCCAAAGGCGCCGAGATCGACACCGGCGACGCCGAGCATGTGACCCGCCAGCTGCTCGCCGACGAGCGCACCAAGCTCGAATGGGGCGTGCCGCGCGTGCTGATGTCGAAGAACAAGGTGAAGCTGCTGCTCAATCTCTGCCTGATCGCCGATGCGGCGATCCCGCGCGGCGGCGTGATCTCCGTCGCCTCGACCGGCTCCGGCGACGAGATCGCCTTCACCCTCGACGCCAAGGGCGTCAACGCCCGCATCGCCGCGGCGATTCCGGGCCTGCTCGCCGGCCTGCCGGAGGACGGCGTCGTCGACGCGCGCGCCATTCAGGTCTATTACGCCGGGCTCGTGGCCCAGGCGGCCGGGCTCGATGTCGAGATCTCCGCCCAGTCCGAACATGTGACGATCACGGCCCGGCCGGCCGCCGCGCCGACGGCGCATGAAAACGACGCGCAGGCCGAGACCGAAGCGCAGACCGAGAAAGCGCAGGCCGCGATCCGGGCCTGACACGATCGAGACGCCCGCGGCGCCGCCGTTTCGGCGAATTTCGGTCGTCGATCGTCACGCGAGCCGACCTCGAGCGCGGGAATTTCAGTTCTCTTAACCAGAATGCGTCAAGAATGGCGTCGACGCCGCACGAGCGGCCCGAGACAAACGACGCCATGGACGAGCTCCTCAATGATTTCCTCGTCGAGACCACCGAGCATATCGACTCGGCGACGATGGAGCTCGTCTGTCTCGAGAAGGACCCCGGCGATCAGGCGCTCATCGCCAGCCTGTTCCGGCATATTCACACGATCAAAGGCACCAGCGGCTTTCTGAAGCTGCCGCGCGTCGGCCGGCTGACCCATTCGACCGAGGCGCTCATCGGCGCGCTGCGCGACGGCGCCCCGGTCCGCGACACGCATATCACTCTGATCTTCGCCGCCGTCGATCGGCTGAAGGACATTCTCGCCGAGATGGGCCGCTCGGAGGAAGAGCTCCCTGGCGACGACGGCGAGCTCGTCGTCGCGCTGGAAGAGGCGACGCGCCGCGCGCGCCTCGGCGAGGACGAGCCGCAACCCTCCGATGTCGCGGAAGCGAGGCTCGCGGCGGCGCCCGCGTCGCGCGCCGCGGCGTCGGCGCCGGGCGAGGCCTATCCCAGCGTCGCCCATATCGGCGAGACGGTGCGCGTCTCGGTCAATGTGCTCGATCGGCTGATGGGCATCGTCTCCGAGCTGGTCTCGACCCGCAATCGGCTGCTCGAATTGTCGGGCTCCTGGGGCGGCGGCGACGAGGCGCTGACCAGCTCGGTGCAGACGCTCTCCAACATCACCGGCGACCTGCAGGATGCGGTGATGAGCGCGCGCATGCAGCCGGTCGGACGGCTGTTCTCGACGCTGCCGCGGCTGGTGCGCGATCTCGCCCTCGATCTCGCCAAGAAGATCGTCGTCACGACGGAAGGCTCCGACACCGAGCTCGACCGGCAGGTGATCGAGCTCATTCGCGCGCCGCTGACCCATATCATCCGCAATTGCGCCGATCACGGCATCGAGCCGCCCGCCGAGCGCGCCCGCATCGGCAAGAACGAGACCGGCGTCATCACGGTGCGCGCGGCCTATGACGCCGGCCAGATCATCATCGACATCGCCGACGACGGCCGCGGGCTCGACGTCGCGCGCATCCACGCCAAAGCCTTGGCGGTGGGGCTGCTCACCGAGCCCGATATTTCCAAATTCACCGACAGCGAGCTGTTCGAATATGTCTTCGCGCCGGGCTTCTCGACCGCGGACGGCGTCACCAAGGTCTCCGGCCGCGGCGTCGGCATGGATGTGGTGCGCGAGAACATCCAGTCGATCGGCGGCTCCGTCTCGCTGAGCTCGCGCGCCGGCAAGGGCGCCCGCGTGACGCTGCGCATTCCGCTGACGCTCGCCATCACGCCGGCGCTGATCCTGTCGAGCAATGGCTCGCGCTTCGCGATACCGCAGATGACCGTGGTCGAGCTGGTCGGCGTCGGCCACGGCTTCGAGCATATGATCCAGTTCATTCACGACGCGCCGGTGCTGCGCCTGCGCAACGACGTGCTGCCGCTGCTCGATCTCGCCGCGACGCTCGGCCTCGGCCGTCCGGCGGAAGAGGAGATGCAAGACGGCTTCGTCGTCGTGCTGCGCATCGGCAGCGCGCGCTTCGGCCTGCTGGTGGAGACGATCGCCGATGTGCAGGAAATCGTCATCGAGCCTCTGGTGAGCGCGGTGGCGCGCCTCGGCGTCTTCTCGGGCCAGACGATTCTCGGCGACGGATCGGTGGTGCTCATTCTCGATCCGGCCGCGCTGCTCGATCGCGCCGGACTGCAACGGCTGGGGGAGCGTCCGGCCGAAGCGGCGACGCCGGAGGTCTTCGTCCCGCGCGCGGAGAAGACCCGCATCATTCTCGTCAAGGCGGGCCCGGGTCCGATGAAGGCGCTGCCTCTGTCGCTCGTGCTGCGCATCGAGGATGTGCCGCGCGAACGGCTGATCGCCTCGGACGGCGCCTTCGTCATGGCCTATCGCGACAGCCTGCTGCCGATCATTCCGGCGACGGCCGACATGTCGCTCGACCGCCCCTCCTGCCCGATTCTCGTGCTGTCGGGGGCGGGCCAGTCCATGGGCCTGCTGATCGAGGACATCGTCGACGTCACCGATGAGATTCTCGACCTGCGGAGGGAGAGCAATTCCCCGCATATTCTCGGCTCGATCCAGCTCGGCGGCGAGATCGTCGAATTCCTCGACGCCACTTATTTCATGCGCATCGCCTGTCCCGCCGCTCTGGCGCGCGGCGTCAACAAGCGGCACCGCATCCTGCTCGTCGACGACAAGGCCTTCTTCCGCGACATGCTGGCGCCGATTCTCGGCTCCGCCGGCTATGACGTGACCACCGCGGCCTCGGCTCCGGAGGCGCTGTCCTTCCTGCGCAAAGGGCTCTCCGTCGAGGCGGTGGTGACGGATACGGATATGCCGGAGATGGACGGCTATAATTTCGCGCGCGCGCTGCATGCGCTGCCCGGCCTCGCCGAGCTGCCGGTGGTGGCGCTCGCCGCGCAGGCGGCGCCCAGCGTGCTGGCCGCCGCCAAGGCCTGCGGCATCGCCGCGGTCACCGGCAAATTCGATCGGCGCGCGCTGATCGAATGCGTCGGCAGCCTGCTCGACAAGACGGACACGGCGCCGCGCGATCTCGAATTGCGCATCATGTCGGAGCTCGCCGCATGAACAGGCCGCAACGCGACGCGAGCGGACGACGCCGACAGGACGAGGCGCCCGACCAGCAGACGCGCAATTTCACCATAAAGGTGCGCGGGCACACTTTCGGCCTGCCGGTCGAATGCGTGAAGACCATCTTCCATGTCGAGCAGGTTACGCCGGTTCCGCTCGCCCCGCGCGAGATCGCCGGCCTCGCCAATCTGCGCGGCCGCATCGTCACCGCGGTGCGGCTCGACCGCTGCCTCGAGATCGACGACGGCGGCCGTCCCGATTCGACGCTCGCCGTCTGCATCGAGCACAATGGCGAACGCTACGCTCTGCTCATCGACGAGACCGGCGACGTCGTCACCTGCGAGGAGGACGACCGCATCGCCTGCCCGACGCATGTCCGGCAGCAATTCGTCGAAACCACCAACGCCTGCTACCGCCTCGAGGACGACTTCCTGCCGATCCTCGACATCGGCGCGCTGCTGAGGCGCCTGTCGCGAACCGGCGAATGCGGCGGGCATATGAGAGACGCACCCCGAGGAGGAGAGTTATGAAGCAGATTCTGGTCGTGGACGATTCCGCCGTCATCCGGAAGGTCGCACGCCGCATTCTCGAAGGGATGCAATTCACCACGGTGGAGGCCGAGAACGGCCGCAAGGCGCTCATCGTCTGCGAGCTGGCGATGCCGGACGCGATCCTGCTCGACTGGAACATGCCGGAGATGGACGGCTTCGAATTCCTGCGCGCGCTGCGCAAGATGCCGGGCGGCGCGGCGCCGAAAGTGGTGTTCTGCACCACCGAGAACGAGGCGAGCTATATCGCGCAGGCGATGGACGCCGGCGCCGACGAATACATAATGAAGCCGTTCGACCAGCATGTCGTGCGGTCCAAGCTCGAGGACATCGGCGTCATCTGAGACGCGCGTCACTGGCGGCAGGAACGAGGGACGCTCTTTCGAGCGAAGGGGGATGCGGAAAACAGCGGCGGCTCGCCATTCTCGGCGCGGCGCGGCGCGCGCGACAGCCGCCGCGGAGAACCAGCGATGAGCCTCGCCTTCGCGCGGCTGCGCCGCCTGATCGGCTCGCTCGCCGGAATCTCGCTCGACGCCGACAAGCTCTATTTCGCCCAGAGCCGGCTCGAGCCGATCATGCGCGCGCATGACTGTCGCGATCTCGCCGCGCTCATGCGCCTCATCGAGACGCGCGAGGACGAGGCGCTGCTGCAACGCGTCGTCGACGCGATGACGAATAACGAGACCTCGTTTTTTCGCGATCGCGTCCCCTTCGAGCGGCTGAGGCAGGAATGGCTGCCCGATCTGATGACGCGACGCGCCGAGACGCGGCGCCTGCGCATCTGGTCGGCAGCCTGCTCGACGGGCCAGGAGCCCTATTCGATCGCCATGGCGCTCGCGGAATCGGAGCCCGATCTCGAGGATTGGAAGGTCGAAATAACGGCGACGGATATTTCCGAGTCCGCGCTCGAGATCGCGCGCCGGGGCGTCTACAGCCAGTTCGAGGCGCAGAGGGGCCTCTCCACCGCGCGGCTGCTGCGATATCTCGAGCCCCATAGGGGACAATGGCGCGTCAGCGACGCGCTGCGGGCGCGCGTCGTCTTCCGCAGGGTCAATCTGCTCGACCAATTTCGCGATGTCGGGCCATGCGACGTGATCTTTTGCCGCAATGTGCTCATGTATTTCGAGCCCGAGGTGAGGCGCGAGGTGTTGACGCGCCTCTTCGGCGTCCTCGCGGAAGACGGCGTTCTGATCCTCGGGGCGGCGGAGACGATGGAGTTCGACGAGCGCTTCGCGCCCTCCACCTCCGGGGATTGCCGTATTCTGCGGCGCCGTCTCGCGCCACGACGGCGATCGGTGAACGGCGTCTGAGGCAAAGGGGCGCGGCCCGACGCGGCCCCGACCAGAGCCCCGTCATCGCCCATCAGAGCCGGCCGGAAGAAATCAGCCCGCGACATGCGAAGGGGCCCGAATCGGGCCCCTCGGCATGTCGCCGGTCTCGCGCTTTCCGCCTCAGGCGGTGATGCGCTCGTCGGCTTCGCTCGGCTCGCGCAGCACATAGCCGCGGCCCCACACCGTCTCTATGTAGTTGCGGCCGTCGCTGGCGTTGGCGAGCTTCTTTCGCAGCTTGCAGATGAAGACGTCGATGATCTTGAGCTCCGGCTCGTCCATGCCGCCATAGAGATGATTGAGGAACATCTCCTTGGTCAGCGTGGTGCCCTTGCGCAGCGAGAGCAGCTCGAGCATCTGATATTCCTTGCCGGTCAGATGCACGCGCGCGCCGGAGACCTCGACCGTCTTCTGGTCCAGATTGACGACGAGATCGCCCGTCGTGATGATCGATTGGGCATGGCCCTTCGAGCGGCGAACAATGGCGTGAATACGCGCCACCAGCTCGTCCTTGTGGAAGGGCTTGGTCAGATAATCGTCAGCGCCGAAGCCCAGACCCTTCACCTTGTCCTCGATGCCGGCGAGGCCGGACAGGATCAGAATCGGCGTCTTGACCTTGGCGACCCGCAAGGTGCGCAGCACCTCATAGCCGGACATGTCGGGCAGATTCAAATCGAGCAGGATGATGTCGTAATCGTAGAGCTTTCCGAGATCTATGCCTTCTTCCCCGAGGTCCGTCGTATAGACGTTGAAATTCTCGGATTTGAGCATGAGCTCGATGCTTTGAGCGGTCGCGCTGTCATCCTCTATCAGTAAAACGCGCATTTTCGGTCCCCACCCAGCTCCACCAAATCGTCCCCGGACGCCGTCGCGTCGCCCGAGCGTCGACGATGCGCCGCGCATTCGTCGGCCGCCCGCCAAGATCTATATCTATTTGTCGAAACGCTAAGCGGTAATGGTTAACAAACCCTGACCTTCGGCCCGGCGGCAAACCAGAACCTTAATCGTCGACGGCTAAGGGCCGCGACGAGCCGAGAACAGCGTCTCTCGAGGGGGACGAATCGACCGGCCTCATCGTTATACAAGCCGCTCGCCCGGCTGCGAAGCCGGCCGGCGCTACGCAAACTCCGCGGCGAAAGCTTCGCGAAAGCCCCGCCGCATGCGCCGAGCCACGGCGCGGCGAGGCGATCGGGCCAACGAGACGCCGCGACCGATGAGCAGACGCGGCGCCGGATGAGTGTTTCCCCTCCCCCATCGAGGCCCCCTCCCCCATCGAGGCTCATGGAGGGCGAAGGCGAGCGCCGCTCGGGCGGGGCGCTTCCTCGAGCGCTCCCCGGAGTTTTGGAACCTGGTTAACGAATCCTGAACAGCGCGGTCATGAGGCTGGAAACGCGTCTGCGCGCCAGCCCCGACAGCGCCGCGCTGCGCGATTGACTTATACGCGGGCTTTCTCCTATATGCCGGCGCGGCGTCGGAAAGACGCGTTTCGTGCGGGGGCTTGTGCGCCCGCGAAAAAGGCGGAGCACGACGGCCGCGGGGCGATGAAACGCCCGACGAGACCTGAACGAAAATCGAGGGCCGTGGCGGCGGCCGGCCGATGACGAGCCGTCGGCGCAAGACGAGAACAACTCTCGGCGAGAACGGCTCTCGGATCGGCGACCTGAGCGAGCGGAGACCCCAAGTGAAGCGAACATATCAACCCAGCAAATTGGTGCGCAAGCGCCGCCACGGCTTTCGCGCCCGCATGGCGACTGTCGGCGGCCGCAATATCCTCGCGGCGCGCCGCGCCCGCGGACGCAAGCGCCTGTCCGCCTGATTCCCGCCGGCTTCTCGGCCAGAGGAGGGCGAGAGGCATGAGCGCGAAAACCCCCGCCGCGACGAGGACGAAGAAGCCGCAGCGCTTGCGAAAACGGCGCGAGTTTCTGCGCGCCGCCGCGAGCGGGCTGAGCCGCGGCGCGCGCGCCTTCAAGCTGCAGGCGGCGGCGCGAGAGAGCGGCGACGCGGATGCGCCGCGCTTCGGCTTCACCGTAACGAAGAAGATCGCCGGCGCCGTCGGTCGCAACCGCATTCGGCGCCGCTTGAAGGAGGCGCTGCGGCTCTGTGGCGCTTCCGGTCTTCCGGGCTATGACTATGTCTTCGTCGCCCGGCCCGACGCATTGACGGCGCCCTTTCCCGAATTGACGGCGCAGATCGTGGACGGACTGACGAAGCTCAGACCGGGCGACAAGGACCGAAACCCGGGCCGAAACCCGGCTCGAAACCCGGGCCGCAACAAGCGCAACTCGAAAGACAGGCCGCAGGCGTCATGAACGAGTATACGAAGAATGTCCTCATCGCGGCCGGCCTGTCGATGCTGGTGATCGCCGGCTGGGATTTTTTCTACGCCTTCCCCAAGCTGGACCAGCAGCAGAAAGAGGCGCAGCTCGCCCAGCAGCAGCGGCCCACCGCCGCGCAGCAGACCAAGCCGGCCGCGCAGCACGCCGCCGATCAAGCCGCGCCCGCCGCCCAGCAGGCTCGGCCGCAGCAGGCCTTTATCGCCAAGCCCGCGCCGAAGACGCGCGAGGCCGCGCTCGCCGAGAGCAAGCGCGTCTCCATCGACACCCCCTCCATCTCCGGCTCGATCGCGCTGAAGGGCGGACGCATCGACGACGTCTCGCTGAAAAATTATCACGAGACGGTCGACCCCAAGAGCCCGATCATCGTGCTGCTCTCGCCCGAGGGGGCGCCGCAACCCTATTACGCCGAATCGGGCTTCCTCGCCTCCGACAAGGATTCGGCGCCGCCGCTCCTGCCGACGAGCGAGACGCTGTGGAGCGCCGACAGCGAGTCGCTCGCCGTCGATCGGCCGGTGACGCTCTCCTTCGACAATGGCCAGGGCCTCGTCTTCAAGCGCAAGATCTCGGTCGACGACAAATATATGTTCTCGGTCGCGGACAGCGTCGAGAATCACGGCCAGAGCGCCGTGACCGTCTATCCCTATCTGCGCGTGTCGCGCATCGGCGCGCTGCAGAGCGCCGGCTACGCCGCCCTGCACGAGGGCTTTGTCGGCGTGCTGGGCGAGGCGGGCCTGCAGGAGCTCAAATTCGAGAAGATCGAAAAGGAGCCGCACGGCGCCAAATCCTTCGAGGCGACCGGCGGCTGGCTCGGCTTCACGGAAAAATACTGGGCCGCCGTGCTGGTGCCGCAGCAGGACCGGACGCTGGTGGCGCGGTTCTCGGCTTCCGGCGCCGGAACGAACAAGGCCTATCAGGCCGATACGGTCGAGGCGCCGCTCACGATCGCGCCGGGCGCCTCCGGCTCGGTCGCCTCGCGCGTCTTCGCCGGCGCCAAGGTCGTCGACACGCTCGACGTCTATGAGGGGCAGGGCATCAAGCTCTTCGACCGGCTCATCGATTGGGGATGGTTCTACTTCCTCACCCGGCCGATGTTCCGCATCATCGACAGCCTGTTCCATGTGCTCGGCAATTTCGGCCTCGCCATTCTGGCCGTCACCGTGCTGGTGAAGATCGCCTTCCTGCCGCTCGCCAACAAGAGCTATCTGGCGGTCGCCAAGATGAAGGAAATTCAGCCCAAGATCGCGGCGCTGAAAGAAAAATACGGCAGCGACAAGCAGGCGATGAGCCGCGAGCAGATGGAGCTGTTCCGCCGCGAGAAGGTCAATCCGGCCGGCGGCTGCCTCCCCGCTCTGCTGCAAATTCCGGTGTTCTTCTCGCTCTACAAGGTGCTGGTCATCACCATCGAGATGCGCCACGCGCCCTTCTATGGCTGGATCAAGGACCTCTCGGCGCCGGACCCGACCAATATCTTCAATCTGTTCGGCCTCATCCCCTTCGATCCGACTCACATTCCGGTGTTCGGCTCGTTTCTGTGGCTCGGCGTCTGGCCGCTCATCATGGGCGTCTCCATGTGGGCGCAGATGAAGATGAATCCGGAGCCGACCGACGAAATCCAGAAAATGGCCTTCGCCTGGATGCCGGTGATCTTCACCTTCTCGCTCGGCAGCTTCGCCTCCGGCCTCGTGATCTACTGGACCTGGAACAATGTGCTCTCGGTCACCCAGCAGTGGATCATCATGAAGCGCGCCGGCGTGAAGTTCGAGCTGTGGGACAATATGAAGAAGACCTTCACCTTCAAAAAGGCCGCCTGATCACGCAGCGGACACGACCCTCGGAGCGACCTTTGGACGAAGCCCGCGACGAGGACTTCATCGAGCCGGGCCGGCTGCTCTTCGCCGGCCCGTGCGAATTCATATTCGCCAGCGCGAAATCCGGCGATCTGCCGCCGATCGGCCCGGCGGAGATCGCCTTCGCCGGCCGCTCCAATGTCGGAAAATCCTCGCTCCTCAACGCGCTGACCGGCCGCAAGGCGCTGGCGCGCGTCTCCAACACGCCGGGGCGCACGCAGCAGCTCAATTTCTTCGCCCTCGGCGCCGAGCCGGGCGCGGAGCCGCTGCGCCTCGTCGACATGCCCGGCTATGGCTACGCCGCCGTCGGCAGGGAGAAGGTCGCCAATTGGACGCGGCTGATGGAGGAGTTCCTGCGCGGCCGCGCCACGCTGCTCCGCGTCTTCGTGCTCATCGACAGCCGCCGCGGCGTGAAGGACCTCGACGAGCAGATGTTCGATCTGCTCGATCGCGCCGCCGTCTCCTATCAGATCGTGCTGACGAAGCTCGACGAGCTGAAGGTCGCCGAGCGCGGCGCCGCCGTCGCCGCGGTGGAGGCCGCGCTGGCCAAGCGCCCCGCCGCCTTCCCGCGCCTCGCCGTCACCTCCTCTCACAAGGGCGAGGGCGTGGCGGAGCTGAGAGCCGGCATCGCGCGGCTGCTGGCCGAACGAAACGCTTGAATATTGCAGCCTCGTCCGTTCTAACGGGGCCGAGCTTCATCTGACCAGAGGCGGACCCATGACCGAGGACTCGGCCGACAGCGCGCTCCAGCAGGCCCGTATTCTCATGCAGGCGCTGCCGCATATGCTGCGCTATGACGAGGCCATCGTCGTGGTGAAATATGGCGGCCACGCCATGGGCGACGACACGGTCGCGCGCGACTTCTCCCGCGACATGGTGCTGCTCGAGCAATCGGGCGTGAACCCCGTCGTCGTGCATGGCGGCGGCCCGCAGATCGGCGCCATGCTGGGCAAGCTCGGCATAAAATCGGAATTCGCCGACGGGCTGCGCGTCACCGACAAGGCGACGATGGAAATCGTCGAGATGGTGCTCGCCGGCTATATCAACAAGCAGATCGTCGGCTTCATCAACTCCGAGGGCGGCCGCGCCATCGGCCTGTGCGGCAAGGACGGCCGCATGGTGACGGCCGAGAAGCTCGCGCGGCCGGCTCACGAGAATGGCAAGTCGATCGACCTCGGGTTCGTCGGCGAGGTGGCGAAGGTCGACACCACCGTGCTGGACCAGCTGCTCGGCCGCGAGCTGATCCCCGTGCTGGCGCCGGTGGCGCAGGGTCTCGACGGCGAGACCTACAACATCAACGCCGACACTTTCGCGGGCGCCATCGCCGGCGCGCTCGGCGCCAAGCGGCTCCTGTTCCTCACCGATGTGCCGGGCGTGCTCGACAAGGACAAGCAGCTCATCAAGGAGCTGAAAGTCTCCGATATTCCGGGCCTCGTCGCCGACGGAACCATCACCGGCGGCATGATCCCCAAGGTCGAGACCTGCATGTATGCGATCGAGCGCGGCGTCGAGGGCGTCGTGATCCTCGACGGCAAGCTGCCGCACGCCGTGCTGATCGAGCTTTTGACCGATCACGGCGCGGGCACGCTGATCACGAGGTGACGGATTGACGGGCCAAAGGAGCGTCGCGACAAAGCGATCCTGGAGCCGCCCCACGGCTCTGGATCGCGTCGCGCCGCTCGCGACGACGGGACGACGCGCGCGATGACGGAGCCGTCCGACCAGCCGCGCCTGCTGACGATCGCCAATCGCTTCGCCCATGTCGACACCTGGGTTTTCGATCTCGACAACACGCTCTATCCCGCCTCATCGGATCTGTGGCCGAAGATCGACCATCGGATCACGCTCTTCATGATCCGCCTGTTCGGGCTCGACGGCATGTCGTCGCGCGCGCTGCAGAAATATTATTACAAGCACTATGGCACGACGCTGCGCGGGCTGATGACCGAGCATGGCGTCGACGCGCAGGCCTTTTTGACCTTCGTCCATGACGTCGATCGCTCTTCGCTCTCGCCAAATCATTCGCTGGCGGCGGCGATCGCGGCGCTGCCGGGCCGCAAGCTCATCCTCACCAATGGCTCACGCGAGCATGCGCTGGACACGGCGAAGCAGCTCGCCATCGATCATATTTTCGAGGATGTGTTCGACATCGTCGCCGCCGATTTCATCGCCAAGCCGCACGCCGACGCCTATGAGCGCTTCTTCGAGCGCCATGCGGTGGAGCCGAAGCGCTCGGCGCTGTTCGAGGACATAGCCCGCAATCTGATCATCCCCCATGCGCGCGGCATGACCACCGTGCTGGTGACGCCGGACGCCGGCCATGAAGAGCGCCGCGAATCCTGGGAAATCGCCCATGGACGCGAGCCGCATGTGGATTTCGCGACCAATGATCTTTCGGGATTTTTGGAGGGGCTGGCGGCGGGCTGACCCCGCGGGGCCGGGCGGACGAGCCGCCGACCGCGCCCGCCCCCGACCGAGCCTGCTCCCGACCGAGCCTGCCCCCGACATGGAACGTCATTTGCGTAATCGGCCAGCGAGGTCGCGCTTCGACGAATTCAAGCCGCCTCGAAGCCTTTTCGATGGTTTGGGGAGCGATCCATGGTCGATTCGATTGGCGCCGTCGTGGTGGGAACGTTCGGCCTCGCGGCGGAGGCGGCGGCCAAAGGCGCGGCGGACGCGGCCGTCATCGACGGCTATGACGCCCTGAAGTCTGGACTTTCCGCCTTCGCCAAGAGGGAGATCGCCGAGCTGGAGCCGCGGCCGCGTTCGATCGGAATGCAAATCGCCGTCGCTGAAATCATCGACGCCCAATCGGAGGAGACGAAAACGGCGCTTTGCGTCCTCGCCGCGGCGCTCCTCGCCCGGCTGAGGGACGGCGCTCCGGCCGCCGGACTCGACATCGACCGCGTCGCCGCGCTCGAAGCGCAGCTCAGCGCCCTCGCTCCAAAATAGGGGCCGCCGGCGGCAGGCGCGCTCCATCGAGATCGGCGCCGTGGAAGCTCGCGCCGGCGACATTCGCGCCGGAGAGATCGGCGTCGCCGAGCTTGGCGTGATCGAGCCGCGCATTGCGCAGGCTCGCGCCGGCGAAGCGCGCCGACGCCAGCACCGCATGGGTGAGATTGGCGCCGGTGAGATCGGCGCCGTCGAAAATGGCGGCGGTCAGATCGGCCCGCACAGGGACCATGCCTTGATTGGCGGGATCGGCGCCGAGATCGGCCTCCACCAGCCTCGCCTTCACGAAGCGCGCATTGCGCCCGCCGCCGATGACGCGGGCGCGCGTCAGATCGGCGCCGGAAAAATCCGCATCGTCGAGAATGGCGGCGTAGAGGATCGCGCCGGAAAGGTCCGCGCCGGCGAGATTGGCCTCGTGCAGATCGACGCGGGTGAGATTGGCCTCGGCGAGCCTTGCGCCGACGAGCTTGGCCCCGGCGAGCCGCGTGGCGAAGAGATCGGCGCGCCGAAGGTCCAGCCCCGAGAGATCGAGGCCGGAGAGGTCGAGATCGGTGAGCTCGACCGGCCGGCCGGCGGAAGCCGCGGCGGCGATCGCCGTCTCGATCTCGGCGCGGCTGCGGTCCGCCGCCGCGACCGGAACCGCAAAGGCCAGCGACAGGAGAACGGCGGCCGTGAGGCGTTTCGCTTCGGCTGAGAACATGACGAAAAGGGCTCCCTGACGGGCGTCGCTTCTGCGGCGACGGCGCGGGCGAGCCTAGCCTCGAAGCGGGCCGGCGGCCGCGGGAAAGAATGCGCCGCGCGAGGGGAAGACGTCCCGCCGGCGGCGCGGCCGAAAGACGCGGGGGCGCCCCCTGATTTCCGCGATTGACAGGGCCGCGGCCTTGCCGCCTATAGCCCTCGACCCATTCGACGGGCCGCCTGCCCGCGCCGTCTCGGAGCCAGACGATTCATGCCGCACACCGGTCTCGAAAATCTCATCACCACCGCCTTCGAAGACAGGGCCAATATCGACTCCTCCACGCAGGGCGATGTTCGCCACGCCGTCGACAGCGCGCTGCGTCTGCTCGATTCGGGCAAGCTGCGCGTCGCCGAGAAGATCGAGGGCGCGACCGGAGCCGGCTCCTGGAAGGTCAATCAATGGCTGAAGAAGGCCGTTCTTCTCTCCTTCCGCCTCAACGACATGAGCGTGATCGAGGGCGGGCCTGGCGGCGCGACCTGGTGGGACAAGGTTCCCTCCAAATTCGCCGGCTGGGGCGCCGCCGAGCATAGAGCCGCCGGCTTTCGCTCCGTGCCGGGCGCGATCGTGCGTCACTCGGCCTTCGTCGCGCCGGGCGTCATTCTCATGCCCTCCTTCGTCAATCTCGGCGCCCATGTGGACGCGGGGACCATGGTGGACACTTGGGCCACGGTCGGCTCCTGCGCGCAGATCGGCAAGAATGTGCATCTTTCCGGCGGCGTCGGCATCGGCGGCGTGCTGGAGCCGCTGCAGGCCGGCCCCACCATCATCGAGGATGATTGCTTCATCGGCGCGCGCTCGGAGATCGTCGAGGGCGTCGTCGTCGGCCAGGGGGCGGTGATTTCCATGGGCGTCTTCATCGGCGCCTCGACCAAGGTGATCGACCGCGCCACCGGCCAGATTCACATCGGCTATGTGCCGCCCTATTCGGTCGTGGTGTCGGGCAATCTGCCGGGCAAGCCGCTGCCGGACGGCTCGGCCGGGCCGTCGCTCTATTGCGCCGTCATTGTGAAGACCGTCGACGCGCAGACGCGCGGCAAGACGGCGATCAACGAGCTGTTGAGGGACTGATGGCCCTGCCCTCGCGCGAGCGCCTGAGCTTCCTCTATCGCACGGAGGAGGGAACCCTCGATCGCGCCGGCTGGCGCTGCGGCGTCGCTGGCCTTCTCGCGGTCCTCGTCCCGCTGACGCTGATCTGGCTGGCGCTGTTCCCCTATACGGACCACGACCTCGCGAAGGAGCCGTTCTTCGTCTGGCAGACCGTGGTCGCCTACGCCTATCTGGCGCTCTATTCGCTCGCCGTGCTGCTGATCGCGGTGAGCTTCGTCAATCTTTCGGCCAAGCGGTTCCGCGCGCTGGGCCGGCCGGCGCCGATCGTCTTCGCCGGCCTGCTTCCCCTCGCTCTTCTGGTGGCGGGCGCGATGCACTGGCTGCAGCCGCGCGTCGCCGAGGTGATGCCCTATTGGACCGTGACGCTCACCGATGTCGCGCTGGCGGCGATCGCGCTGTGGACGGGGTATGAGCTGGGGGTGAGAGAGGGCGGGGAGTAATGAGTCGCTATGTTATGAAACTTCCTGATTTCTAGATAGAAACCATGAAAACGACCGTGAGGTTTCCATGCCGATCTTTAAAGGTTCTACAATCGATTGGTACATGGCTTCAGGGATAGTAAGAAACCATCCCTGCGAGGTGAGAATTGATGTATCAAGCGTCGTCGTTTCATTCCGCTATGAAAATATCAATTACGTTTGCTCTGGCCATGAAATTGCCAAAGGTCACTTTGAACTCAAAGACCCAGATCGAAAAGCAAAAGCCACTCTTCATATGAAGCCTGACGACGACGTGTTGGAGGGATGGTGGCTTGAAGGTGGCTACGATTGTATGTGGCGGATAACTTTAGACGAGTAGAGAGCCTTTGCTCCCCCACGCGTTGACGCCCCCGCCCCGCGCCCATAGTGTGCGCGCCTCTTCGCAACCGCAACAAAAGCCGCATCATGCCAACGTCCGAGCCTCTGCCCGCCGATCTCCTCGAAGCCGCCCGCGTCTCGCCGGCCTGGCCGTTCGAAGAGGCGCGCAAGCTGGTCAAGCGGGTGGCGGAGACCGGCCAGACCAATGTGCTGTTCGAGACCGGCTATGGCCCCTCCGGCCTGCCGCATATCGGCACCTTCGGCGAGGTGGCGCGCACCTCCATGGTGCGCCACGCCTTCGAGATTCTGACCGAAGGCAAGATCGAGACGCGCCTGCTCGCCTTTTCGGACGATATGGACGGGCTGCGCAAAGTGCCCGACAATATCCCCAATAAGGAGCTGGTCCGCGCCCATCTCGGCAAGCCGCTGACCAAGGTGCCGGACCCGTTCGGCACGCATGAGAGCTTCGGCGCGCACAACAATGCGCGGCTGCGCGCCTTTCTCGACGCTTTCGGCTTCAAATACGAATTCGCCTCCTCGACGGACTATTACACGTCGGGCCGCTTCGACGCCGCGCTGCTGCATATGCTGGCGCGCTACGACGACGTGATGAAGATCATGTTGCCGACCTTCCGCGAGGAGCGCGCGGCGACCTACTCTCCCTTCCTGCCGATTCACCCCGCTACGGGAATCGTCATGCAGGTTCCGCTCGATTCGATCGACGCTGCGGCCGGGACCATCTCCTGGCGCGATCCCGAGAGCGGCGACGCCTTCATCACGCCCGTCACCGGCGGCCATTGCAAGCTGCAATGGAAGCCCGATTGGGCGATGCGCTGGTATGCGCTCTCGGTCGATTACGAAATGGCCGGCAAGGACCTCATCGACTCGGTGAAGCTGTCCTCGGCGATCGTGCGCGCGCTCGGCGGGCGGCCGCCGGAGGGCTTCAATTACGAGCTCTTCCTCGACGATAAGGGCCAGAAGATATCCAAGTCCAAGGGCAATGGCCTCACCATCGAGGAATGGCTGACCTACGCCAGCCCCGAGAGCCTCGCGCAATTCATGTTTCAAAAGCCGAGCGCGGCCAAGAAGCTCTATTTCGACGTCATTCCGCGCAATGTCGACGATTACCTCTCCTTTCTCGAGGCCTATCAGCGTCAGGCCTGGAAGGAGCGGCTCGGCAATCCGGCATGGCACATTCACTTCGGCGCGCCGCCGGCGCCGGAGACGCTCGCCCATGACGGCGACGCCAAGGGGACGGCGATCTCCTTCTCCATGCTGCTCAATCTCGCCACCGTCGCCAACGCCGAGGATTCGTCGGTGCTGTGGGGCTTTCTGCGCCGCTATACGCCGAATGTGTCGCCGCAGAATCATCCGCGCCTCGACAAGCTCGTCGGCTATGCGGTGGCCTATTTCCGCGACTTCGTGCGGCCGGCGAAAAAATATCGCGCGGCCGACGATGTGGAGCGCGGCGTGCTGACGACATTGTCGGAAACGCTCGCCGCGCTGCCGAAGGACGCCAGCGCCGAGGCGATTCAGACCGCGCTCTATGATGTCGCGCGCGCCGTGCCGCGCTATCAGGATTTGAAAGCCAAAGGCGCGACGCCGGAGCGGCCCGGCGTGTCGAACGACTTCTTCAACATGCTCTATGAGGTTCTGCTCGGCGAGAGCAGAGGCCCGCGCTTCGGCTCCTTCGTCGCGCTGTTCGGCATCGAAGAAACGCGCGGCCTCATCGCCAAGGCGCTCGCCGGGGCGCTGCTCGGCGTCTCGAGCACAGCGCCCACGCCCTGAGGAGGTCCCGAAGGCGGATTTCGGAGGAGAGAGATGCGCGCTGCAGACGCCGACATTCTGATCCTGCCGGGGCTGGGCGGCTCCGGCCTCGAGCATTGGCAGACGCGCTGGGCGAAGAAGCTCTCCACCGCGCGTTGCGTGGCGCAGGCGGATTTCGATGCGCCGCGCTTTCCCGAATGGATCGAGAGCATAGAGCGCGAGATCGCTGCGGCGACGCGCCCTGTGGTGCTGGTCACGCATTCGCTCGGCGGCGTAGCGGCGCTGCATGTCGCCGCGCGCGGGAGCGACAAGATCGCCGCCGGCTTTCTCGTCGCGCCGCCCTCGGAGCGCGCGATCGCCGAGCTGACGGCGATCGACCCCGCCTTTCTGCCGATTCCGCGCGAACGGCTGCGCTTTCCCGCGCTTCTCATCGCCAGCTCGGACGATCCTTATGCCGAGGCCGATTTCTCGAGGGCCTTGGCGCAGGACATAGGCGCGGAACTGGTCGACGCCGGCGCGGCGGGCCACATCAACGCCGACAGCGGCTATGGACCCTGGCCGGAAGGCTCGCTGCGTTTCGCGGGCTTTCTGTCGAAGCTGTAGCGCGCCCCCCTCTCCCGCAAAGCGGGGGAGGGCTGGGGAGGGGGCGCTCACCGCCCGCGCATCGCCTCTATCTCCCTGCGCGCCTGCGCTTCCAGCGCATCGGCGGCGTCCTTCGTCATCAGCTTGCGCGGCGTCGTCACGTCGAGCGTCGCGCCGACATGCGAGGGGCGCGGCGACAGAAGAAAAATAACATCGGCCAGCTCGATCGCCTCGCGCAGATCATGGGTGACGATCAGCGTCGTCACGCGCTTCTCGTCGATCAGCGCGGCGATGCGCGCGCGCAGATCGCGCGCCAGAGCGTCGTCCAGAGACACGAAAGGCTCGTCCAGCAGCAGAAGATCGGGCCCGATGGCGAGCGCCCGCGCGAGCGCGACGCGGCGCGCGAGGCCGAGCGACAATTCGCCGGGAAAATGCCGCGCATGCTCCTCGAGCCCGAGCCCGGCGAGCAGAGCCGCGAGCGCCTCCTCGCTCGCTTGCGGCGCGGCGATGCGCAGATTGTCGATCACGCTGCGCCAGGGCAGCAGCCGCGGCTCCTGAAACACCATGCCGAGCCGCCCGTCCGCGGGCAGCGTCACCGCGCCGGAAAATTCCGTATCGAGCCCGGCGATGATGCGCAGCAATGTCGTCTTGCCGCAGCCCGACGGGCCGACCAGCGCTCCAGCGCGACCGGCCGGCAGCGAGAAGGCGAGATTTTCCAGCGCGCGCTGCGGCCGGCCGGCGGCGGAGAGATAGTCCTTATGCGAGACCCTGACCTCGAGCAGGGCGGCGGCGCCATCGCGAGACATATCGTTCAAAGGGCTGCACCAGGAGAGTTTCGACGCCGAGCATCAGCAGAACGAAGGGAATTGCATAGGCGAGCAGCAAACGCACGTCGAAAAGCTGAAACGCCATGTTGATCTCGAAGCCGACGCCATTGGAGCGGCCGATCAGCTCCACCACCAGCACGATCTTCCACACGAGCGAGAGCCCGGAGCGCGTCGCCGCGGCGATATAGGGCGACAGCTGCGGCAAGACGATATGCCGCAGCCGCGCCGCCGGGCGCAGGCGAAAGACCTCGGCCATCTCGTCGAGCTCGTGATCGAGCGCGCGCGCGCCCTCGCGCATCACGACGATGGCGTTGGGCAGCTTGTTCAGCGCCACCGCGCCGATGGCGGCGGCCTCGGTGAGGCCGGCCCACAGATAGGCCAGCACGATGACGACCAGCGCCGGCAGATTGAGGAGAATGACCAGCCAGGGATCGAACAGCCGGTCCAGCGCCCGCCGCCGGCCCATGGCGTAGCCGAGCGCGGCGCCCAGGCTCATGGCCAGCAGAAAGGAGGCGACGACCCGCGCCAGCGTCGCGCCGAGATTGGTGAACAGCGCGCCGCTCTCGACCTCATGCGCCATCGCCTCGAAGACCGGGACGGGCCCCGGCAGGCGGCGCGGATCGGCGAAAAGCGCCGCGCCTTGCCAGAGCGCCAGCAGCAGCAGCAGCGAGAAAAGACGAATCACCGCGCCGCGCTCGCCGGGGCGGCCTCGTAGAAGGTGCCCGCGGGCAATGTCTTGGCGCGGCCGACCAGCGCCGGACCGCCGATCTCGGCGAGCGTGGCGTAGAGCAGCGCCGCATCCGCCCGCTCCTCGCCGATGCTGCGAGTGGGAATGCCTTCCGCATAGCTCTCGCGATAGAGCGCCAGCACGGAAGGGTCCTTGACCGGAATGCGCTGCATCGCGACGCGCCAGGCGGCGTCCGAGGTGGCGATCAGGCTCCTGGCCTTGTCGATCATCGCGAAGAAGCGCGCCAGCGGCTCCCGATTCTTCGCCGCGAAGCCTTCGTCGAACACATAGCCGGTGACGACGGGCGCGCCCTTGGCGCCGAGCGCCGTCTCCACCTTGCGCAGATCGAGGACGCGAAAGAGGCCGCGCGCCTCGAGATCGGCGGCGAAATTCCAGAATTCGAGCGCGGCGTCGAGCTCCCCGTCGGCGGTCTTTTCGGCGATGAGCGGCGGCGCGCCGTAAACGATCGTCGCCGCCTTCTCGAGATCGATCCCGGAGCGCTGCGCATAGGCGCGCAGCATCAGCCAGCTCTTGTCGAGCGGGCCGCCGGCGACGCCGATTTTCTTGCCCGCGAGGTCGGCGACGTTCCGAACCGAACGGTCCCGCGCCATGAGCGAGCCGATCGCGGTCGAATGAGGATAGAAGGTGAGCGTCGCCCCAGCGGCGCGCTGGCGCGCCACCCACAGCCAATCCGAGACGACGATATCGACCGAGCCGCTCTGAATGGCGATCTTGGCGGCGTCGGTATTGGCGAGCTCGGTCACGGCGAGCTCGAGCCCGGCCTGCTTATCGAGGCCAAAAGCTGTGATGACGGCCAGCTCCCAGACGCCCGAGCCCGTCTTCTGCAAGGCGAGCCGCAGGCGATCGGCCGCGCGCGCCGGAGCAACGACGAGAAGCGCGATCAGAGCGGCAAGGAGGAGGTTCTGGAAGATCGGTCGCACGATAAGTCCCGCCTCGTTCGTTCATTTCCTCACGAGGCAGAATAGCACAAATCGCCGGGAAGGCCCTCCCCGGCCCGCGCCCGCCATGCGGGAGCGGCGGCGCGAATGATCGACGCCACGCGTCGATGCGTGAAAACGGAGGATAGAATCCCGCGCCCTCTCCCGCATGGCGGGCGAGGGCCGAGAAAAGATCACGCCACCAGAGCGGCGCGGGCTTCGTTCTTGATGCGCTCGACCATGGAGCGGACGCCATTGGTGCGCTGGGGCGTCAAATGCTGGGCGAGGCCGAGCTCGGTGAAGATCGGCATGGCGTCGAGGCCCGCGATCTCGTCGGCCGGCCGGCCGGAATAGAGCGCCAGAATCAGCGCCACCAGGCCGCGCACGATATGAGCGTCGCTGTCGCCGCGCAGCGCCAGGATCGGCGCGCCGCGGCCCTCCCGAATCACCTTGCTGTCGAGCCAGACCTGGCTGGCGCAGCCGCGCACCTTGTTCTCCTCGGTGTGGGCTTCGTCCGGCAAAGGCTCCAGAGTGCGGCCGAGCTCGATGAGATATCGATACCGGTCCTCCCACTCGTCGAGCATTTCAAAATTGCCGATGATCTCGTCTATCACCATTGTCCGCTCGCCCACTGGAGACGCCTCTCCGACAGTTATATGGCTACTGTCCGTTTTGGCGCAATCACCCGCAGTGATGCAATCACGGCGCCGCGCCGAGGCCGGCGGGCCGCCGCGGCGGCTCGACCGCCGTCGCCCGGCTGATTTTCTCGGCCGCCTGCAGGCAATCCAGCGGATGCTCCATGCAATGGTCGCGCGCGACGGCGGCGATTTTGCCGGCGGCCTCTTCGGCGAGATCGGCGAGGGCGTCGCGCGCCGCCGCGATCGGCGAGGAGGTTTCGGCTGCGGCTCGTGGCTTGGCCGGAGCCGCGGCGGAAAGATGCGCCGCCGCGGCGCGCTCGCGCGGAGCCGGACGCCGCTCCGCGTCACGCATGACGACGAGAAAAACCAGGCTCAAAAAAAACAAAGTCTTGAAGAGAAATCCCACGGCCCCCGCCTCGCTTTCGCACCGCGAGCCCGCGGCGCGCGAGAGAAACGATGGCCCGCGCTCCTTACCGATTCGTAAATGCGGGCGCCGTCGAAGATGCGCGCGGGCGGCCGGCGCAAACGGGGCCGCAGAGCTAAGAAGTCGCAAACCATAAGCCGCGTTCCGCGCCGACGAAAACCAAATTCTTCCATTTCTGTGGTCGGTTTAGCAGTCACTTAAGACCGGTTTGTCACATTGTCCGCAATCGGGAGCGTGATTTTGCGTAAGCCAACTGCACCTTGGGCGACGATGTCGAGCGAATGGGTCGAGCATCTGGCGCAATCCGGACGCGCGGTCGATTCGATGGAGCGCGCGCGGCGCGAAGCCTTCCTTCTGTCGCATCTGATCCTGTCCGCCGGCGTGCTCATCGCCGCGCCGCTGTGGATCGTCATCAATGGCGCGCCGACGCTGGGCGAGAGCGCGATCTTCGCGCTGGCGCAGCTGCCGCTGCTGTCGGTCGTCGCCCTGCTGCGGCTCGACGATCTGAAAACCGCGCAATCCGTCGCCGCCTTCGGCTGGCTCGCGCTCGCCGCGGCCTGCCTGTTCACCGGCGACCACGCCGGCGCGGCGGCCCCGTTGGGAGCGCTCGCCCTCATCGAGGCGACCTTCGCCTGCGACCTCGCGCTGGTGTCGGCGGTCGCCTCGGCGTCGCTCGCCGTGCTCGCCATCGCCGCTCTTACGGCGGCCGCCGGCGGCGGCTTCCTCGAGACGCTGCTCGCGGCGCCGCTGCTGCTCTATGTCGTTCTGCTCGCCCGCGGCGCGGCGCGCATCGAGAGGGTCCGCGCACGAGCGGAAGCGCGCGACGCCCGCGATCTGCGGCTCGTCTCCGAGGCGGCCGGCGATCTCGTCCTCGGCTTCGACGAGGGCGGCGCGGTCTCCTCCGTCGTCGGCGACGCGGCCAAGGCCTATGGGCTCGACGCGCGCGAATTGATGGGGCGCGGCTTGTTCCAGCGCGTCCATGTCGCCGATCGCCCGGCCTTTCTCAAGCTCGTCTCCGACGCCATCGCCACCCGCGAGCCGATGCGGGCGACGCTGCGGCTGCGCATCGGCCATGCGCGCAACGAGCTCGGCGAGTTCATCGAGCCGGTGTTCCACTTCTTCGAGGCGCGCAGCAGCCTGGTGGAGGAGGCCGAGGACGCGCGCGCGGCCTGCGTGGTCTGCATTCTGCGCGATGTGACGACGCAGCGTCACGCCGCCGAGACGATAGAGGCGGCGCAACGCGAGAGCGAGATGGCGGCCGCCGGCAAGACGCGCTTCCTCGCCAATGTCAGCCATGAGCTGCGCACGCCGCTCAACGCCATCATCGGCTTCTCGGAAATGCTGGCGAGCGAGCAGCTCGCGCCGATCGATCCGGTGAAGCGCCGCGAATATGCCGAGATCATCCGCAATTCGGGCCAGCATCTGCTCGCCGTCGTCAACACCATCCTCGACATGTCGAAGATCGAATCGGGATCGATGCAGCTTTCGCCCGAGCCCTTCTCTCTGCCCGAGCTCGTCGATCAATGCGTGAGCATGATGCAGCTCAAGGCCGAGCAGGGCCATGTGACGCTGTCGCGCGACTATCCCGACCGGCTCGAGGAGATCGTCGGCGACAAGCGCGCTTGCAAGCAGATCATCATCAATCTCCTGTCCAATGCGGTGAAGTTCACCCAGCCCAATGGACGCGTGAGAATCCGCCTCTATCCCGATGGCAATTGCCTCGCGCTCGCCGTCGGCGACAGCGGCATCGGCATTTCGTCGGCCGATCTCGGCCGCCTCGGCGATCCTTTCTTCCAGGCCAGCGCCTGCCATGATCGCGCCTATGAGGGCACCGGCCTCGGCCTCTCCGTGGTGCGCGGCCTCGTCGGCCTGCATGGCGGAACCATCGCCGTCGAGAGCGCGCCGCGCTGCGGCACCACCGTCACCGTGCGGCTGCCGCTCGATTGCCGTCCCTTTCAGAACAAGAGCCCCGCTCTCGCCAGAATCGAGACGATCGCCCGCCGCGGCGTCATTCGTCCCGCCGACGAGCGCGAGGCCGCCGAAGACAGGGTGAAAAAAATTGCGTGAAGCCCTCGCCGCCACCAATCATGATTTCCTGCTCCGCGACGAGGATCGCGGAGAGACGCGCCGCCGTGGCGCCAAATCCAGCGCCAAGGCCAAGAAAGGCCCGCTGACGAAACTGTTCGGCGGACGCCGGCGCGGAATCGTCTTCCTCTGCCTCGCCGGCGCGACCGCGATCGGCGTGCCGATGAACGCGCTCTATTTCCAGGACGGACGCCATCCGGCGCCGCTGTTCCGCTCCTTCGCGCCCGATCTTCGCACGCCGCGCGCCGAGACCGAGGCGCCGCTGCCGCCCGCGCGCCCGCAAGCCGCGGCGATCCCGGCCCAGCCGCCAGCGGCGCAGCCCGCGCCCGCCCCGCATCCCGTGATGGCCAAGCCCGCGGCGGCGATGGTCAAGCCCGCGGCGGCCCGGCCGGAGCCGGCGCACGCCGAGAAGCGCGACGCGATCGGCGCGCTGCTGGGCAAGGGGCCGCATAAGGAGACGCCGAAGACGGATGAGCCGGACAAGACTGTGCTGACCGCCCAGCGCGCCCTCGCCAAGCTCGGCTTCGCGCTGCATGCGGACGGCAAGATGGGCGGCGCGACGAAGCAGGCGATCGAGAAATTCGAGCGCGACAATCACCTTCCGGTCACCGGCGAGGTGACGGCCAAGCTGCTGCGCAAGCTGCAGGGCCATGTGGGCGCCGGGCCTGCGAGCGCCGGATCTGCGAACGCCGGATCTGCGCACGTCGCCGCGCATTGACGAAAGGGCTTGCGCGAGCGGCGCGGAATGGCTGAAAAGAATTCATGCGTCTACGTTCCGACTTTTTCGTCTCCGCTCTGATCCGCCGCGCTGAAACGGCCGGCGCCGTCGCCATGCTGCGCCGTCGCGGCTCCGAGGAGGCCGGCGCGATCTTCGTCAAGATCGATAGGCTGGACGGCCGCGCCGCGCTGCTCGGGCCGGCGCCGCAGAGCTTCGACCTTCCCGACGGCGTCGATCGGCTGTTCGCCCGTCTGCATGCGGAGGAATGGGTGACGCCGCTCGAGGCGGAGGAGCGCGCGCGCAAGGAGATCGCCTTCGATGCCGATCTCTGGCTCGTCGAGATCGAGGATCGCGACGGACGCGGCTTCGTCGATCTCGCCGCTTAGGCCGCGCGATATTTCTCCCAGCCGGCGGCGCGCAGGCGGCAGGCCGGACATTCGCCGCAGCCATAGCCCCAGTCGAAGCGCGTCCCGCGCTCGCCGAGATAGCAGGTGTGGCTCTCCTCGACGATCAGCCGCACCAAGGGCTCGCCGCCCAATTCCTCGGCGAGCTTCCAGGTCGCGGCCTTGTCGATCCACATCAGCGGCGTGTCGATCGCGAGCGGCCGATCCATGCCGAGCGTCAAAGCCGCCTCGACCGCGCGAATCGTCGCGTCGCGGCAATCGGGATAGCCGGAATAATCCGTCTCGCACATGCCGCCGACGATATGGCCGATCCCGCGCCGATAGGCGAGCGCCGCCGCGAAGGTGAGAAAGAGAATGTTGCGTCCCGGCACGAAAGTGTTGGGCAGGCCGGAGACGTCGAAGGCGATCTCCGCCTCGCGCGTGAGGGCCGTGTCGGACATGGCGCCCAGCGCCTCGATGGAAATGGTGTGATCCTCGCCGAGCCGTTCCGCCCAGAGCGGCGAGATGCGCGTCAGCCCCTCGCGGATTTTCCCACGCTGCCCGAGCTCGATGCGATGCCGCTGGCCATAATCGAAGCCCACCGTCTCGACGCGCGCAAAACGCGAGAGCGCGAAAGCGAGGCAGGTGGCGGAATCCTGCCCGCCGGAGAAGAGGACGAGGGCGGCGTCGGCAGCGCTGGGGGAATTCGGGTCGGTCATTCTCGGGCGCCGGGGAAAGAGACGGAGACGGGATTATATCGCTCTTCCGAGCGCCCCCGCCAGCGCCGCCTCACGCCGCCGCATTCCGCCGCCGGTCGACGCTGATGTAATGCGGCGCCTCGTCCTCTTCCTCGAATTTCGGCAGCGCGTTCATCACACGCTCCGGCGGGAAGACGACGATCGCCTCCGTGCCCTCGCGCACCCTGGACTTCAGCTTGAACATTCCGCCATGCAGATCGACGAGGCCCTTGACGATCGGCAGGCCGAGGCCGGTGCCCTCCTCCGCATTCTTCTGCGCCAGCGTGCCGCGGCCGAAGGAGGACATGACGACGGCGATCTCCTCCTCCGGAATGCCCGGACCGGTGTCCTTGATCGCCACATATTGGCCGCCGGCGCTGGTCCAGCCGATCTTCAGCGTCACCTGCCCGCCCTGCGGCGTGAATTTGATGGCGTTGGTCAGGAGATTGAGCATGATCTGCCGCACCGCGCGCTCATCCGCCCAGATGCGCGGGAGATCCGGCTCCTTGACCTCGATCATCTCTATGCCGCGCTTTTGCGCGCGAATGGTCAGGAGATGGCGGCAGTCCTCGATGACGCCGGCGAGCGAGACGCTCTCCTCCTTCAGCTCGTAGCGGCCGGCCTCGACGCGCGAGAGATCGAGAATCTCGTTGATGAGCATCAGCAGATGCTGGCCGCTGCAGTGGATGTCGTTGGAGTAATCCTTATAGGCCGCCACCGCATGGACGCCGAACAGCTCGTTCTTCAGCACTTCCGAAAAGCCGAGAATGGCGTTGAGCGGCGTGCGCAGCTCATGGCTCATGGTGGCGAGGAAGCGCGATTTGGCGAGATTGGCCTCCTCCGCGCGACGGCGCGCCTCGTCGGAATTGGCCTTGGCCTGCTCGAGCTCGCCGATGAGATCGTCCTTCTCGATACGAAAGAACAGGCTCTCGCGCGTCACATGATGGAAGCGCTTGGCGAGCACCACGAAGAACACTTGCGCCGCGCCGACCAGCGCCAGCAGCGAGAGGCTCGTATCCTCGACGCCGTCTATGCGCAGACAGGCGACGATGGCGAGCGAGATCGGCGTGATCGTCGCATAGACGGCGAAGGGAATCGTCGCCGTGACCATCGTGTTGAAGGCCGCCGCGAGCATCAGCATGGCGGTGACGAACGCCTTGGCGTTGGGGTCGCTCGCTTGCAGCAGCAGCAGCGCCATCGCCGCCCAGACGAGCCCGTGCAGGAATTCCGCGGCGACGAATTTGCTGCGCCAGCCGACGACATTGATCTCGTCGTCGGACAGGCGCTCGAGCTTTTTGGCGAGGCCGTAGCAGAGCAGCAGGCTCGAGAAGGCGAGCACGGTCCAGATGATGTCGACCTCGCCCTCCATCCAATAGCGGGTGAGCGCCGCCACCATGGCGATGAGCGCCGTCGCGGGAACCGCAGAATGGATTCGCGCGGAGGCGTAGGCGCGCAGCAGGCCGACGTCGCAGCCGCGATGGCCCGTGTCCGAGGTGGTGAGCTTCTCGCGCGCCGCGCGCACCTTGGCGCTGCGACGGCGACGCTCGACGGCGACGCGCGGGTCCTTGCCTCGGCCGCGCTCGATCATCTCGGCGGTGATGTCATTCATGATACGCTGAACCCGAAAGCAACGATGTTCGCACTCGAACGACGGCCCCATGAGGGAAACGCCCCGTGCGGGAAACGCCGTCACGACTCTTTCCAGACCCCGAAAAATGTCTCTGCAATCTAGGCGTCAGGTCGAGCGTCACTGATAATGGGGCGGAAACGTTAACGGGGGACTCACGACATTTGTCGAATTTTATGGAACGCCCCCATCAGGGAGCGCAAAAGTGAGCTTTTCCACCGCGAGCGAAGCCGCTCTCGCCGCGCTCGTTTCCGGCGTCGGCGCCTGCCGCCTCTGCGTCGAGCGGCCGGAGGGCTCGGCGCTTCCGCATGAGCCGCGGCCGGTGCTGCGCGTCTCGCCGCGAGCGCGGCTGCTGATCGCGGGCCAGGCGCCGGGAATGCGCGTGCATCGCTCCGGCCTTCCCTTCGACGACCCCTCCGGCGACCGGCTGCGCGACTGGATGGGGGTGAACCGCGAGATTTTCTACGACGTCGACCGCATCGGAGTCGCGGCGATGAGCTTCTGCTTTCCGGGCTATGACGCGCATGGCGGCGATCTGCCGCCGCGCCGCGAATGCGCGCCGCAATGGCATGACGCGCTATTCGCGGCTCTGCCGCAGGTGGAGACGATTCTGGCGGTCGGCAAATATGCGCAGGCCTATCATCTGCGCCGTCTGGGGATATCGCTGCGGCCCGGCGCGAGCGTCGCCGAGACGGTCGGGCGCTGGCGGGAATTTTCGGCGCTTTCGCCCAAGATCGTCCCGCTGCCGCATCCCTCCTGGCGCAATACGGGCTGGCTGAAGCGCAATCCCTGGTTCGCGGAGGAGCTTTTGCCGGTGGTGCGGGCGGAGGTGGAGCGGCTGGCCGGACTCGGTCCCTAGCGCACGCTAGCGCGCACTTTCGACAGGCGATCGGCGACCTTCGCGCCGAGCGTCGAAACACCCGAACCGGATGCGCCGAGCATATGTATCCGCGGCGTCGGCTATTCTCCCGAGGAGCGCGTCGATCCGATCGGCTCGGGCGGAAACCTCGCTCTCCTCGGATTCCCCGCGACCGGAAAATGCTCTATGGTCCGCCGGTTCCGCGACCCTATGGAGCGTCCATGCAAAGCTTCGACCTTCGTTTCTCCCGTCGCGCCGCGCTCGCCGCGGCGGCTTCCGCCGCATTCGCCTTCGCCGCGCCCGCCTTCGCCCAGAAGGCGCCGAGCGGCAAGGTCCCGGTCGATGAGCTCATGGGGCCCAACGCCCTGCCGGATATCGTCGCGGGCAAGGCCGACGCGCCGATCACCATCGTCGAATACGCCTCCATGACCTGCAGCCATTGCGCCGCCTTCCACAAGGACGTCTATCCGGTGTTGAAGAAGAACTTCATCGACACCGGCAAGGCGAAGTTCATCCTGCGCGAGTTCCCGCTCGATCCGCTGGCGACCGCGGCCTTCATGCTGGCGCGCAACGCCGGCGACAAGCGCGACGCGGTGGTCGATCTCCTCTTCTCCCAGCAAAAGAACTGGGCCTTCGTCGACAAGCCGCTCGACGGCCTCGCCAATGTGCTGAAGCAGACCGGCCTCGGCCAGGAGAAATTCGAGGCGACGCTGAAGGATCAGCAGCTCTTCGAGAATGTGAGCAAGGTGCGCGACCGCGCGGCGGAGAAATTCGGCATCAACTCGACGCCGACCTTCTTCATCAATGGCGACCGGTACAGCGGCGAGATTCCCGAGGCCGACTTCGAGAAAATTCTGACCGAGAAGGCGAAGTCGTAAAGCCCGGCTGCGCAAGACTGCGCCGGGCGACCTGAAGGCTCGCGGTCCGATCGCGCCCTTGGACCGCGTGCCGTCAGGCTCGCTTTCCGATCACACAGACCTCTCGGCGCCGACGAGTCCGGCGCCGATGGCGAGCCAGACCAGATGCGCGTCGGTGCGCGCGCCCACCTTCGATTTGATCTGATAGTGGTAATTCTGCACCGTCTTGGCGCTGAGATGGAGCGCCCCGGCGATCTCGTCCGTCGTGCGGCCGGAGGCGACGAGGCGCAGGATTTCCGTCTCGCGCGGCCCGAGATCGTCGAGCGGCGAACGGCCCTCGGCGAGACGCTCCGCGGCGATCTCCCGCGCTATATCGTCGCCGAGCGCGCGGCCGCCGCGGGCGACCGTCTCCACGGCGCGCACCAGCTCCGCCGCCTCGCCGCCCTTGGTGACGAAGCCGCAGGCCCCGGCCTCGAAGGCCTTCAGCGCATAGGCGGCGGCGTCATGCATGGTGACGACGAGAATGCGCGCGCGCTTGTCCCATTGCCTTATGTGGCGCACCGCTTCCAGCCCGCTGGCGCCGCCGGCGAGCTGGAGGTCCATTACCACGACGTCCGGCGAGAATTTGCGATAGGCCTGATAGGCCGAGGCCGCGCTGTCGGCCTCGCCGACGACGCGAAAGCCGGGCTGGCGCTCCAGCAGCCGCCGATAGCCCTCGCGCACGATCGGATGATCGTCGACGAGCAGGACGCAGACGCCGCTCATGCCGCACGCCCGAAGACGCTGGCCGCCATGGCGTTGGAATTGGCGAGAATCAACGGAATGCGCGCGGCGACGCGGACGCCGTGAGCGGCGCGGCCGATCGAGAGGCTGCCGCCGAAGGCCGAGACGCGCTCGCGCATTCCCAGCAGGCCGTGGCCGGCGGAGAAATCGATGCGCGTCGGATCGCCCTCGCCGTCATCCTCCACGGTGAGCGCGACGATTCCGTCATTGGAGGCGAGCCGCTCCACGCGCAGAAACACCTCGCTCGGCCGGCCGTGGCGCATGGCGTTGGTCAGGCACTCCTGAGCGATGCGAAAGACGCTGGTCGAGACCGCGGGCGGCACGCCGGCGAGATCGCCCATCAGATCGAGATGCACGATCGCGCCCGGCGCCGTCTGCGCGTTCCAGCCGGCGACGAGCTGCACCAGGCAGGCCTCGAGGCCGAGCTCGTCGAGATCCTGCGAGCGCAGCCGCGCCAGCGCCTCGCGCAATGTCATCGTCATGCGCCGCGCCACCTTGCCGATCGAGCGCGCGTCGGCGGCGAGATCGGGCCGGTCCGCCGCCCCCGCCTCGATCGCCGCGGCGAAGGCGCTGGTCGCCGTGAGGCATTGGCCGAATTCGTCATGGAGATCGCGCGCCAGAGCGCGGCGCTCCTCCTCCTGCACCTCGAACAGGCGCTTCGTCAGCGCGACGCGCTCCGCCGTCGTCTGCGCCAGCCGCTCGGCGAGATCATTCGCCGCGCGGGCGATGAGGCCGAATTCGCTGTTCGTGAAAGCCTTGATTCGGTGCCGATAATTGCCGCTCTCGAGGCGACGCAGCCCGTCGACGATCGTCTGCGTCGGCGCCAGCGCATGGACGATGGCGAGCGCGGCGAGCAGGCAGACGCCGAAGGCCATGGAGGCGGCGACGCCGGCGACGATGGAAATTTCGCGCCAGGCCTGACGCACGGCGGCTCCCCGATCGGCGCGGGCGACGACGGCGCCGGTCTCCGGCTGGCGCACGGTGAGCGGCCGCGCGACGGGGGCCGGCGCGCCGAACAGAACATCGAAGGTCCGCGCGAACCATTGCGGCGCCTCGGCCCCGACGCCGTCCATCTGGCTGCACATCACGCGCGGCTCCTCCGCGCCCGGCGCGAAAGTGATGCAGACGCCGGGGGAGACCAGCTTCAAAGTGGCGAGCGACTCCCAATTGGGAATGGGCAGGATGTTGTCGCGCCGCATGCTGCCGCGCCACAGAATCTCGCGCCAGAAGAGATTCTCGAGCTCATGCGCGACGCGCTCGGCCGAGGCCTGCGTCTCGGAGCGGATGGCGCGATTGGCGTCGTTCATCACCCAGCCGATGGTGAGCGCGAGGCACAGCGCCACAATGGCGACGAGGCGCATGATGAGGCGAATGATCAATTGCATCGCGGTCTGCTCCCGGCTCCCAGCGGCCCCGAGTAAAGCAGGAATCGCCTGGGAGGCCAATGCGGTCCGGCTCGGCGGCGGCCAGTCCCACGAGATCGGGCAAAATGCCCGGCGCGCCTCGGGCCCGCGCGCCCTTCGGCGGAAAGCGGGAAGCAGGCAGGATCGCGCCTCGGTCCGATGCGGGCCTTTTTCGGAGAGTCGACGATGAAACCCAATGCAATCGGCGCGCGCCTGCCGTCGCGAACCGCTTTTCTTCTCGGCTTTGCGGCGCTGCTGCTGGGCATCGCGCTCGCCATCGCCTGGGTCTTGGGCGTGAGCCTGTTCTTTCCCGATGGCGTGATCGCCAAAGCGATCGCCCGGCGCGACGATCTCATCCGCGGCCATATCGACTATCTGATGATGGCGCAGTTCCTGTTTCTGTTCGCGCTGCTGTTTCGCCAATATGCGATTCGGCCGCCGCTCTGGGTGATCGCCGCGAGCTGCTTCGGCGCCTTCAACAATCCGCTCAGCTTCGTGCTGCGTTCGCTGCAGCCGAAGGTCGATCCGGCGACGCTCCCGCTGGTCGAGCCGCATTTTCCGCTGATGGCGGGGGTGAGCTTCACTTTGACGACGGCGGGATTTCTCGCCGCCGCTTTTCTCGCCGTCCGCGCCGCCTGGCGCGCAGGCCACGCGCCGGCGGCGGCGTCGCCGCAATTCGAAAAGGTGGGGTGAAAGCCCGAAATTCCGGGGGAACGCCGGCATGCGAGCCTGAAGGCTCGCATGCCGAAAGCGCTTTGGACCGCGAGCCTTCCGGCTCGCTCTCGCCTCAGACCAGCCGGCTCTGCGCCTTGGCCGCCTCGATGAAGCTCGCGAACAGCGGATGCGGCTCGAAGGGGCGCGACTTCAGCTCCGGGTGATATTGCACGCCGATGAACCAGGGATGGTCGGGAATCTCGACCGTCTCCGGCAGCAGCCCGTCCGGCGACAGGCCCGCGAAGGAGAGGCCATGCGCCTCGAGCTGCTCGCGAAAGGCCGAGTTCACCTCGTAGCGGTGCCGGTGGCGCTCGGAAATATCATGGCGGCCGTAGATTTTCGCGATATGCGAGCCGGGCTTCAAATGCGCGGGATAGGCGCCGAGCCGCATGGTGCCGCCAAGATCGTTGCCGGCGCGACGCTGCTCGAGATCATTGCCGCGCAGCCATTCGGTCATCAGACCGACGACGGGCTGCTCGCAAGGGCCGAATTCGGTGGAATTGGCTTTCTCTATGCCGGCGAGCGCCCGCGCCGCCTCGATGACGGCCATCTGCATGCCGAAGCAGATGCCGAAATAGGGGACCTTGCGCTCGCGGGCGAAGCGCGCCGCGAGAATCTTGCCCTCCGCGCCGCGCTGGCCGAAGCCGCCGGGCACGAGAATGCCGTTCACATGCTCGAGATGCGCGGCCGGATCGGAGCTCTCGAACACCTCCGATTCGATCCAGTCGAGATTGACCTTCACGCGATTGGCGATGCCGCCATGCGCCAGAGCCTCGATGAGGCTCTTATAGGCGTCCTTCATGCCCGTATATTTGCCGACGACGGCGATCGTCACCTCGCCCTCGGGATTGTTGACGCGCTGCGTCACCGCATTCCAGCGGCTCATATCCGGCTTGGGGGCCGGGTCTATGCCGAAGGCGGCGAGCACCTGCGCGTCGAGACCCGCCGCGTGATAGGCCCGCGGCACGTCATAGATATGGGCGGCGTCGCGCGCCTCGATCACGGCGCTCTCGCGGACGTTGCAGAACAGGCCGAGCTTGCGGCGCTCCTCGCGCGGGATCTCGCGATCGGTGCGGCAGAGGAGAATGTCCGGCTGAATGCCGATCGAGCGCAGCTCCTTCACCGAATGCTGCGTCGGCTTGGTCTTCAGCTCGCCGGCGCTGGGGATGAAGGGCAGCAGCGTCAGATGGATATAGACGCAATGCTTCTCCGGCAGCTCATTGCCGAGCTGGCGGATCGCCTCGAAGAAGGGCTGGCCCTCGATGTCGCCCACCGTGCCGCCGATCTCGATCAGCGCGAAATCGACATGGTCGTTGCCCTCGAGGACGAAGTCCTTGATGGCGTTGGTGACATGGGGAATGACCTGGATCGTCGCGCCGAGATAGTCGCCGCGCCGCTCCTTGGCGATGATGTCCTGATAGATGCGCCCGGTCGTCACATTGTCCTGCTTGCAGGCGGGACGGCCGGTGAAGCGCTCGTAATGGCCGAGATCGAGATCGGTCTCGGCGCCGTCGTCGGTGACGAAGACCTCGCCGTGCTGGTACGGACTCATCGTGCCAGGATCGACGTTGAGATAGGGATCGAGCTTGCGCAGCCTCACGGTGTAGCCACGCGCCTGAAGCAATGCTCCGAGCACTGCCGACGCCAAGCCCTTGCCGAGTGAGGAGACCACGCCGCCGGTGATGAAGATGTACCGCGCCATGGGGCCTTACGCTTATCGCCTCGGGATCGATTCGGAAAAGACTTTTTTCGTCGGCCGGCGGATTTCCACCGGCGCGTTCTCTCGCGCCGAAGCTGCGGGAGGCGGCCTTAGGCCGCCCCGCGCCTTATTTCTGCTCGGTCGGGGCCGTGTCGACGCCCGCGGGAGCGTTGACTTCGGGAGCAGCCTTCACTTCAGGCGCCTTGGCCTCGGGCTCTTTCGCGCCTTCGGCCGCCGGGGGAGTCGCCTCGGCCGGAGCGGTCGGCTGCTCGGCGGCCGGCGGCGTCGCGCCCTGGCGCTGCTGCTGGGCGCGCTGCAGCTGGTCGAAGATGCTCTCTTTCTTCTCGGCCGGGGCCGGGGCGGCGGCGCCCGGCGTCGCCGGCGCGCCGGCCGGCGGCAGCTCCTTGAGCTCGAGCTTGCCGGCGTCGACCCCCTCGCCGCCGCGCTCCCAGGCCGGGAGAACGGTGAGAGCGATGCTCGTCAGGAAGAAGATCGCGCCGAGAATGCCCGTCGCGCGGGTGATGGCGTTGGCCTGGCCGCGGCCCGTGAACAGGCCGCCGCCGCCGCCGATGCCGAGCGCGCCGCCCTCCGACTTCTGATACAGAATCAGAATAACGAGAGCGACCACCACCATCAGGTGGATGACGATGATAACCTGCTGCATGAACCGCTATCTCCCGGCGCTCGGTTTCCGCCCGCCCCGCGGCCCGCGCATTTTCTTGTCGCGGCCTTCTACACCAATTGCGCGGGCCTAGGGAAGGGGCGGCGACGTCCGATCAGTAGGAGTTGCCGTCCTGGCCCTTCCAGCCGCCGGGGGCTTGATCGAAGCGCGTCTCGTCGCTGAAGTCGATCTTCGCGCCGGGCTCGATATATTGATGGTCCTTGATCTCCTGATTGGAGACGGTGGTCGAGAAATATTTGCTCGCCGAGCAGCCGGCCTTGACCGCCCCGGCGTCGTCCGGCTTGCAATCGAGATGGGCGCCCTTGGGGAACTCCACCGTGGAGGTGAAATAAAATTCGACCGCCTTGTGACCGGCGCCCTCGACATCGAGCTGCCAGAAGCGCGACACGTCGAACTTGACGATCCGAGCGTCCGGATCGAACTTCTTTTTCAACCGGTTCTCGAACACCGAGCGAGCGTTGTCGGCGGTCGGCTCGCAGGAGAACAGGCAGAAGGCCTCGGCGTGGCCGGCGGTGAGCGCGGTCGCCAGCAAGGCGGCCGCCACGATCTTCGATTTCGACATGAAACGCGTCTCCTCTTTTTTCTCGTTTTTTATCCGTCGCGGCATTCATGCTTCATGGTTGGGCGCCATGAAGCGCGAGGGGCGCGAAGCGGGCTCCTTATGGGCCTCCGACCACAGGCTGCACGGCCGTCGCTGTCCCGGCAAGCGCGTCGATTCGGACAGATTGTCGCATCACGATGGATTTTTCCACCTTGTTGCGTTGCGGCGGCGAGCGCCTTATTGACGGCGCGAACGCGAGGGAACCAGTCATAGAGAGGGATTGCATGGCCGCCTACAAGCTTCTTCTGTTGCCCGGCGACGGCATCGGCCCGGAAATCATGGCCGAGGCCGAGAAGCTCGTCGCCTTTCTGAGCACGGCCGGCGTCGCCTCTTTCGAGACGGAGAACGGCCTCGTCGGCGGCGCCGCCTATGACGCCCATGGCCAGGCGATCAGCGAGGCCGACATGGCCCTCGCGCAGAGCGCCGACGCCGTGCTGCTCGCCGCCGTCGGCGGCCCGAAATGGGATGGCGTGCCCTATGACGTGCGCCCCGAGGCTGGCCTGCTGCGCCTGCGCAAGGACCTCGGCCTCTTCGCCAATCTGCGTCCGGCCATCTGCTATCCGGCGCTGGTCGAGGCCTCCTCGCTGAAGCCCGATCTCGTCGACGGCCTCGACATCATGATTGTGCGTGAGCTGACCGGCGGCGTCTATTTCGGCGAGCCCAAGGAGATCACCGATCTCGGCAATGGCCAGAAGCGCGGCGTCGACACGCAGGTCTATGAGACCTACGAGATCGAGCGCATCGCCCGCGTCGCCTTCGAGCTCGCCCGCAAGCGCGACAATCGCGTGACCTCCTCGGAAAAATCCAATGTGATGAAGTCCGGGCTGCTGTGGCGCGAGACCGTCGCCGCCCTGCATGCGCGCGACTATGCCGATGTGAAGCTGGACCATATGCTCGCCGATTCGCTCGGCATGCAGCTGGTGCGCCGGCCCAAGCAGTTCGACGTGATCGTCACCGACAATCTGTTCGGCGACCTGCTGTCGGATGTCGCCTCCATGCTGACCGGCTCGCTCGGAATGCTGCCCTCGGCCTCGCTCGGCGGAGAAGACGCCGCCACCGGCAAGCGCAAGGCGCTCTACGAGCCCGTGCATGGCTCGGCGCCGGACATTGCGGGCAAGGGCCTCGCCAATCCGATCGCCATGATCGGCTCCGTCGTGATGGCGCTGCGCTATTCCTTCGGCCTCACCGAGGCTGCCGACGCGGTGGACAAAGCGATCGCCAATGTGCTCGCCGCCGGCCTGCGCACGGCGGACATCGTCGGGCCGAGCGGCAAGCCGGTCTCGACCAGCCAGATGGGCGACGCCATTCTCGCCGAGCTGAAGAAGACGCTGGGGTGACGTGATCCGCCCCATGCGAGATGGAACGCGCTTCGGCGCGTTCCACGCGGCCCGACTTTTCGCGCTTCGTTGCGTATGACGAATTGACGACAATTGCGCAAAAGTGAAAGGGAGCGCCGCATACGAGCGCATAGCGTATATCGCGACATCGCCTGCTCCGCCGTTATCCTTGCAGCGATTCTGTTAATCTCGTCCGGTGAGGTTTCTCACTCCGAAACCACAGCCAATTCTACGGCGCCGCGCGGTCGGTCGTGCTGGGACGAGGCCATGACACAGCGCGATATGACCGACTGCGCGATGAAAGACTTTCGCGCGGCCGACGAAAAGCTGAATAAATCGTATCAGGCTGTAGCGTGTTATCTCGATCCGCAGGAAAAGGCCAAGCTCAAGGCGGCGCAACGAGCATGGATCATATTTCGCGACTCGGATTGCGCCTTCTGGGGTAGCGGCGACGGCTCGATCTCTCCAATGAATGAACTGATGTGTCGAGCTCGGCTCTCCGATGCGCGAGCGAATGAACTCGACGGGTGGCCTCCGAATGCGCCACGCGACGCCCTTGCGCCCTGCAATTGAGCGAGCCGTCCAAGTGCAGCTGTCTGCTGTTCCGAGCCGGGCGTTTCGTGGTAGAGAAGGCGAATGCCGATTACCCTCACCCCTGAGCAGGAAGCGTGGCTCGACGCCCGGGTGGCGCGTGGCGATTTCAATTCGATCGAGGAGGCGGCGCGCCGGCTCATCGATGAGCGCATCGCCGAGCGCATGCTCGAGGAGGGCGACGATCTCGCCTGGGCCAAGCCTCTGGTCGCCGAAGGCCTCGCCGCGCTCGAACGCGGCGAGATCATCTCGCTCGACGAGCTCAAGGCGCGAAACGCGGCTCGGCTCGCGGCGATGAAAGGATGACGACGCGCGTCGTCGTCACGGCGCTCGCCGACGCGGACATGGCCGACATACTCGCAGAGATCGCGCGCGAGGCGGGCGTTCGCATCGCCGAGAAATACAATCGCCGGTTCGAGAGCTTCTTCGAGCGGATCGCGGCCCATCCCGAAATCTGCCCCTCACGCGCCAGCCTCGGCGCGCATGTGCGCATCGGCGTGGTGTTTCCCTATCTCGTCTATCGCCGCCTCGAAGGCGAGGACCTTCTGAGCGTGATCCGAATCCTTCACGGCCGCCGAGACATCACGCGCGACCTTCTGCAATGACCGAAGACCCGCGAACCTCGATGCGGGCCTGCACCTGCGCCTTTATCGGCTCCAGCTCCTCTTCCGAAAACGTCTCCTCGTCGAGCAGCTTCTTCGCCGACTCCTCGTGGATGCTGGCGCAGCTCTTCAAAATCCGCGTCGCGCGCGCAAAGGCGTCGTCCACCAATTCGCGGACGGCGCGGTCGATCTTGGCGCTCGTCTCCTCGCTCGCCGCGGAGCGCTGGCCGAGATCGCCGATGTCGAGATAGCGCGGCCGCTCGGCGATATAGGACGCCTGCCCGACGGAAGGCTCCATGCCGTAGCGCGTCGCCATGGAGCGGGCCATTTCGGTGGCGCGTTGCAGATCGTCGGCGGCGCCGGTGGTCGCCTCGTGAAACACCGCCATCTCCGCCGCGCGGCCGCCGAGCAGAACCGTCATGCGATTTATCAGCTCGGTGCGCGTCATCAGGTAGCGGTCCTCGAGCGGCATCTGCATCGTATAGCCGAGCGCGCCCATGCCGCGCGGAATGATCGAGACCTTCTTGATCGGGTCCATATCCGGCAGCGCCATGGCGACGATCGCATGACCCATCTCATGATTGGCGACGATGCGCCGCTCGCGCGGATGCAGCAGCCGATTGCGCTTCTCCGGTCCGGCGATCACACGTTCGATCGCGGCGATGAAATCATCGGGCGTCACCGACGCCGCGCGCCGGCGCGTCGCCAGCGTCGCGGCCTCGTTGACGAGATTGGCGAGATCGGCGCCGGTGAAGCCGGGCGTCATGGCGGCGATCTCGGCGGGGTCGACATCGGCGCCGAGCTTGATCTTCTTCAAATGCACGTCGAGGATCGCGGCGCGGCCGATCTTGTCCGGCCGATCGACGGAAATCTGCCGATCGAAGCGCCCCGCGCGCAGCAGCGCCGGATCGAGCACCTCGGGCCGATTGGTGGCGGCGAGCAGCACGACGCCGGAGGAGGGATCGAAACCGTCCAACTCGGCGAGCAATTGATTGAGCGTCTGCTCCTTCTCGTCATGACCGCCGGAGAGGCCCGAGACGCCGCGCGCGCGGCCGAGCGCATCGAGCTCGTCGATGAAGATGATGCAAGGCGCGGAGGCGCGCGCCTGCGTGAAGAGATCGCGCACCCGCGCGGCGCCGACGCCGACGAACATTTCCACGAATTCCGAGCCGGTGATGGAGAAGAAGGGCACGCCCGCCTCGCCCGCCACCGCGCGGGCGAGCAGCGTCTTGCCGGTGCCGGGCGGCCCCACCAGCAATATGCCTTTCGGAACGCGCGCGCCGAGCCGCCCATAGGTCTGCGGGTCCTTCAGAAAGGCCACGACCTCCTGCAACTCCTCCTTGGCCTCGTCGACGCCGGCGACATCGGCGAAGCCGACCTTCACCTGCGTCTCGACGAAGATTTTGGCGCGGCTCTGGCCGATCTGCATGACCGAGCCGAGCCCTTGCGTGACGCGACGCGACAAAAAGCTCCAGACCAGGAAGAACAGCGCGATCGGCAGGACCCAGGAGAGCAGCGTCGAGACAAAGGTATTTTCGACGATTCCGGAATATTTGACCTTGGCCGCCTCGAGCTCTGCGGCGATGTCCGTCGGCACGCGCACGGCGGCGATCTGCTTGCGGCCGTCTTTCATCGGCTCCTTCAACGTCGCGCGCACGACGTCGCCGCCGACCTCGACCGAGTCGATCTTGCTGTCACGCAGCAGAGTCTCGAACTCGCTATAGGGAACGACCTCGGTCTGGCGGTAGACCGTCCACATCTGCTGCAGGACGAGAACGCCGACGAGCGCCGAGAGGAAATAGGCGAGATGGAAAGACCAGGCGTTGTCTTTCGCGGGCTTCTCCATGGGTGGGCCTCGTCGTCGCTATATATGTTTGCTCACCTGGGCGCGTGAGCCGTTCACATATAGGCGCCGCCGCGAGCTTATCCACTCCGCGACGGCCGAGCGCTCAGAATGGGCCGTTGCGCGCCGCCGCTTCGAGAAAATCCTCGAGCGCGCGAATATAATCCATATCCTCGAAAGCCTTGTGCTTGTTGGCGGCGATGAAGCCGGCGAGCGCAGCGCGCGCAGCGCGGTCGCGCCCCAGGCGCACGGCGATCTCGACATAATGGTCCAGCGAGGAGGCGATCGTCTCCTCGCAACCGATGCGGCGCAGAATCGCGGCCGTATGGCGCCCGCGCATGAAATCGCCCGGCAGCGTCACGATCGGCCGGTCGGCGCCGAGCAGATCCAACGTCGAGCGGCCGCCCGACCAGCCGAGCGTGTCGAGAATGACGTCGGAGGCGGCGGCCGCGGCGATGAACAGCTCCTGCGGCATTTGCGGCAGGATCACGCAATGATCGTCGGCGGAAAGCCCCGCCGCCGCGAAGACGCGCTGCAGCCGCGCGCGAAACGCCGCCGTCACCTCCTCGCTCTTGGCGAAGGCGATGAAGAGGAATTTGCAAGGGCCGACCGCCGCTGCGATGCGCGGGAAGACGATGTCGTGGCAGGGCTGATATTTATAGAGCGCCTGCCCCGAGAAGAAGATCGGCGCATGGGGCTTGGCGCCGAAGAGCGTCCTGTCGAGCGGCGTCAGGGCGAGCTGCTCCGCCCTGTAATGCAGGCCGAGATTGGGCATCGGCGCCAGCCGCTCGGTGTAGAAGCGCTCGGCGCCGTCCGGCTCCATCAGCGCGCTCGACAGGAAATAGTCGATCGTCGGCATGCCGCTCGTCTCCGGCTGGCCCCAGGCCATGCATTGGACGGGGGCGAGGCGCTGCGCCGCCAGCCAGCCGGAAACCGGGTCCATGCCGATCTCTGGATAGAGCAGAACATGCGGCGCCGCGGCGACGATGGCCTCGCGCCAGCCCTGCGGCGTCGACGGCTCGCATAGAAAATGCTCGCAATATTGCGCGGCGAGAATCGTGTCGGCGTCCTGCGTCCTGCCGGTGTGGAAGCCGATCAGCTCGAAGCGCGCGCGATCGAGCCGCGTGATCCAGCTCTCGAGAAAGAGGCGGAACACCGTATGGCGGCAGAAGAAGCCGCTCACGAGGCCGATTCTGATGCGCTCGCCGGGCGCAGGCGGCGGCGCGAGCGGCGCGGCGGGACGCGTCTGCGCCAGGACACGGCAAGCGAATTCGCCGTAGCGCGTCTGCAATGCGCGATCGTCCTCGCCTTGATAGGGAAGGAAAAACGGCTGCGTCGCGCCGATGGCCGGCGCGAGCGCGGCGGCGATCTCCGCATCTCGCGACGAAGCGACGAGCGCCTCAAGCGCGGCCGCATAGCGCGCGCGACGGAGGGCGATCTCCTCCTGCGCGGCATAGAGGATCGGCAGCTCCGCCATGCACAGCGCGATGCGCGCGCCGCCATGACGCGAATCCGCTGCGATCGCCGCATGATGACGGGCCACGGCCTCATCCGTGCGTCCCCTGACGTGCAGCAGGCAGCCGAGATTGTAATGCGCGTCGGCGAGATCGGGCTGCAGCGTCAGCGCGCTCTCGTAGCAGACGATCGCCTCGGAATGGCGGCCGAGCTCCTGCAGGACGACGGCGAGATTGTTCCAATAGGCGGCGGCCGGAGCGAGCCGCACGGCGATGGTGAGGCGCGCCGCAGCCTCGCTCCAGCGGCCGCGCTGCATCAGCCAGCGGCCGAAATTGGCTTGCGCCTCGACGAGCCGCGGCTCCAGCTCTATGGCGCGCAGAAACGCCGCTTCGACCTGCGCGGCGGGGCCGATCTCGGCCAGCGCATTGGCGAGATTGTACCAGATTTCCGGCCGGTCCGGCGCGCATTCGGCGGCCTTGGCGTAATGCGCCGCCGCTTCCACGCCGCGGCCGAGCTCGGTCAGCGCGATCGCGAGATTGCAACGGAGCTCGCCGGAGCCGGGGCGCAGCGCCACAGCGGCGCGATAATCATCCACCGCCTCGTCGAAGCGTCCGAGCGCGCGAAGCGCGAGCGCGCGGCTGTTGTGATGAATCGCCTGCCCGGGCGCGATCGACATCGCCGCGCCGATCAAGTCCAGCCCCGCCTGCGGCGCGCCGCGCTCGACCTCGAGCAGGCCGAGCAGATGCAGGCTGTCGGCGTGCCGCGGAAAGGATGCGAGCACGCCACGATACAGCGTGGCCGCTTCGTCGATCGCGCCCGCCTCATGGCGTGCGCGCGCCTCTCGAAAGGCGGAATCCGGCGTAATATCGTTCATGAACGTCGCGAATGGTCCCGCGTCGGCCGCGCCCGAATCGGGCCGGCCGTCGCCTGCGCCCTATTTCGAACCCGGGTGTTGCGCCAGCTTGTTCGCTGTGTTTCTGAATGGCGAACGAATGCGCATCCTCTCCGGCCGCCGCCGCGCTACATGTCGTGGATCGGCGCGAGGACGAGAGCCGTCGCCGAAGGCAAGCCCGCCGAAGGCAAGCCCCGTAGATTGTTCGCCGGCGGCGCTCGCCGTGAGAGTGAGAGGTCCAATGGACGCGCTCGAGCCGAATGCGACGCCGCGCTGGGAATGGCGCATTTTCGGCGCCGATCTCGCGGCGCTGGAGGCGAAGCTCGGCCCGCCGACATGCCTGCCGCGCCGCAGCGACGAAATCTATCTGCTCAACGCGCTCACGCCGCATTCGGCGAAGATTCGCGACCAGGCGCTCGAGGTCAAGCGCCTGCTGCGCGTCGACGACGGCCTCGAATTATGGACGCCGGCCTTTCATTCGGCGTTTCCGTTGTCGACGGAACGTCTCGCCGCCGCCGCCGCGGCCTTGGCGCTGCCGCTCGACCGTGTCGGCCGCGCCGCTTACGACACGACGCGCTTTCTCGACGAGATCGTCGCGCCCTGCCCCGCCCTGCGCGCGGTGGCGGTGCGAAAATCACGTCTGCGCTTTACATTTCACGATTGCGCGGCGGAATTCGTGCGGCTGCAGATCGGCCCCGCGCCGATGGAGAGCGTCGCGCTCGAGAGCGAGGACGAGCGACTCCTCGCCGAGGCGCTGCGCGCGCTCGACGCCGATCCGCGGCTCAATGTGAATTTTCCCAAAGGCGTCGAGCGCGCCGCCGCGCTGGCGAGCTGATCGAGGAGGATGGAATGGGCGTGGAAATCGAGCGAAAGTTCCTGGTGACGCGCGAGCAGTGGCGGCCGCGCAATGATGGCGTCGCCTTTCGCCAGGGTTATCTCTCGCGCGTGGAGGATCGCGTCGTGCGCGTGCGCATCGCCGGCGGCGCCGCCTTTCTGACGATCAAGGGGCGCGCCGCCAATGTCACGCGCTCGGAATTCGAATATCCCATTCCCGTCGAGGATGCGCAGCTCATGCTCGACCGCCTGTGCGAGCGCCCGCTGATCGAGAAGACGCGCTATGAGGAAGTGTTCGGCGGCCATATTTGGACCGTCGACGTGTTCCAGGGCGAGAATGACGGGCTGATCGTCGCCGAGATCGAGCTGGGGTCCGAAGAGGAGCCTTTCGACCGCCCCGGCTGGCTCGGCCGCGAGGTCTCCGGCGATCCGCGCTACTTCAACTCGGAATTGTCGAAGCGGCCGTTCGGCTATTGGGATGCGCCGTAGAGCATGTCGCCGCCGTTGGCGTTTTGCAACGAGGAGCCGAATTGCGTGAGCGATTTTACATTGACAGCCTATATTTATAATATAATTTGCAGGCACGAATGCGTATCAGTCGCGGATACAGCCTTGCCGACGACGTGAGGAAGCAAGCTCGGTTATTTTCAATTTTGATATGCTCCCATAAGACTTTGTGTCTATTTTCAAGATGAAAGTCATAGCAATGAATGAAGAAACAGTATCAGCAATATTATTGCTAGTTATAATATTCATCGGCTATCAGGGATATCGTCTTTTCGTTCCAAGCAAAGAAAAGATAAAAAATATCAGGAATGAAATATGGCGACGCCATACTGGCGATGAGTTTCCTCAATCTCTCCGCGACCCACAACAAAACGCTGGAGCTCCGTTTCAATGCTATAGCGTATTAGATTATTTTCACAAGGTTGTTGATCGACAACTCAATAAAGCGCGCGGAATCCTGTCATCCAACTCACTAATTATGGCAGGTCTTGGATTATCGATCAAAGATTGTAAACAATGCTTAATATTGTTCGATGGACATTATAGCATATTTATATATGTCACGGCAGCATGTCTTCTTGTATCGACATCTCTGTGTCTTATTCTTTTTGTCGTTGTGTTCGACGATGAAGACATATACTCATCGTTTGCGGCAGAAATACAAAATTATGCCAATACCGTTGGAACTCGAGCCGGTCTCTTATATTTGAGCGTGTATTTGTCTTTTGTAAGCATCACCCTTTGGATGCTCTGGATAATGTTTTTCAGGCCTGGCTGACGCAGGCCGAGCAAGGACGGCTCCGACATGACCGACGTCTGGATCGGCAGCGATGGTCGACGCGATTCGTCGCCTTTATTTCGACAGCGCCCCCGGAAATCGGCTAAAGGTCGCTGTCCCTCGAGAAAGCGAATCAAAACCCCATGACCATCCGCGTGCATTCGGGCGATCTGCCGGACGGCGCCAATCTCGGCCCCGTCGTCGCCATCGATACGGAAACGCTCGGCCTCAATCCGCATCGCGACCGGCTCTGCCTCGTCCAGCTCTCGGGCGGGAACGGCGACGCCGATCTCGTGCGCATCGCGCCGGGCCAGACGCAGGCGCCCAATCTCACGCGCCTCCTCGCCGATCCGAAAGTGCTGAAACTGTTTCATTTCGGGCGCTTCGACATCGCCGTCATGGCCAAGACCTTCGGCGTGACGGCGGAGCCGGTCTATTGCACCAAGATCGCCTCCAAGCTCATCCGCACCTATACGGATCGCCACGGGCTCAAGGATCTCGTGCGCGAATTGCTCGCCGTCGAAATCTCCAAGCAGCAGCAATCGTCGGACTGGGGCGCGGCGACGCTGTCGGACGCGCAGCTCGCCTATGCGGCCTCGGACGTGCTCTATCTCCATGCGCTGCGCGAGAAGCTCGATGTCATGCTGGCCCGCGAGGGCCGCGCCGATTTCGCCGCCCGCTGCTTCGACTTTCTGCCGACGCGCGCTCGCCTCGATCTCGCGGGCTGGCCGGAGACCGATATTTTCTCGCATGAATGACGCCTCGAATTCGCCATGCGGCCGGCGTTATCTCGCGGGCGTTCTCGCGCAGGGATGGCGAGCAGGAATGGAATGAACGACGTCTCGCCGCCGACCGATAGACGCGATCGGCTCGCCTCCATCATCGCGCCGCGACGCGACGCCATTCCGCAGGCGCGACGCCATTCGCTGCGCGTGGCCAAGCTGAGGCGCTGGCTGCTGTGGGGCAGCGGCGCCATTCTCACCGCCGTGGCCGTGGGCGTCGCCTTCCATTCGCTGCGCTTTCTGCCGGCCGATCTGCGCTTCTCGCGCATCGCCACGCAGGGTACTCGCATCACCATTGAGAGCCCCAAGCTCGTCGGCTATAGCAAAGACGGCCGCCCCTATGAGCTGCGCGCCCGCACCGGAATACAGGATATCGCCAAGCCCGATGTGTTCGAGCTCGAGCAGCTCGAGGTGCATTTCCAGAGCGACACCGAGTCCAACATCGTGCTGACGGCGGAAAATGGCCTCTATGACGCCAAGAAAGACCGCGCCAATCTCTCCGGCGGCGCCCGCATCTTCGACGGCAAGCATTATGATTTGCGCAGCGAGGCGGCGGTGATCGATTTTCGCGGCAATGTCGTCACCTCGGACCAGCCCACGAGGCTGACGCTGGACAAATCGGTGGTGACGTCGAATTCGGTCGAATTCTCGCAGAACGAGCGGCGCGCGACCTTTTCCGGCGCGGTGCATACGACGCTGCCCGGCGACGATGACGGCGCCGAGACGGCGGAAGGATCGTCTCCATGAAAGCCTTTCATTTCCTCCCCCTCGCCACGGCCGCGCTTTTGTCCGCCGCGCTTCTCGCCGCAGCGCCGCCCGCCGCCGCCAAAGGGCGCTCCGGCGGCATACTTCCCGGCGCGAGCGCCAAGGACCCGGTCGACATAGACGCGGGCAAGCTCGATTTTTTCGACAAGGAGCAGAAGCTCGTCTATTCGGGCAGCGTCGTCGTCGTGAACGGCCCCTCGACGCTGAAGGCCTCGCGCCTCATCCTCTTCCTGGACAAGGCGCAGCAGGGCCAGGACGGCAATGGCGGCAGCGACCGCGTCCGCCACATAGACGCCGAAGGGCCGGTGACGCTCGTCTCCAAGGATCAGATCGGGACCGGCGACCGCGGCAGCTACGACCGCAGCGAGAACAAGGTCTATCTCATCGGCAATGTGACTCTGATCCAGGGCGACAGCGTCGTGAAGGGCGAGAAGCTCATCTACGACACAGCGAGCGGCCAGGCGACCGTGCTTGAGAAGCCCGGCCAGCGCGTGCGCAGCATCTTCACGCCCGGCGAGGCCAAGGGCGAGAAGAAGGAGAAAAAAGAGCCGGCTCCGGCGACAGAGCGCCACGCCGATTGAGCGCCGAGCGAAAGATCGCTCAACGCTTATAGGTCCCGACGAGGAGCGCCTCCTCGAACAGCACCTCGCTCGCGGCGCGCTCCACATCGAGACAGCTCGGGTCCTTGCGCGAGACGGGAAGCGTGGAGGTGGAGAGCGCCATCAGGCGGAAGCGATAGCGATGCGCGCCATGACGCGGCGGCGGACATGGCCCGCCATAGCCGGAGCCCTCGAAATCATTGATCCCCTGCAAGAAGCCGCGTTGCGGCCCCGGTCGTCCGGCGCCCTCCGGCAGCCCGGTGGCGTCGCGGGAGAGATCATAGACCGCCCAGTGACGCCAGACGCCCGCCGGCGCGTCGGGATCGTCGCAGAGCAGAACGAAGCTCTTCGTATGCGAGGGCGCCTCGCTCCAGCGCAGCGGCGGCGAGACATTGGCGCCGTCGCATGTGTATTTGCGGGGAATCTCCTCGCCATGGGCGAAGGCCGACGATAGCAGCCGCATCGTGACGCTCCTTGTCGAACCTCTGATTTTCGTCGAACTTCTGATTTTCGCGTTTCAGCTCTTCGCGATTTTCTGCGCCGGCGCGAAGGGAAGGCCGAGCGCCGCGGCGACGGATGCGTTGACGATCTCGCCGCGCGCGACCGTGAGGCCCGCGGCGAGATGCGGATCGTCGCGCACAGCGCCTAGCCCATTGTCGGCCAGCGCCAGCACGAAAGGCAATGTCGCGCTGGCGAGAGCGAAAGTGGAGGTGCGCGGCACCGCGCCCGGCATATTGGTCACGCAATAATGAATGACGCCGTCGACGACATAGGCGGGATCGGAATGCGTCGTCGGCCGCGAGGTCTCGCAGCAGCCGCCCTGATCGATCGCCACATCGACGATGACCGCGCCCGGCTTCATGCCGGCCAGCATCCCACGGCTGATGAGCTTGGGCGCCGCGGCCCCCGGAACCAAGGCGGCGCCGATGACGAGATCGGCGCGGCGCACGAGCTCGGCGATCGCCGTCGGCGTCGAGAAGATCGTGCGCGCCGCATTGCCGAAGCGCGCGGACAGGCGACGCAGCGGCTCGGCGCCGCGATCGGCGACGATGACGCTCGCGCCCATGCCGAGCGCGATCATCGCCGCCTGCGTCCCCACCATTCCCGCGCCGAGGATCACCACCTCGGCCGGCGGCACGCCCGGCGCGCCGGAGAGCAGCACGCCGCGCCCGCCCATGGATTTTTCCAGACATCGCGCGCCCGCCTGCGGCGCGAGGCGCCCCGCGATCTCGGACATCGGCGCGAGCAGCGGCAGGCCGCCGAAGGGCGACGTCACCGTCTCATAAGCGATACAGATCGCGCCGGAGCGCATCAGCTCCAACGCTTGGGCGCGATCGGCGGCGAGATGCAGATAGGCGAAGAGGATCTGGCCCGGCCGCAATCGCGCGCGCTCCTGCGGCTGCGGCTCCTTCACCTTCACGACGAGATCGGCGCCGGAATAGATCTCGTCCGGCCCCTCGACGATCGCCGCGCCCGCGGTCCGATAATCGCCATCGGAAAGCCCTGCGCCGACTCCCGCGCCGCGCTCCACCATCACGAGATGGCCGCGCTGCACCAGCTCGTAGACGCCGGCCGGAGTCAGCGCCACGCGAAATTCATTGTCCTTGACTTCCCTGGGCGCGCCGACGCGCATCGGAGCCTCCGGTCACGCGCGCGGCGAGAAGCGATCGAGGATGTCGATCACTTCTGCGTCGTCGATCTGGCGAAAATTCTCGTAAAAAAAGCCGATCGCGCCGAAGTCGCGATAATGCTCGAGGCAGACGATTTCGTCCGCCTCATGACGCAGCGGCTCGAGCGCATCCGTCGGCGCCACCGGAACCGCGAGAACGAGCCGCGCCGGGCGCAGCGCTCTGACGGCGCGCAGCGCGGCGCGCGTCGTCGCGCCGGTGGCGATTCCGTCGTCCACGACGACGGCGAGCTTGCCGGCGGGATCGAGCCGCGCCCTGCCGCCGAGATAGAGCGTGCGCCGCCGCTCGATCTCGGCCCGCTCACGCGCGCAGACGGCCTGGAAAACCGATTCCGTCACCTCCGCCGCCTCGATCACATCCTCGTTGCGGACGATGATCGGAGCGCCGCCGTCGGCGACCGCGCCCATGGCCAGCTCCGGCTGATAGGGAACGCCGATCTTGCGCACCAGCACGAGAGCGAGCGGCGCGCTCAATCGCTCGGCGATATGCGCCGCGACGGGAACGCCGCCGCGCGGCAGCGCATAGACGACCGCCGCCTCGCCGACATGCGCGACGAGCGCCTCGGCGAGACGGCGACCGGCGTCGTCACGGTCACGAAACGGCATGGCGATCACAAAACGGCAGATCACGACGAGGCATGGCGATCCTGCTCCGGCGCAGAGGCGCGACGCTTTCGATATAGGCGGACGCCGCGCGAATGCGAGGGCGCGCTCACGACGGCGCCCGCTCGCCGAGCGGCCGCACCGCGCTCGCCTGCGGACCTTTCTCACCATCTTCAGGCACATAGCGCACGCGATCGCCGCTCTCGAGCGCCGCGAATCCCGCGCCTTCGACGCTATTGCGGTGAAAATAGAGTTCGAGTCCATCCTCGCCTTCTAGGAATCCATAGCCATCCTCGCGCATCATCCGTCGCACGACGCCGATCGCCGGCTCCGCATGCTGCTTCACATGTCCCTCGAGGCGGCGGACCTGATCCTGCAACCGCCGACGCGCGCGCTTGAACGCGTCATTGAGCGCGAAGTCGAAGTCCTGATAGCGCTCGTCTTCCGGCGGCGTGCGCTCGACGACCGCCTCGCGCCCGTCCGGCAGAGCCAGACGAATGTTGATCTCATATTGCCCGCCGCTCTGATGCCGCGCGCTCGGCGCCCTGACGACGACGCGGCAAGCGGTGACGCGGCCGAAACGCGTCTCGAGCTCGTCTATATGGCGCGCGATGCGCGCCTGCGCCTGCGGCGAAGCCTCCATGCCCTGGAAGTCGATTTCCGGCGTCGTCTCCATGGTCGAGCCTCCGTTCTGGTGACGCGAATTTCGCCCTCGATCGCCCGACGGCGCGATAGATAGATAGGGCGTGACGAGACGGCGCGCGGCGCGCGACATCGCCGTCGCGATTTCGAAATTTTTAGCCTCGATCGCAGGGCGGGCGCGATATCTTCGCGCCGCGCGGCTGGACATCGTGGCTGGAGCGACACATTTGCTCGAGGAGCCGGGAGCTCTGGAGCGCGTCGCAGAACGCGCCGCCGAATGGTCCGCCGGGACATCGGCGCGACGCGACCGAAGCCGAACGCGACCCCCGCGTCTGCAAAGAGGCGCACATGACGACCCTGGCCGAGACGCAACCTTTTCTGAAGCGTCTGTTCGAGCGTCTCGATCTCGCGCCGCAGCCGATCGGCGCCGAGACCAAGCATGCGCTCGACCATTGGCGAACGACGCGCCGCGGCGTCGCGCCGACTTTCGCCGACGTCGTCGCCGATCTGCGTCATTCCGGCTTCGCCTTTCGCGCCGTGCCGGAGGCGCGCGATTATGAGATCGTGATCGGAGCCAAGGCGGTCGCTCCTCTGCTCGGCGATGTGGCGGAAGGCGCGCGCTTGAGCGAAGCGCCCGATCGCCGCGGCGCCGTCCGCCTGCGACGCCTCTTCGACGAAGCCTTGCGCATCGGCGAGCCGGCGCTCGTCCAGTTCACCCTGGTCGAGAACGGCCGCGACCGCGCCGGCGTCGAGCTTCTCGCCGCGCCGCTTGCGCTCGCCGACGGCGCTCTCGGCGCCGTGCTCGGCGCGATGAGCATTCAACGTTTCGAAACGCCGGCGCCGGCGCGCGCGGCGCCGCCCCTCGGCGACGAGACGATCATCATGTTCGCGCTCGGCTCGAGCCGCGCGCTCGGCGAGCGCGTCGCGCGCGAATTGGGCCTCGCGCTCGCGCCGCACGAAGAGCGTCGCTTCGAGGACGACGAGCGCAAGGTCCGGCCGCTGATCGGCGTGCGCGACAAGGATGTCTATGTGATCTCCAGCCTCGACGGCGAGGCGGGCGACAGCGGCGCCGACAAGCTCATACGCCTTCTCTTCTTCATCGGCGCCTTGCGCGACGCCGGCGCCGCGCGCGTCACCGCGGTCGCGCCCTATCTTAGCTATGCGCGCAAGGATCGCCGCACCAAGCCGCTGGACCCGGTCGCGACGCGCTATGTCGCGCAATTGCTCGAGGGCGTGGGCGCGCATCGCATCGTCACGATCGACGCCCATAATGTCGCGGCGTTCGAGAACGCCTTTCGCATAGAGAGCGTCGCGCTCGACGCGCAGGCTCTGCTCGCGCGCTATCTCGCGCATCGGCTCGGCGCGGAGCCGGTCGCCGTCGTCTCGCCCGATCTCGGCGGCGAGAAGCGCGCCGAGCTGTTCCGCCAGCGCTTGGAGACCCTTCTCGCGCGGCCGGTGGCGAAAGGCTTCATGGACAAGCATCGCAGCATGGGCGAGATCAGCGGCGAGATTTTCGCCGGCGATGTGGCGGGCCGCGCCGTCGTCATTCTCGACGATCTCATCAGCAGCGGCGGCACGATGGCGCGCGCCGCGCATGCCTGCCGCACGCATGGCGCGACGCGCATCGTCCTCGCCGCGACGCATGGCCTCTTCGCGCGCGACGCCGAAACGGCGCTGCGCATGGCGCCGATCGACGAGATCGTCGTCACCGACACGGTCGCCCCGCGCGAGGCCCTCGCGCAGCGCTGGCGCGGACGTCTCGTCACGCTCGGCGTCGCGGCGCTGCTCGCCGAGGCGATCGCGCGTCTGCATGGCGGCGGCTCGATCGACGAATTGCTCGAGACTGGTCCGAAAGGCGCGCCATGACCGCATCCGCTCTTTTCGTCGATCTCTATGAGATCGCGATGCTGCGCGCCTATTTCGAGCTCGGCGTCGCCGAGCGCCGCGCGAGCTTCGGCCTCTTCGTGCGGCGCCTGCCGGCGTCGCGCAATTTCCTGCTCGCCTGCGGCCTCGCCGATGTGCTGAAGGAGCTGCAAGCGCTCCACTACGACGAAGACGATTTGCGCTATCTCGCCTCGCTCGGCTTCCCGGCGGATTTCCTTGATTGGCTCGCGCGATTTCGCTTCACCGGCGACATTCGCGCTCTGCCGGAGGGCACGCCCGTCTTCGCCAATGAGCCCATTCTCGAAGTCACCGCGCCGATCGGCGAGGCGCAGATCGTCGAGACGCTGATCCTCAATCAGATCGGCTTGCAGACGATCCTCGCCTCCAAGGCGGCGCGCATCGTGTTCGCCGCGCGCGGCCGCGCGATCGTCGATTTCGGCGCACGGCGGGCGCAGGGCTTCGACGCCGCGGTGAAAGGCGCGCGCGCCTTCTCGATCGCCGGCGTCGCCGCGACCTCCGATCTCGCCGCCGGCCGCGCCCATGACATTCCCGTCGCCGGCACGATGGCGCACAGCTTCGTCGAGGCCTGCCCGTCCGAAGCCGACGCCTTCGAGGCCTATGCGCGCATTTTTCCGCGCACGACGCTGCTCGTCGACACGTATGACGCGCTCGAAGGCGTGCGCAAGGTCGTCGCTCTGGCGCAGCAGATGGGCGCGGATTTCGACGTCCATGCGATAAGGCTCGACTCCGGCGATCCAGACGCGCTGTCGCGACAGGCGCGGCGCCTGCTGGACGAAGGCGGCCTCGCGCGCGTCGAAATCCTCGTGAGCGGCGGCCTCGACGAAGCGCGCATCGATCATCTCGCATCGTCCGGCGCGCCGATCGACGCCTTTGGCGTCGGCGCGGAAATGGCGGCCTCGACCGATGCGCCTTCGCTCGACATCGCCTATAAGCTCATCGAATTCGCCGGCGAAGGCCGCATGAAGCTCTCCCCCGGCAAGCGCAATCTGCCCGGCCGCAAGCAGATCTTCCGGCTATTTCACGACGGCGTCGCCGTGCGCGACGTGATCGCGCGCGAGGAGGAGCGTTATTCCGGCGTTCCGCTGCTCGAGCCGGTGATGCGCGACGGCGAAATCATCGATCGGGGCCAGAGCCTGCTCGACATACGCGACCATGCGCGCGCGGCGATGGCGGCGCTGCCGGCCGATATGCGAAGCCTCGCGCCTTGCGCCTCGCCCTATCCGGTGACGATCAGCGTGGGACTCGCGGATTATGAGCGCAGAGTGGAGGCGTCGCTCGCGCGCGAGACCCGCTCGCCGGCGAGACCGCCGCGTCTCACTCGATGCTCGTGAGGCGCGCCTCCGCGCGCTCCATATAGCGACGCGCGAGCGGCTCCCATTTGTCTTTGCGGCGCGGCGCTGGATCGAGCAGATGAGCGAGCGCGAGACGCATGCGCAGAACTGCGCGGCAGGCGCCATAGAGCGAAAAGAGCGCCGGCGGCGGCGGCGCGCCGAGACGCCGCGCGGTGGCGGCGACGATCGCCGCGCCCGCGTGCGGCGCGCCGAGCAATTCGTATTCGAGAGCGAGAAAGGCGAGCTCGTCGAAAGGATCGACCTGACGCAATTCATCGTTGAATTCGAGACAGTCGAAAATCGCCAGAGGCTCGCAAAAGCAGATATGCTCGGGCCTGAGATCGCCATGTCCGTCGATGATGCGCCCATCGCGCACGCGCGCCTCGAGCGCCGGCGTCTGCGCGACGAGGCGCCGCTCGAGGCGATCGAGCACGGCCTGCGCGCGGCGATGGTCGAGCGCGAAATCGCGCATCGCGATGACACGGCGATTTTCCGCCTGCTCGCGAAAGAAGCGCGCGATATAATCCTGCGCGGAAATGGGGGAGCGCGCGGCGCTCGCGTAGAATGCGCCGAGCCGCGCGGCGAGCGCCTCGATCCGCCGGGCGTCGAGATGTCCTTCGGCGAGCAGCCGATCGAGCGTGAGCTCGGTCGGAAGACGCTTCATCTCGACGAGCCAGTCGACGATCTCGCCCTTGCCTCCGATCGACAATTCTCCATCCGCGAGCGTCAGCGGAACCACATCGAGATAGACGTCCGGCGCGAGCCGGCGGTTGAGGCGCAGCTCGGCGCGGCAATCGGCCTCCCTGGCGCGCGGCGTCGAGAAATCGAGGAAAGCGAAACGTACGGGCTTCTTCATTTTATAGACGCGGTCTCCCGCGATGAACACATGTGACATATGTGTCTCCACGACGTCCACGCGCGCTGGCGCATGCGGATAGGCCGACGGCTCGACGAGACGCTTCAGCGCGTCGGCGTGCGACGGGCGATCGGACGGCGCCGGGTTGCGCTCTGGAGGCATGTGCGGCTTCGTTGGAGCAGGTCGCGATGACGAGACATAAGATAGGGCTGCGCTCGACCGACGCTCTGCTGATCGTCGATCTGCAGCTCGACTTTTTCGCAGGCGGAAAGCTCGCGGTTCCGCGCGCCGAGGAGATTCTTCCGATCGTCAATGAGCTCATCGACGAAGCGCGCCGGTCGGGAACGCAGATCGTCGCCTCGCGCGATTGGCATCCGCCGGACCATATGAGCTTCGCCGCGCAGGGCGGCGATTGGCCGCAGCATTGCGTGCGCGGCACCAGGGGCGCCGAGTTTCATCCAGCGCTCCGGCTTCCGCCCGGCGCGCTGTTCGTCTCCAAGGCCAAGCGCCCCGAGCGTGAACAATATTCCGATTTCGACGACACCAGCCTCGCCGAGGAGCTACGCCGTCGCGCCATCGATCGCGTCATCATCGTCGGCCTGGCCGAGGACTTCTGCGTGAAGTCGAGCGCGATCGACGCCGCGCGTCTCGGCTTCGAGACGCATGTTCTGCGCGCCGCCACACGTCCGGTCACGCCCGAGGGCGGAGAAAAAGCGCGCGCGGAAATGCGCGCCGCGGGGGTGACGGTGATCGAGCCCCCCTGCTCCCCATATGATGTCGATCACAGATCGAGGACGTGAGCCATGCCGGAGATCAATACCGATAAAGTTTGTTTCGTCATCGTCAAAGCGCGAGAGCTCGAGGCAGAGGACGAAGGAATGCAGCCGGACGCCTCCAATGCCTCGGATGACAAATTCGTGAGCGTGCTCACCGAGGAAGGCTGGTCGCCCAATCGCCGCGAGCTCGTCGCATTCATCGATGCGATGGATGAGGACGAGCAGGCGGAGCTGGTGGCGCTCGTCTGGGTCGGGCGCGGGGATTTCACCGCCGATGATTGGGATTCAGCCGTCATTCAGGCGAAGGAGCGGCGCAAAGGACCGACATCGAAATATCTCATCGGCATTCCCTTGCTCGCGAGCTATCTCGAGGCCGGGCTCGACGAGTTCGACGAGAGCTGCGAAGGCTTCGAGGACGATCGCCAATAGTCACGCGCGGAATGTCGCGACGAGCGGCGCGTGCAGGGAGCCGAGGATCGGGTCCGGCGCCGTCGCCTCGTCGGCGAGGCCGTCGTTGAGGATCGCGACCTCCGCGCATCGCGCCGCGAGCGCGGGCGACGCCAATAGCTGATCGATGAGCGTCTTTCGGCCGGCGTGAACCACGGTGAAGCGCGCGCGCTCGTCGACGCGCGTCGCGAGAGGCGCGAGGCCGCGCGGCCCGCTCGGATCATCGGCGCCCCATAATATGCGCGCCGGCGCATCATAGGCATCACTGTTGAAATCGCCGCAGACGGCGATGAGCGGCGCGCGCTCTTCGTCGAAGAGCCGGTCGACGAAGAGCCGCGCCTCGAGCGCCTGCCCCTCGCGCTTTTGCGCGGCGAGCCATTGCCCTTCCGCGATGGCGCGACTCGATTTGCGATCCGCCTGCCCGAGCAGAGGCACGGCGCGCGGCGCGCGCAAATGAAGATTCAGCACATGCAGGGACGCGCCTTCGGCGAGAGCGATGCGCGCGTAAAGAATGGGACGGTCGAAAGCGACGTCGATCGGCTGCGCGGACGCGCCTTTTTCGGCGGGCGGCGTCCATCGCCAGGGCACGACAATGTCGTGATAGAGCTGGCGCTGCTCGACGATCGGCCAGCGCGAGAGGATCGCGAGATTGTGAATATCGGCCGGCGCGTCGCCGCCCGGACGCAGCGTGGCGGCGCGGAAGAAGCGCTCATAGCCGCCGCCTTCGACGAGGCGATCGAGCGCGACGAAGCGGCGCGGCGCATGCGCCGTCTCGCGCTGCGCGTCGACTTCCTGAAGGCAGAGAATATCGGCGTCGATCGCGGCGAGTTGCGGACGCAGCACGGCGAGGCGCCGCCCGAATTCGTCCTGCGCCGATGGCGACCAGTCCAAATTCTCTATGTTGAAAGTCGCGAGGCGAAATCGGCCCGCCATTCGTCGAAAGCCCCTCGCGTCGAAAGCGCCTCGCGCGCCCTCTCCCACGCGGAGCGGAAGAGGGAGCGCATGAAAGCCGCGTCACGCGGCCTTGATGTCGATGCTCTTCTCGGCCTTTTGCGCCTGCGCCGATTTCGGCAGACGCACGGTCAGCACGCCTTTGGCGAAGCTCGCGTCGATCTTGTCGGCCTCGACATTCTCCGGCACGCGGAAGGCGCGGCGGAAGGAGCCATAGCGGCGCTCGGAGAGGAAATAGCCCTTGTCCTTCTCCTCGCGCTGCTCCTTCTTCTCGCCGCAGATGATGAGCGAGCCATTGGAGAGCTTCACCTCGACATTCTTCTCGTCTATGCCGGGAAGCTCGGCGGTAATCTGATATTCCTTGTCCTTCTCGACGAGATCGACCGCGGGCGTCGCCGCCCAGCCGCCGACGAAGCGGCCGAAGGGCTCGAGATCGGGCGTCGCGCCCTTTTGGAAGGGCGCGTCCTCGAACAAGCGGTCGATCTGCCGCCGCAGCGTCTCCAGAGGATGCCAATCGAACAAGCCGTAGTTCGGCGACGACTCCTTCGTGTCTTTCACGGGAACTTGCGCGTCCTTCACGGGAACTCGGGTCTGCGCTTCCGCCATTTTCGCCTCCTGATATCCGTGCTCGCATGACGCCTGTGACGTAGGAGCGCCCATGGAAAAAGCAATCGGGCGCGCGTCGCCACGATCGCCGCATGAAGCGCGCGACGCAGTGGAACCCGCTGGAAAGGCGACCGAAAGCGAAGGCGCTTCACAGCGCGAGCACGCATAGGCAAATTGTCGCGGCCGTTTATATGATCATGGGCGGAGCGCTGCGACATGTCAGAAGAACCGTCAGAAGAACCGACGATGAGCGAAGACGACGTCATGCGCGCGCTCGAGGCGCGGCTCGGGCGGCTGCATGCGCGCCAGAGGCTCGGCATAGAGCGCGACCATGAAGCGCAGATCTTCGGCCAGGGCCTCAATTTCTTCCATCCGGAAAATCTCGCCGCCTCGCCGCTGCTGATCCGCGCGGCGCTCATCGCCATGGGGCTCTACCGCCGCGGTCTCGCCAATGCCGAGAAGGTGCGGCTGCGCGAGAACCGCATCGTCAGCGCCAGGCTGCCGCGCGCCTTCGACGGCTTCACCATTCTTCACCTGAGCGATCTGCATGTCGACATGTGTCCGCAGGCGATGGCGCGCATGCGCGCGCTCATCGCCGAGCTGTCCTACGACCTTTGCGTGCTGACCGGCGATTATCGCGGCGCGACGCATGGGCCGCATGAGGCGGCGCTCGCCGGCATGGCAGCGTTGCGCGACGTGCTGCGCGCGCCGATTCTCGCCGTGCTCGGCAATCACGACACGATCGCGATGACGCCGCGCCTCGAGCAGATGGGAATGCGCGTGCTGCTCAATGAATGCGAGACGATCCTGCACGCGGGCGCGCGCATCCATGTCGCCGGCGTCGACGACGCGCATTACTTCCGAGTCGACAATATAGAGAAAGCCGGCGAGCGGATTCCGCACGGCGAATTCTCCATTCTCCTCTCGCATACGCCGGAGATTTTTCGTCAGGCGGCGCATGCCGGCTTCGACGCTCTGCTCGCCGGCCACACGCATGGCGGGCAGATCTGCCTGCCCGGCGGCTTCGCGCTCACGCTCGACTCGGCGCTGCCGCGCGCCTTCGGCGCCGGCGCCTGGCGCTATCACGACATGCAGGGCTACACATCGGTCGGCGCGGGCTCCTCGGTGCTGCCGGTGCGCTTCAACTGCCCGCCCGAGATCACTCTGCATCGGCTGCTGGCGGCGGGGTGACGGACGAAATCGCCCGCGCATCTGGTCGAGCTTCGTCAGCCCCGCTAGACTATGACAGCGGCATGAAGGAAAGGGCGGATGATGCGAGGCGGAGAGCGACGGGCGGGCGCGGGCGTTGGCGGCTTCCGGACGGCGATCGGCGCGCTCCTGCTGCTCGCGGCCAGCGGCGCCGCGGCCGTGGCGGCGCTCTATCCGCGCGAGGGACGGCGCTTCATGGCGGAGGAGGATTTTCGCCGCTATCCGGGGGCCGGCGTGCTGATGTGCCGCACGGAGGAAGGGGTTCCCGAGCGCGCCGCCGCGGCCTGGCTCATCGGCGGCCGCGGCCTCGTCGTCCTCAACGCGCATAATTTCGTCGACCGCAAGCTGCGGCCGACGCATCCCATCGACGATTGCACCTTCGGCATCGGCGAGAAGGAATACGCCTTCGAGACGGAGAGCCTGCGCTTCGGCTTCCCCCCAAACGCCAAGGCGCTGAACATCACCGATGATTGGGCGCTGGTGCGGCTGCGCGATCTGGTCGACGCCGATGTCGCGCCGCAGCCGATCCCCGACGGGCCGGCGCTGCCGACCGGCCTCGTGAGCCTGCACGTCGTGATGGTGTCGCCGGCCGGCCACTCCAATTTCCGCCGCGCGACGAGCATAGAGGAATGCCAAATCCGCCAGATCGACGCGCCCTCGGAAGACGGCATCCGCCGCGCGCGGCACGACTGCAACGACGGCTATGGCGGCTCGGGCTCGGGGATTTTCAGCGACGACGGCCGGCTCGTCGCCATGCACAGCGCCTCGCTCGACATGAACTCGCGCCGCGATTTCGACATGGAGCGCCATTTCGGCATGGCGCTGCTGTTCGAGGGCGAATTGCTGGACGCCATCCGGCAGACCTTGCAGGCGGATGCGCGCTAAGGCCCGCGCTCGCCGGCTGGCCGCTCCCAAGCGACGATTGAAACCGGAAAATGAAAGCGGACGCCATCATCGGCATATCGGGCGGCCACGCCGATGCGATCCTTCCCGCTCGCTATATCCTCGTCGAACATAGCGAGCAGCGCGGGCAGCGTCTCGGCGTCCGCGAGATCGACGAGCCGCGCGTCCAGACGATAGGAATCGATCACGCGCTCGTCCAGCCCCGCTTCCGCGCCGAGCCGCCGCAACTGATCGATCGTCGGCGCGCTGCTGTGCGAAGGATCGCGCAGACGCTCCATCCGGTCATAGCCTGTCTGACAGTCCGGCGCGGGAGTGGCGTCGATGACCACCACGCGTCCGCCGGGCCTGCACACGCGCGTCATCTCGCGCAGCGCCGCGATCGGCTCGGGAAGATGATGGAAGCTGTAGCGCGTCATGACGCGATCGAAGGCCGCATCGGGAAAGGGCAAGGCGGTCGCGTCGCCGATGCGCCAGTCGATATTGGCTATTCCCAGCGCCTGCTGGCGGCCTCGCGCCTGCTGGATCATCGCCGGCGTCAGGTCGAGTCCTGTGACGAAAGCCGCGCTTCGGGCCGCCGCGCACGCGACGATCCCGGGGCCGCAGGCGACGTCGAGCACGCGGTGGTCTGCGCCGATCATCGCGGCGTCCAGCGTTTTCCTCAGGCCGTCCGCGTCGGAATGAACAGGCAGCTCTCCGAACCTTTGGGCCCATCGGGTGAATTGGTTGACGATCCGTTCGTCGTGGCGCTTGTCGTCGGTCATGGTCCCTCCTCGGTCGGAGGAGGAGATAGACGGGCCGGCGGCGGCCGGCTAACGTGGGCCGGCCAATCATGAACGATCACCGGCCAATGTATCGTCTGTCCGCTGAGGAGACTGCCGCCGCGCTGAAGACGTTCGGTCTCGACCGACCGAGCGGCTCGGGCTTCGCCTTTCGAGACGACGCGTCGAGCACACGCTATGATTGGCATGCGCATGACTATCACCAGCTGATCTATGCGACCGACAGCGCAATCCAGATCGAGAGCCGGAACGCCTGTCATCTTCTTCCGCCGGGCGGCGCCGCCTGGATTCCGGCGCACGCCTCGCACCGCACGCTTCTGGCGGGTCGCGGCGGAGCATCGCTCTTCCTCGCGCCGAATGGCGCGTCGTGCGCAGGCGGCGAGGTGAGGAGTCTTTCGACGTCGCCGGTGATGCGCGAGATGATCTTGCATGCGCTCCGCTGGCCGTGGGGCGAGGCTGAGCGCGATCCTGTCGCACGCAGCTTTTTTCAAACATTCGCGCTGATGTGCGATGAATGGTTGAGGAGGGACCAGCCGTTCGGCTTTCCCAAAGCGCGACATGCCGGCATATGCCGAGCGATGGATTACGCCTTCGCGAATTTGGCGACCGCCAGCCAGTCCGGCGCGTCGACGGCGGCGGCCATGTCGGAGCGCAGCTTCCGGCGCCGCTTCACCGAGGAAACCGGCGTGAGCTGGCAGGCGTGGATCGCGCAGACGCGAATTCTCTCGGCGATGGCGATGCTGGCCGAGGGGAGGCGCGTGACCGAGATCGCCGCAGATGTGGGCTATGCGTCGCTGAGCGCCTTTGCGCAAGCCTTTACTCGATCCACTGGCGAACGACCGGGGGACTATCGCCGCCGCCTTCTGGGCCGCACTTCGGACGACGGGCGCGACGCCTGACGGCGCGCGCCGAGCGGGATTTCGAAAAATCGGGATTCGGCTTTTCGTCCCCCTTTTTCAAAAAAGTCGAAGCAGGCGAACGCCTGCTCGGGCTCAGTCGGTCGTCTTCGGGAGTCCCGCGCGCGGCGGAATGGCGCGCAGCCAGAGGACGAGCGCGTCGAGGTCTTGCGCCGCCATCTTCGAGAAATGCGCCTTCGACAGATTGGCCATGGTCGGCTTCAGCGGCCGGCCGTCGCGGCCGACGCCCTTGGTGATGGCGGCCTTGATCTCATCGTCGCTCCAGGCGCCGATCCCGGCCCTCTCATGCTGCGTGATATTGGCGCCGACCGCCGCGCCCGCCGGCGTGCGAAACAGCTTGCCGCCGGCGCCGAGCTTTTCTTTATGGTCGAGAGCGCCATTGGTCTCGCCGCTGTGGCATTCCATGCAGCGCGCCAGCGTCGCGACATAAAAGCCGCGCCGCAGCGGATCGGCGAGATCCTTCTCCTCGAAAGGCGTCTCGGCGCCGGGGAAGGTCTCCGCCGCCTGCTCGCCGTCGCGGCGCTGGATGGGCCGCGCGGCCTCGACCGGCGCCGCCGCGCGCAGAAAAGCGACGATCGCCTCGAGATCGCGCGCCGTGAGAATGCGGTAATATTCGGACGGCATGGCCGGCGCGAGCCGCCCGTCGGGCCCGACGCCGGCGACGATCGCCGCCGTCAGCCGGTCGTCGCTCCAGGCCCCTACTCCGGTCGCGGCGTCCGGGGAGATATTCGGCCCGCGCACGCTGTAATTTGCGCCATTGAAGGTCTGCGAGCCGCCGGAAAAGCGCTTGTCGCGCAAATAGCCGTCGGGGCCGCGCGGCGTATGGCAATTGTCGCAGGCGGTCAGCGCCTCGACGAGATAGCGGCCGCGATCGAGATCCGCGGCGGCGGCCGGCGCGGCGAGGACGAGGCAGAGCGTCGCGAGAGCGAGCCGCGGCGCGCGGCGGAACGAAGCAGAGATGCGGGGCACAGCCTATCCGACAGGTCGAGAATGCTGCGCCACCATAGGCGGCGGCCTCGCCCGCTTCATTTCAAAAAAGTCTCGAATATTCGGCCGATTTATCCCGGCCGTCAGAACGGGCGCTCGCGCACGCGAAGATCGAACATCAGCCGCGAGAGCGCTTGCGACCCGAAGAAGAACAGCCCCGTGACGATGATGATCTCCGCGACGCCGAGCGCCGCGGGAGAGGCGATGGCGAGCAGCGGCGCCAGCGCTTCGGGAATCTGATCGAGGCCGGGCGCGCGGCTGCTGGCGGCGAGGCCCAGCCGGCGCTTGACGAAGCTCGAGAAGAGGTCGCCCGCCATCGCGAAGGCCCCGAGCCGCGCGCCGAGCGAAGCCGGCAATCCGACCAGCGGCGCGCAGAGCGTGGCGGCGAGAATGGCGAGCGCCACCCCGCGCCAGGTTTTCGACGCGCCCAGCAGTGGCCGTCCGTCGAAAAAGCGCGCACCGCCGTCGACCGGGCAGGCGAAGGCCGCGCCGAGCATCCGCTTGCCGAGAATGGGCGCGCCATTGGCGACGATCAGCAGCAGCAGCAGTCTGAGGATCTGGGCTCCATCCATGGCGTCGCATCCCTCCCCGTCACGCCAGGGCTCATGGCTCCTTCGCCATATAGCGGAGGCTCTCGCGCCGGCCGCTCTTTCGCGCCGGTCTGTTTCGCGCGTCGTGACCTTGTCGGCGGGAATGGGTCTCTCTAAATATCGTGTGGCGCCCGCACGGCGCGGCAAATCCCTTGAGGCGAATCATGGGCGAGGGCGCAACGGCGGCCGAGGGCCCCGATTTCTCGCTCGGCGTCGCTGTCGCCGATATGGCCGACGGCGCCGCCCTGCCCGGCCGCGTCGGCGCCGAGCCGGCGCTGCTCATCCGCCGTGGCGACGAATTCTTCGCGATCGGCGCCCTCTGCACCCATTATCAGGGCCCGCTCGCCGAAGGCCTCGTCGTCGGCGACACGATCCGCTGTCCCTGGCACCACGCCTGCTTCAGCCTGCGCGACGGAAGCGCCTTGCGGGCGCCGGCGCTCGATCCCATCCCCTGCTGGCGCACGGAAAGGCGCGGCGACCTCCTGTTCGCGACAGACAAGATCGACCCCGCCCGGCGCGAGCGCGCGAGCGTTCCGCCGACGCTCGGACGCGTCGTCGTCATCGGCGGCGGCGCGGCCGGTCTCGCCGCCGCGCATGAGCTGAGGGAGGCGGGCTATTCCGGCTCGCTGATCCTCGTCAGCGCCGACGCCGCCGCGCCCTATGACCGGCCCAATCTGTCGAAGGATTATCTCGCCGGCGCGGCGCCGGAGGACTGGCTGCCGCTGCGGCCGCGCGACTATTACGAGAATCGGCGCATCGAGCTGATGCTCGCAACGCGTGTGCGCGCCATCGATCCAGGCGCGCGTCTCGTCTGCCTCGAGCATGGCGAGCCGCTGCGCTATGACGCGCTTCTGCTGGCGACGGGCGCCGAGCCGGTGCGTCTCCAAATTCCCGGCGCCGAGCGGACGCATGTCCATTATCTGCGCAGCCTCGCCGACAGCCGCGCGATCATCGCCGCGGCGGCGCAAGCGTCGCGCGTCGCGGTGATCGGCGCGAGCTTCATCGGCCTCGAGGCGGCGGCCGCACTGCGCGAGCGCGGGCTCGAGGTCCATGTCGTCGCGCCCGATGCGACGCCCATGCAGAAGACTCTGGGCGAGGACATCGGCCGACTGGTGCGCGCGGTTCACGAGGCGCATGGCGCCGTCTTCCATTTGGGCGAGACCGTCGCATCGATCGGCGCCGATCATGTCGCGCTGGCGAGCGGGACGACGATCGACGCCGATCTCGTCGTCGTCGGCGTCGGCGTTCGCCCGCTCTCGACGCTCGCCGAGGAGGCCGGGCTCGCGATGGATCGCGGCGTGCTCGTCGACGAATATCTGGAAACCAGCGCGCCCGGGGTCTTCGCCGCCGGCGACATAGCGCGCTGGCCGGATCGCCGCAGCGGCGAGAGGATCAGGATCGAGCATTTCGTCACCGCCGAGCGTCAAGGCCAGACCGCGGCGCGCAACATTCTCGGCGCCAAGCAGCGTTTCGAGGCGGCGCCCTTCTTCTGGAGCCGGCATTACGACATGACGATTTCTTATGTGGGACACGCCCGCGCCTGGGATCGCGTCGAGATCGCCGGCAGCGTCGAGAACAAAGATTGCGTCGTGACCTATTTCTGCCGCGATCACAGAATGGCGGTAGCGACGATCGGCCGGGATCTCGCCAATCTACACGCCGAAGTGGAGCTCGAAGAGTCGACCGGCGGTTGAGCGAGCATAGTCTGCGCGCAGACGCTGCATTCGACTTCCAAACGTGACATCAGCGACTTCGAAACGAGGCATGAGCGGAACCCACTCTTCTGCCGAACGGCGGCGGGTTCCTTTCACGTCGCACGGGGACCCGGGCCGCCCAAGTCAAACGCGAGCGGCGGCGGCCGCTCGATTTCTGGCCGTAGTTCTACGTAGCAATCGCAGCAAATATTTATGCCCAGATTTAGTGGAACTTCGTTACGATTTAGTTGCGGGCGGTATAGCATTGATGTATACCCGACAATGTCTTTGCGGTCGATACGGCGCAGACTTGCTCGCCCCCGAGTATGCCGAGCTCCGCCCCGTCTGCCGCGCCGCCCCGTCAGGAATTCCGGCGCCGAAACGCGAAAGTGAAGAGTGAAGAGATGACATCGACGAACAACATCGAACTCGCGGCAGACATCGTTTCCGCCTATGTGAGCAACAATTCGGTTCCGGCCGGCGATCTTCCGGGTCTCATCAACGATGTCTATGGCGCGCTGATGCGTGTGGGCTCCGGCGTGGTCGCCGAGCCTGTCGAAGCGCCCAAGCCCGCTATTTCGGTGCGCAAGTCGGTGACCAACGATTTCATCATCTGCCTCGAGGACGGCAAGAAGTTCAAATCGCTCAAGCGCCATTTGCGCACGCAATATGGTCTCTCGCCGGAAGAGTATCGCGAGAAATGGGGTCTCGCGCCCGACTATCCGATGGTCGCCCCCAATTACGCCAAGGCGCGCTCCACGCTCGCCAAGCAAATGGGCCTCGGCCAGCAGCGTCGTCGCCGCAGCGCCCGCTGACCTCGACGATCCGCGAAGCGCGCGCCGCGAGCGCGGCGCGCTCCTAGGCCGCCGGCCGCGCCGCAGCCGCTTCGCCCGTCGAAATTTTTTTTAGATCATTCCGCACGCTTTCGCGTCGAGCGAAGGCGTGCGAGGAAACGACGCCGGACCACACATCCGGCCTCGCAACGCGGTCGCCCCGGCGACCGCGGCCGCTCGATTGTTGTCACTGATGCGAATGGGGGAAGCTCATGCGGCGTATCGCAGTTGCTCTGTGCATTTTTATCATGAGTTGCTCGGCCGGGTCTGCGTACGAAAATGGGAGCTTGGCCGGACTGTTCGATTTGAGTCCGCGTGGACAGCCGGCCGACGTTCGGCCGCAGGCGACCGCCGTCGCCCGCGAGATCGTGTCCTACCCTGGCGGTTATTCGCCGGGCACCATCATCGTCTCGACCAATGAACGTCGGCTCTATTACGTGCTCGCCAATAATCAGGCGATCCGCTATGGCGTCGGCGTCGGCCGGCCGGGCTTCGAATGGACCGGAACGCGCTATGTCTCCAGCAAGCGCGAATGGCCGGCCTGGACCCCGCCGGCGCAAATGCTGCGCCGCCGTCCCGACCTGCCGCGCCATATGCAGGGCGGACTCACCAATCCGCTCGGCGCGCGCGCCATGTATCTCGGCGGCTCGCTCTACCGCATCCACGGCTCCAACGAGCCGGAGACCATCGGCCAGGCCGTGTCGTCCGGCTGCATCCGCATGACCAATGAGGACGTCGTCGATCTCTATGAGCGCGTGCGCGTCGGCGCGCGGGTCATCGTGACGCGCTGATCCCCGATCGCTCGAAAAAACATGCGCCGAGCCCGGAACGAGGCTCGGCGCATTTTTTTTCAGCGCTCGCCCGGACGATCCCGATCGAGGCCCTTTGCCCCGAGCTCGCCCAGATAGGCGGCGAAATCCGCCTCGCCGCCCACGCCGAGCGTGTGGAGATAGCCCCAAGTGTAGATGCCGGTGTTGTGGAGATCGTCGAAATCGAGCCGCACCGCATAATGGCCGACCGGCGCGACGCCGATTATGGCCACATTGCGCTTGCCGCCCACGGTCTTGCGCTCCTCCTCCGAATGGCCCTGAACCTCGGCCGAGGGGCTGCGCACCCGCAAATGCTCGGCCGAAAGATCAAAGCTCGCCCCATTCTCGAAGCTCACCCGCAGCTTGCGCCCCTCTTCCATGAGGCGTATCTCGCTCGGCCAAATGTCGGCGTCGGCCATTTCCCTCTCCCGCTCCGCTCGTCGCCCGTCCGCCCGGCCCGTTGGGGCTTCACGCGCGGCCATTCCGTCAATATATAGGCTGAACCCTCTCGGGACCCTATACGCCGGACGGGGCGCCGCAAACGGTCGACTGTATGAATCCGCATCCGAAAATCGCCTATGATCCGACGGCCCCCGCGCCGCTTCTCGACCCGTTCGGACGGGCCATTTCCTACCTGCGCGTCTCGGTGACGGATCGTTGCGATTTTCGATGCGTCTACTGCATGTCCGAGCATATGCAATTTTTGCCCCGCCGCGATCTGCTGACGCTCGAGGAGCTCGACCGGCTGTGCACGGCCTTCGTCGAGCGCGGCACGCGCAAGCTGCGCATCACCGGCGGTGAGCCCTTGATGCGCCGCGATATTCTCTCGCTGTTCGAGCGATTGTCGCGCCACCTCCTCGCCGGCCGGCTCGACGAGCTGACGCTGACCACCAACGGCTCGCAGCTCGAGCGCTTCGCTCAGGCGCTCGCCGATTGCGGCGTCAAGCGCGTCAATGTCTCGCTCGATACGCTCGATGCGGAGCGTTTCCGACAATTGACGCGCACCGGCGAGCATGAGCGCGTGCTGGCGGGCGTCGACGCCGCGCTGCGCGCCGGCCTCGACGTGAAGCTCAACGCCGTGGCGCTGAAGGGCGTGAACGAGGACGAGTTCGTCGCGCTGACGCGCTTTGCCCATGAGCGCGGCATGGATATGACCTTCATCGAGGTGATGCCGCTCGGCGAGATCGACGGCGGCGAGCGGATCGACCAATACATCCCGCTCACCCATGTGCGCGACCGGCTCGCCGAACGCTTCACCCTGGAGGAGATCGACTATCGCAGCGGCGGCCCGGCCCGCTACATGCGCGTCGCCGAGACCGGCGGGCGCGTCGGCTTCATCACGCCGCTCTCGCATAATTTCTGCGAATCCTGCAATCGCGTGCGCGTGACCTGCACCGGCACGCTGTTCATGTGCCTCGGCCAGGAGGACGCCGCCGATCTGCGCGCGCCGCTGCGCGCCGACGCCAGCGACGCCTCGCTCCATGCGGCCATAAACGAGGCGATCGCCCGCAAGCCCAAGGGGCATGATTTCATCATCGACCGCGCCACGCGGTCGCCGGCCGTCGCGCGGCATATGAGCACGACCGGAGGATGATCCGGCGCCTCGCGACAATCCGGCGCCTCGCCGCGGCCGCGGCGGCGATCGCCCTCCTCCTCGCTCCGGCGGCGGCCGAGCCCTTGCGCCTGCGCATCGCCAGCGAGGGCGCGCGGCCGCCGTTCAACTATCTCGACGCCAATAATCAGCTCGCCGGTTTCGAGATCGATCTGACGCGCGAGATCTGTCGGCGCATCGCCGCCGATTGCGTCTTCGTCACCCAGGATTGGGAGAGCCTCGTCTCGGGCCTCGAGAACCGGCAATATAATCTCGTCGTCTCCGCCATGGAGATCGACGAGGAGCGGCTGCGCAAAATCGACTTCTCCAAGCCCTATGCGCATCGGCCGTCCGCGCTGATCGCCCAGCGGCAATCGGCGCTCGCCAGCGCCGAGCCGAAAGCGCTGCAAGGCGCGCGCATCGGCGTCGTCGCCGACGGACCGCAGCAGGCCTATGCGGAAGACAAATTCAAGGAGAGCGAGGTCCAGCGCTACGCCACACTCGAGGCCGCCATGCTCGACCTCGCCGAGGGCCGCGTGGACGTGGTCGCGGAGGAAAAGCTCGCCGCCGTCGATTTTCTGCGCGAGCGCAAGGAAGGCCGCTGCTGTCGCATCGTCGCCGATCTGCCGCCGGACGCCGCCTATTTCGGCGGCGGTTTCGGCATAGGCCTGCGCAAGGGCGACGCCGCGCTGAAGCGCGCGATCGACGCGGCGCTCGACGCCATCGTCGCCGATGGGAGCTATCGCGCGATCCGCGCCAAATATTTCGATTTCGACATACGCTAGAGCGAGCCAGCCGCGCTAGAGCCGGGCGGCCGGCCTCGGCCTTGCTTCGCCCGCTCGCGATCACCGCAGAGGACCGAGCTATGACCGATCTCAAAGTCGCCTTCATCGGATTGGGCGTGATGGGCTATCCGATGGCCGGCCATCTCGTCGCGCGCGGCGGACATGAGGTGGTCGTCTATAATCGCACCGCCGAGAAGGCCGCGCGCTTCGCCGCGCAATTTTCCGCGAAGACGGCGCCGACGCCGCGCCTCGCCGCCGAGGGCGCTGATTTCGTCTTCGCCTGCGTCGGCAATGACGACGACCTGCGCCAGGTCACGATCGGCGCGGACGGCGCCTTCCATTCGCTGAAAGCCGGCGCGGTCTTTGTCGATCACACCACCGCCTCGGCCGAGGTCGCGCGCGAGCTCCACGCCCATGCGAAAAAAGGCGGCTTCGGCTTTCTCGACGCGCCGGTCTCCGGCGGCCAGTCGGGCGCGGAAAATGGCGCGCTGACGGTGATGTGCGGCGGCGATGCGGCGGATTTCGCGCGCATCGAGCCGGTCGTCTCCGCCTATGCGCGCGCCTGCCGGCTGATGGGGCAGTCCGGCGCCGGCCAGCTCACCAAAATGGTCAATCAGATCTGCATCGCCGGCCTCGTCCAGGGCCTCGCCGAGGCGCTGGATTTCGCGACCCGCGCCGGGCTCGACGGCGCGGCGGTCGTCGATCTCATCAAGAATGGCGCGGCGCAATCCTGGCAGATGGAGAACCGCCACAAGACCATGCTCGCCGGCGAGTATGATTTCGGCTTCGCGGTCGAATGGATGCGCAAGGACCTCGGCATCTGCTTCGCCGAGGCGCGCCGCAATGGCGCGAGCCTGCCGGTCGCCGCGCTCGTCGATCAGTTCTACGCCGAGGTGGAGGGCATGGGAGGCCGACGCTGGGACACGTCGAGCCTCATCGCGCGGCTGCGCGACTAGCGCGCCGCTTCATTTGAAATTGAGGGTTCGCGCGAGCGAGCCTGAAGGCTCGCTCTTCTGCTCCCTTCGATTCCGATGACGCGCGCCATGAGCGTTTTCGAGCGACGCGTTTCGGGAGCCGGCGCTCAGCGCAGCAGCAGATAGCCGCGGCGCTCGAGGCAGGCGTTCACGACGAGAACATAGTCCTGCATCGCCTGATCCGCCGACATGGCGCCTTGTCCGGCGGCCGCGGAGCCGACGGCCTCCGCCGCGCTGCCGCCCGCCCACAGGCCCTGCGCCGCTCCCCAGCCCGGCACGGGCACGTAGCGCGCGATATTGCCCGCCGTCGCCAGAGCGGCGCCGCCCGCCGCCTGGGCCGCGCCGGCGCGCGCCGCGCGCTCCTGCGGCAGAGCGCGATTGCGGCAGAAGGCGAGATCCTTGGCGAATTTCACTTCCTTGAAGCCGCGCGCGTCGCGGTCGACGAGCGGCTCGTAGAGCGGCTCTTCCTGCGCGCGGGGCTGCGAAGGCGAGGCGAGAAGCGCCGTGAAGCCGCAGGCGACCGCCGCGCCGATCAATAGAATTTTTCCACCATGAAAATACGACATCACAAATCTCCCCACTCGACTCCGTCCCCGCCGGGCGGCGAAAACGAGAATGGAAAGCTGCAGCTGAACTGTCAACCACGCCCGTAACGGCCGCCGCGACGAAAAATGAAGCCACCTTTCAAATCATTCCGCGAGTGTTATGGTCGCGCCCGGCCTGGGGAGGCCCAGGTCGCGCTTTTCGCCTGCGGGCGAAGGGCGAAAATGGAGAAGAAAAAATGAAAGCCAAGATCGTTTCGGGCTCGACCATCGCCGCCGCGGCAATTGCTCTGGCCCTCGCCGGCGGCGTTTCGACGCAGGCCTCCGCCAAGCATTCCAAACACGTCTGCAATATGGAAAAAGGTCATTGCGGCGGCAAGACGAAGTGCATGACCAAAAAAGGCGTCTGCAAGCACAACAAGGGACATAAGGCGTCCTGCAGCGCCAAGGGCTCCTGCTCCGGCCGCTGAGGAATCGAAGCCGTCGATCGCGCCGTTCTCGACGCGATCGATTCTCGTGGCGGGGGCGACGCGAAAAGGCAGTTGGAGCGCGAGAGATGAGCAGACCCGCCCCATTGGGACACGGCCTCGGCCTGAGGCCGATCTATTACGAGGAAATCCTCTCGACGCGCCCGAACGTCGACTGGTTCGAGATCATTTCGGAGAATTACATGATCGGCGGCGGCCGCCCGACCGCCATGCTGGAGCGCGTGCGCGCCGATTATCCGATCGTGATGCATGGCGTCGCAATGTCGCTCGCCTCGACCGATCCTCTCGATTTCGACTATCTGCGCGAATTGAAGGCCCTGGCCGAGCGCATAGAGCCCGCCTGGGTCTCCGACCATCTCGCCTGGACCGGCGTGCATGGCGTCACGCTGCACGATCTGCTGCCCATTCCCTATACGCAGGAAGCGCTCGCCCATGTCGCCGAGCGCGTGATGCGCGTGCAGGATTTCCTCGGACGCCGCCTCGTCGTGGAGAACGCCTCCACCTACGTCGCCTTTCGCGAATCCGAGATGAGCGAATGGGCCTTCGTCGACGAGCTCGCGCGCCGCGCCGACTGCATGCTGCTGCTCGACGTCAACAATGTCTTCGTGTCGGGCTTCAATCACGGCTTCGACCCGAACGAATTCATCGACGCGATCAATCCCGATCGCGTGGCGCAATTCCATATGGCCGGCCATACCGACAATGGCACGCATCGCGTCGACACGCACGACCAGCCGGTCTGCGACGAGGTGTGGACGCTCTACGAGCGCGCGCGGCGGCGCTTCGGCGCCGTCTCGACGATGATCGAGCGCGACGACAATTTCCCGCCCTTCGACGAATTGCTGACCGAGCTCGGCCATATGCGCGAGATCGCCGCGCGCATCGACGCCGACGTCGCGCGGAGCGCCGCATGAGGCTCGCCGATCTTCAGGCGATGTTCCAGGCCGGCGTGCTGGCCGGCGCGGAGGATGGCGCGCGCATTCTCGAATCGGTGAAGAATTCGGCCCAGGCCGACCGCACCACACTCTTCGGCGTCTATGTGAACGCCTATCGCGCGCGGCTCGCGGAATTTCTGGCCGCCGACTTTCCCGCTTTGCGCGCGCTCATCGGCGAGGAGGCCTTCGACGCGCTCGCCGACGCCTATATAGGCGCGCAGCCCTCGCGCCAGCGCAACGCCCGCTGGTACACGACGCGGCTTCCCGATTTTCTGCGCGAGAGCGCCGAGTGGCGCGACAATGCGCGGGCGATCGACCTCGCTTCATTCGAGCGCGCGCTCACCGACGCTTTCGATGCGCCCGACGCCGAGCCGCTGACGATCGACGCGCTCGGCGGCTTCGCGTCGGAGCAATGGCCGAGCCTTTCCTTCGCCTTTCATCCGAGCCTCATTTTGCTGGAGCTCGAGGCGGGCACGATCGCGACGCATGAGGCGGCGATGGAGCAGCAGGAGCTTCCGCCGCCGGACGAGCAGCGCGGCCATGTCGCGGTATGGCGCGCCGATCTCGACTCCGTGCATTGCGAATTGGAGGCGGACGAATTTCTGGCGCTGTCTCTGGCGATGGAAGGCCACGCTTTCGGCGACATCTGCCAGATGGCGGCCTTCCGCGATCTCGAGGACGCCTCGCCCGAGCGCCTCGCGCAAATGCTCACCGGATGGTTCCAGGAAGGGCTGGTGGTGGCGGCGCAGGTGAGCGCGGAGGAGTGAAGGCGCGAACGACCTCAGCGGTCAATAATGATAGCTGCATTGCGCGACGAATAGGCTCTCGCCCTCGACCCGATAGACGAGCTTATGCTCGAGCGTGATGCGCCTGGAGTGCCAGCCGCGCAGATCGCCGCGCAAAGGCTCGGGCTTTCCCGTCCCCGCAAAGGAACAAATGAAATCCGCGATGAAAGGGCCGATGGGCTCTTGGCGAACGAATTTGAAGCCGCCGATTTCGCAGACGGCTCCAGACGATCTTTTCCGCGGAGGTCGCCTCCCGCCGAAGCTGGCGCGCGCGACGCGTCTCGATCAGCCGCAGGCCACGCATGGAACGTCTCCGCTAATCCCGCGAGGGGGGAGAGGGGGACGACTCGGCGCCGCCTGCGGGAAGCCCGCCGGAGGTCAATCCTCCATCTTCAGCGCCGCGATAAACGCCTCCTGCGGGATCTCCACGCGCCCGAACTGGCGCATCTTCTTCTTGCCTTCCTTCTGCTTCTCGAGCAGCTTGCGCTTGCGGGTGGCGTCGCCGCCGTAGCATTTCGCCGTCACATCCTTGCGGAAGGCGCGCACCGTCTCGCGGGCGATGATCTTGCCGCCGATGGCCGCCTGGATCGGCACTTGGAACATATGCGGCGGGATCAGCTCCTTGAGCTTCTCGCACATTTGCCGGCCGCGCGAATCGGCGCGCGTGCGATGCACCAGCATGGAGAGCGCGTCCACCGGCTCGGCGTTCACCAGAATGCTCATCTTCACCAGATCGCCGATGCGATAATCGGTGATGTGATAGTCGAAGCTGGCGTAGCCCTTGGAGATCGACTTCAAGCGATCGTAGAAGTCGAACACGACCTCGTTGAGCGGCAGGTCATAGACCGCCATGGCGCGCTTGCCGACATAATTGAGATCGGCCTGCACGCCGCGTCGATCCTGACAGAGCTTCAGCACGGAGCCGAGATAATCGTCCGGCGTCATGATCGTCGCCCTGATCCAAGGCTCGAGAATCTCGTCGATCTTCACCACATCCGGCATATCCGCCGGATTGTGCAGCTCGATCTCCTCGCCATTGGTCAGCTTGATCTTATAGACGACGGACGGCGCCGTCGCGATGAGGTCGAGATCGAACTCGCGGCGCAGGCGCTCTTGAATGATCTCGAGATGCAGCAGGCCCAGAAAGCCGCAGCGGAAGCCGAAGCCGAGCGCGGCCGACGTCTCCATCTCGTAGGAAAAGCTCGCGTCATTGAGGCGCAGCTTGCCGATCGCGGCGCGCAAATCCTCGAACTCCGCCGCGTCGACCGGGAACAGGCCGCAGAACACCACCGGCTGCGCCGGCTTGAAGCCCGGCAGCGGCGCGTCGCATTGCTTCTTGTCCTCGGTGATGGTGTCGCCGACGCGCGTGTCGGCGACCTGCTTGATCTGCGCGGTGATGAAGCCGACCTCGCCCGGGCCGAGCGAGGCGACGTCGAGCATCTTCGGCTTGAACACGCCGATCTTGTCGACCTCGTAATGGGCGTCGGCGCCCATCATCACGATCTTCTGGCCCTTGCGCATCCGCCCGTCGATGACGCGCACCAGCACGACCACGCCGAGATAGGCGTCGTACCAAGAGTCGACCAGCATGGCCTTGAGCGGCGCCTCCTCGTCGCCCAGCGGCGGCGGCAGGCGGGTGACGATCGCCTCCAGCACATCGGGAATGCCGATGCCGGTCTTGGCGGAAATGAGCACGGCGTCGGCGGCGTCGAGGCCGATGACGTCCTCGATCTGCTGCCGGATGCGCTCGGGCTCGGCCGCCGGCAGGTCGATCTTGTTCAGCACCGGCACGATCTCATGGCCGGCGTCGAGCGCCTGATAGACATTGGCCAGCGTCTGCGCCTCGACGCCCTGGCTGGCGTCGACGACCAGCAGCGAGCCTTCGCAGGCCTTCAGCGAGCGCGAGACCTCATAGGCGAAGTCGACATGGCCGGGCGTGTCCATGAGGTTCAGGACGTAATCCTTGCCGTCCTTCGCCTTATAGTCGAGGCGCACCGTCTGCGCCTTGATGGTGATGCCGCGCTCGCGCTCGATATCCATCGAATCGAGCACCTGCTCCACCATGTCGCGCGCGGCGACGGTCCCCGTCGCCTGGATCAGCCGGTCGGCGAGCGTGGATTTGCCGTGGTCGATATGCGCGACGATGGAGAAATTGCGGATATTGTCGATTTTGCGCGTCGTCATGGGGCCGGGGATAGCAGCGCCGGGGGGCGAAGGGAAGCGGATTTGACAGAAGCGGGTGGGCTCCGCTCCCTGCCGTCCAGCCGCGACGAATGCGCGGACGGCGCTCGCCGGAAAACCCGCCTGTGAAAACGGCGCGCGCCCCGGGGGCCGCGCGCCGCTCGAAAACCATCCGGCCGAGCGCTCAGCTCTGCTTCAACCGCGTCTCGATCTCGCTCTTCGCCTTGGCGTAGAGCTCCAGCACGCGGGGCTTGGCCCATTGATAGGCTTCGACGAGGCGCGGGGCGAGCCAGCGCAGGAAGCTCGCGGTCATCCGGCCGGCCGTCGTCGCCGCCTCGATGAAACGATCGAACCACGGCAGCGCCGCGTGACCCTCCGGGATTTTCGCCCGCGTCCAGGCCACGGCGGCGATGGTCTTCTCGCGCGCGTAATCGGCGAGCACGACGAGCGGATCGGGCGAGCCGGCGGCGGCGAGCCTCTCCTTCAGATAGCCGATCTCGGCGCTCGCATGCGCGGCGAGCGCGGCCGCCTTCTCCTTCGCGCCATGGGCGGAGGCGAGCTCCGCGCGCAAGGCGTCGAGCTCGGCGCTCAGCCGATCGCGATGCGCGGCCGCGCCGTCGCGTTCGGCGACGGCGGCGGAAACCGCCACGTCTTTTTCTTCCGCCGCGGCGGCGAGCTGCGCGCGCGCCGCGTCGAGATCCTTCGACAGAGCGCTGGCCTTGGTGATGAGCTCGATCTTGTCGGAGGCGTGACGATCGCGCTCCGCCTTGATCGCCTCGATTTGCGCGTCCAGGCTCACGGCGTCGACGCCGTTCGACGCCTCCTCGGGGACGGGGGGCTGTTCGGACAGGTTCATCTCCTACCTCTCTTCGTGGCCTAGAGACGCATCCGGCGCGAAACATAGAGAATTTTGACGATTCGGCAAAAGCAGAATCGTCTCCCTCTTTTCGCGCCCGCTCACGGCCGATCTCGTCGATCTGCGCGCGCCGAACCGCACCTAGCGCTCGACGCAATGAGATCAACCGCTTGTGAATTACACCTCGTCCGGATCGGATACGAGGCCGATCGAGGCCCGGACCGCCGCCGCGCGCTCAGCGCTCGGCGAGCAGGGGCGTGACGCCGTCCGTGTCGATATAGACGACGCCGTCCTCGATCTTGACCGGATATTCCGCCAGCCGGCTTTCCTGAGGATGGATCGGATCGCCGGTGCGCAGATCCCACGTCCAATTATGGAGGGGACAGGTCAGCACCTCCCCGTCGAAATCGGCGGTTTCCAGCGGCGCGTTGGTGTGCGGGCACACGCCCTGGAAGCCCTTGATCTCGCCGCCGAATGCCCAAGCCAGGATGATGACATGGGAATCGGCGATGACGAGCCGCATTTCGCCTTCGAAAACCGTGTCTTCCTTGCAGACCCTGGTGAACATGTCCCTAGCTCTCCGGATATCGGCCGTCGCTCCGCGGCCGCTCGCCGTTCCCCCAGCAAGAAAAGCGCCGAGCCGTCCGCCCACCGCGTTGATTTCGCCCTTTGGCGCGCCCATAGTGCCGCGGTGAGCGGAAAAGAGCCGAAATTCTGCGTCATCCAGACGACGATCGACAGCGAGGCGGGGGCCGAGCGGATCGCCCTCGCCCTTCTCGCGGCAAAGCTCGCCGCCTGCGTCCAGATCTTCCCGATCCGCAGCTTCTACGTGTGGGACGGCGAGACCCGCGCCGAGCCGGAGTTTCTGGTGCAGTCCAAGGCCCGCGCCGCCGATTACGACGCGCTCGCCGCCGCCATTCGCGCCGCACATCCTTATGAGACGCCGGAAATCCTGCGCCTCGACGTTTCCGCCGGCGACCCCGCCTATCTCGACTGGGCCGCGCGCGCCACGACGCGCGGCGACGCCGGCCGCTGAAGGGCCCCGCCCAGCTTCACGCAAGCCACGACAGGCAAAGATCGTCGCGCTGGCCGCCGCCGCGCCGCCGCGCGTCCGCCGGCTCGGGAAAGCATTGCGCGCGGAGCGGGGCCTGTCATGACGTCGATCTACTCGTCGCTCACGACCGCACAGGCCGCCCGTCTCCCGACGACCATCATGAGTCAGCTCGAGACCTCCGACATCGAGGCCTTCGACACGACACAGGTCGCCGTGCTGACGGCCACGCAGATCAACTCTCTGCAGACGACCACGCTACAGGCGCTGGTGACGACGCAAGTCGCCTCTTTGTCGAAATCGGCGCTGGCCGGGCTCGATCTCTCGCAATTCCAGGCGCTCGCCTCGAGCGACTTCGAATCCTTCACCACCACCCAGCTCGCGGCGCTCACCAGCACGGAGCTCAATGCGCTCGACGCCACCGAGATCGGCAGCCTGAGCACGACGCGTCTCCAGGCGCTGACCGCCGCGCAGATCGCCACCCTCTCGACGACCGAGCTCTCGCGCTTCACCACGACGCAGATCGCCAATCTCTCCTCGACTCAGGTGCGCGGCCTCACCGCGACCCAGCTCGACTCGCTGAGCCTCGATCAGATCATCGCGCTCCAGGTGAGCAATCTGAGCGCCGCTCAGGCGCGGATGCTGAACGAGACCGAGGTCGGCGATCTCACCACGACGCAGATCTCCTCGCTCTCGTCGACGCAGCTCGGCTCGCTGACGACGACGGCTTTCGACAGCCTGTCGCAGACGGCGATTCAAACGCTGACGACAGCGCAGCTCGCCGGCGTCGCCGCGACGCAGATCGCCGCGCTGACGACCGCCGACCTCGGCGAATTCACCACGACGCAGCTCGCCGCGCTGACCGCGACGCAGACGCACGCCCTCACGACGACGCAGCTCGCGGCGATGACCGCGACCGAGATCCAGACGCTCTCGATCGCCAATCTGTCCAATGCGCAGCTCGCCGGGCTCGGCGCCACGGCTTTCGGCAATCTCTCCGACACGCAGGTCGCGGCGCTGGCGTCGACGCAGCTCGCCGCTCTGACGACGACGACGCTCAACGGCCTTTCGACGACGCGCCTCGGCGCGCTCACCGCGACGCAATTCGCCGGCCTCTCCGCCGCGCAGATCGCCGGCCTCTCCGACACGACGCTCGCCAATCTGACGACGACGCGCCTCGTCGCATTCACGACGACGCAGACGCGCGGACTGACGGCGACGCAGCTCGCCGATCTCGCGACCACGGGGCTTCAATCTCTCGACGTCGCCGAGCTCTCGGCCGCGCAATTTTCGGCCATCGACGCGACCACTTTCGGCGATCTCTCCTCGACGCAATTCGGCGCGCTCTCCTCGACGCAGATTCGCGCGCTGACGACGACGCTGCTGAACGCCTTGCCCGCGACGCTGGTGGCGAGCCTCACGACGACGCAGGTCAATTGGCTCACCGCCGCGCAGATCGCCGGCATGACGACGACGCAGGTCGACAATCTGACGACGACGCAGCTTTCCGCGCTGGCCACGACGCAGGCGCGCGGCCTGACGACGACGCAGCTCGCCGCCATGACGACGACGGCGATCCAATCGCTCGCGATCGGCAATCTCACCGCCGCGCAAGTCGGCGCGCTCGTCTCGAGCAGCGACGGACGCTTGAGCAGCGCGCAGGTCGCCGCGCTCGCCTCGACGCAAATGTCGGCGCTCTCCACCACCTTCCTCAATCTGCTGACCACGACCGAGCTGCAGAGCCTCACGACGACGCAGGCCGCCGCTCTCGCCTCGTCGCAGATCGCCGGGCTTTCCGCCGACGCCATCGACAGGCTGACGCTGACGCAGCTTTCGGCGCTCACCTCGACGCAGGCGCGCGGGCTGACGACGACGCAGCTCGACGATATGACGACGACGGAGATTCAGGCGCTGACGATCGCGCAGCTCTCCGCCGCGCAGGTCGCCGGTCTCGGCTCGGCCGCCTTCGCCAATCTCTCCGCCGGCCAGCTCTCCGCCCTCACCTCGGCGCAGATCGCCGCATTGACGACGACGCAATTCGACGCCTTCGGCGCGACGCAGATCGCCGGCCTGACGACGACGCAGCTCGCCGGCCTCAACGCGACCGAGCTCAACTCGCTCGAGACCACGCAGATCGCGGCGCTGAGCGCAGCGCAATTTTCCGCCATGCCCACGCGCGCCTTCGCGGGGCTCGCCGACACGCAGCTCGCCGCGCTGACGACGACGCAGCTCGCGGCCTTCGCCACGACGCAGATCGCCGCCCTCGCCTCGACGGCCGTCGCCGGCCTCACCAGCGCGCAGATCGCCTCGCTCGCCACCACGCAGATCAGCGCGCTGACGGCGGCGCAGACGCGCGCGCTCGCCGATTGGCAGATCGCCACCTTGAGCACGACGCAGCTCGGCGCCTTGACCACGACCGAGACCGCCGCGCTGACCTCGACGCAGATCGCCGCGCTCACGCTCACGCAGATCGACACGCTCGCGACGACGCAGATCGCCGCGCTCTCGGCCGTGGCGATCGGCGGCTTGTGGCAGAGCCAGATCGCCGAGCTGTCGACGACGCAGCTCAACGCGATGACCTCGACGCAGGTCAAGGCGCTCGCCGACACGCAGGTCGGCGCGCTGTCGGCCGCGCAGCTCGGCGCGCTCACCTCGACGCAGGTCGCCGCGCTGTCGACGACCGGCTTCGGCGCGCTCACCTCCACCGCGGTCGCGGCTCTGACGACGACGCAGATCGGCGCAGTCGGCGCGCTGCTGACAGCCGTTCTGTCGGACGCGCAGATCGCGGCGCTGAGCACGACGCAGGTCGGCGCGCTCTCGGCCGCCGCCATGTCGGGCTTCGGCGCGGCGCAGATCGCGGCGATGACGACGACGCAGCTCACGACGCTCGTCACCACGCAGATCGCAGCGCTCGCCACGACGGCGGTCGCCTCCATGTCGACGGCCGATGTCGCCGCCCTCGCGACGACGCAGGTCTCAGCGCTCACCTCGACGCAGATGCGCGCCATGTCGGATGCGCAGATCGCCGCCTTCTCGGTCACGCAGCTCGCCGCCTTGCAGAAGTCGCAGCTCGCCGCTCTGTCGACGACCGGCGTCGGCGGATTGTCGACGAGCGATATCGCCTCGCTCACCACGACGCAGCTCGCCGCTCTCACCACCGCGCAGATGAGCGTGCTCGTCGACACGCAGCTCGCCGCCTTCACGGCGACGCAGATCGCCGCGCTCGTCGCGACGCAGATCGCGGGCCTCTCCTCCGACGCCGTCGCGAGCCTCTCGACGAGCGTCATCGGCGCGCTCGCCACCACGCAGCTGCGCGGCTTCACCAGCCTTCAGCTGAGCGCGCTGACGCTCTCGCAATTGGGCGCGCTCGCCACCACGCAGATCGCCGCCATGACGACGACCGAGCTCGCCGGCCTCACCGACGCGCAAGCGGCGGCGCTGACGACGACGCAGCTCGGCGCGCTGGCCGGCACGCAGATCGGCGCGCTCTCCACCACCGCGATCGGCGCGCTCACCGGCGCAGAGATCGCCGCGCTCAGCACGACGCAGATCGGCGCGCTGACGACGACGCAGGCCGGCGCGCTCAGCGCGACGCAGATTTCCGCCTTCGGCCTCGACCAGCTGGCGCGCTTGACCTCGACGCAGCTCTCCGGATTGTCGACCACGGCGATCGCCGGACTGACGCTCACCGAATTGCAGGCGCTGACCACGACGCAGCTGCGCGGCCTCACCGCGGCCCTCATCGGCGCGCTGACCACCACCGAGCTCGGCGCGCTCGCGACGACGCAGATCGCCGCGCTCACGACGCTCGAGCTGCAGGGACTGACACAGACGCAGGCGACGGCGCTCACCGGCGCGCAATTCGACTCGCTCGCCGCCACGCAGATCGCCGCGCTCTCCACTTCGGCCATCGGCGGGCTGACGACGACGCAAATGCAGGCGCTGAACGCGACGCAATTCGGCGCGTTGGTCGCGACGCAGATCGCGTCGCTGACCAGCTCGCAGCTCGCATCGCTGTCGACGACGCAAGTCGGCGCGCTCACAGCGACGCAGGCGCGCGGCCTGACCTCCACCGAGGTCTCGCAGCTCGATTCGACGCGGCTCGGCGCGCTCTCGACGACGGCGATCAAATATCTGACCAGCACGGCGATCGGCGGCCTCACCGCCGCGCAGATCGGGCAGCTGACGACGACGCAGCTCGCCAGCGTCGCCGCCACGCAGATCGCGGCCCTCTCCACCACCGCGATCGCGGGGCTGAGCAGCGACGAGATCGGCGCGCTGACCACGACGCAGTTCCGCAGCTTCTCCTCCACCGGAATGGCGGCGCTGACGACGACGCAGGTGCAGGCGCTCACCTCGGCGCAGATCGGCCTGCTCACCAGCACGCAGATCGGCGGCCTCGCCGCGACGCAGGTGGCGGCGCTCACCGCGACGCAGCTCGGCCTGCTGAATGCGACGCAGATCGGCGCGCTCTCGACGACGGGCGTCGGCGGCCTGACGCCGACTCAGGTCGGCGGACTCGCCACGACGCAATTTTCCGCGCTGACGGCCGCGCAGATCGCCTCCTTGTCGACGACCGGCGTCGGCGGACTGACCACGACAGAGCTCGCCGCGCTCAGCACGACGCAATTGATGAGCTTCACCTCGACCGAGATCGGCGCGCTCTCCGCCACGCAATTTTCCGCTCTCACCACCACGCAGCTGAAGACGCTCACAGCGATGGAAGTCGGCGGATTGACCTCGACGCAGGTCGCCTCGCTCGGCACGGATCGGCTCACGGTCTTGACCCCGGCGCAGATCTCCTATCTCTCCACCACCGGCGTCGCGGGTCTGAGCGAGACGCAGATCGCCGCTCTGTCGGACACGCAATCGGCGGCGCTCTCGGCGGATCAGATCGCCGCTCTGTCGCCCACCGCGGTCGCGGGCCTCAGCACGACGGAGATCGCCTCGCTCACCTCGACGCAATTCGCGAGCCTCTCGGCTTCGGCCATTGCGGCGCTCACCTCGACGCAATTCGGAAGCCTCACCTCGACGCTGATCGGACTGCTCTCGGCGACGGAGCTCGGCGGGCTGACCGCGACGCAAGCCGCCTCGCTCACCGCGACGCAGCTCTCCGCATTGAGCGAGACGCAGATCGGAGCCGTCTCCTCCGATGGAATTTCCGGACTCTCTGCCGCGCAGATCGCCAGCCTGACGACGACGCAATTCTCGGGGCTGCAAGCCACGCAATTCGCCGCGCTGACGACATCGCAGATGCAGGCTGTGACCACGACGGAAGTCGCGGCGCTGACCGATGCGCAGCTCGGCGGCCTGCTGCGCCCGCAATTGCGCGCGCTGACGACGACGCAGGTCGGCGCGCTCACCACCTCGCAGATATCCACGCTGGCGACGACGCAGGTCGTCAATCTCACCACCACCGAGCTCGGCGCGCTCTCCTCGACGCAATTCAACGCGCTGACCTCGACGCAGATCGCCGCGCTCACGACGCAGCAGCTCGCCAATCTCGACGGCTCCGTCATCTCCGCCTTCAACGCGCGCCAGCTCACCGGCCTCACGACGACGCAGGTGGGCGCGCTGACCGCCACCGCCATCGCGGCCTTGACGACGACGGAGCTGCTGGCGCTCAACGGCAATCAGATCGCCGCCTTCACCACGCAGCAGATCTCCGGCATGACCACGGAACAGCAGGCCGCGCTGGCGCAGGCGGTCTCGTGAGGCGTCGCGCCGCTCGACGGCGCGGCGGCGACATTTGACAATGATCGAGACGCGCCGCGATTCGCGCGTTCGCAAAAGGGAGCCGCTCGCGGGCCATGACCGACGAATTGAACGAGCCGCTGGGCTTGAACGAGCCGCTGGAGCCGCGCCGGGCGCCGCGCCGACGCGGACGGACATCGACGATCGTGATCGCCGCGCTGCTCGGCGGCGGCGCTCTCGCCGCGCTCGCGGCGCGCGATCCTCACGCGGGACAGCCCGTCGCCATCGCGCGCATAGAGATCGTCGAGCCGACGGCGCCGGCGAGCGCCCCGGCGGACCATGCCTCGGTCGCCGAGCAAGACAAGCGCGCCGATGAGATCGCCGACATAGAGCGCCGCTCGGGCGTGAAGGTCACGCGCGTCGGCGGCGACGCGGCGCCGGGCGCGCTCATCATCAGGCTCGACGAGCAGCATACGGCGCTGGCGCCCGCGCCCGACAAGCGGCTCGTCGAGAAGGACCGCCACGGCCTGCTGCCGAAAATCGGCGCCGATGGCGCGAAGCCGATGGAAGTCTATGCGCGCCCCGCGACGATCAGCGCGCGATTGCCCGCCGGCGCGCCGCGCATCGCGCTCGTCGTCGGCGGCGTCGGGCTCGATGCGCGGCTTTCGGCGAGCGCGATCGACGAATTGCCGGGCGCGGTGACGCTGGCGCTCGCGCCTTACGGCGCCGACACGGAAGGCGTCGCGACCAGAGCGCGCGAGCGCGGCCATGAGATTTTGCTGCAAGCGCCGATGGAGCCTTACGATTATCCGCGCGAAAATCCCGGGCCGCACACGCTGCTGACGACGCGCGGCGCCGGGCTCGACGATCTCCACTGGCTGATGAGCCGCTTTTCCGGTTATATCGGCATTGTGAATTTCCTCGGCGCGCAATTCACCGCCGACGAGACGGCGCTCATGCCCACGCTCACCGACATAGCCGGGCGCGGCCTGCTCTATCTCGACGACGGCACCTCGCCGCGCTCGCTGGTCTCGGCGCTGGCGCCGCGCGTCGCTCTGACGGCGGCGCGCGCCGATGCGGCGATCGAGGCGGGCGCTTCCGGCGAGGCGGTGGAGAAGGCCTTGACGCAGATCGAGGCGCTCGCCCGCCGCAACGGCCAGGCGATCATCGTCGCCGGCGCGCTGCCGGCCGCGATGACGCGCCTCGCGCGTTTCGCGCGCGAGCTGGAGCGCAAGGGAATAGCGCTCGTCCCGCTGAGCGCGCTCGCGTCGCGGGTCGAGGACAAAGAGGCGCGAGCCGGAAAATGGAAATGAGCGAAGCGATCTACAGACCCTGCGCCGGCGTCATGCTGCTCAACCGGCAGGGGCTCGTCTTCCTCGGCCGGCGCTTTTCCAAACGCGCCGACCAGCAAGTGATCGACCAGCAAGTGATCGATCATGAATGGCAGATGCCGCAGGGCGGCATAGACGACGGCGAGGAGCCGCTATCCGCGGCGCTGCGCGAGTTGCGCGAGGAGACGAATGTGACGAGCGTCACCGTGCTCGCGGAGGCGCAGGAATGGTACAGCTATGATCTGCCGCCCACGGCGACGAAACGCTGGAAAGGCAAATATCGCGGCCAGACGCAGAAATGGTTCGCGTTTCGCTTCGATGGCGATGAGGCGGAGATCGACATAGAGCGCCCGGACGGCGGCCGCCACGAGCCGGAGTTCGACTCCTGGCGCTGGGAGAAGGCGGCGCTGCTGCCGGAGTTGATCGTGCCGTTCAAGCGCGAGGTCTATGAGCGCGTGGTGCGGGATTTCGCGCATCTCGCCGGGAGCTGAGGCCCCGGCTCAGAGCGTGATCGTCGCGCCGAAAATCGGCTCGAAGGCGCGGCGCAGCGCGGCGTCGACGGCCGCCAGATCCGAGCCCGCGCCGAGATCGGCGAGGCTGGTGACGCCGAGATGCGACTGGCGCACGCCGCAGGGCGCTATGCCGGAAAAATGCGTGAGGTCCGGCGCGACATTGAGCGCCAGCCCATGGAAAGTCGTCCAGCGCCGCACGCGCACGCCGATCGCCGCGATCTTGTCCTCGGCCGGCTCGCCGAGCAGTCCCGCGGGCTTGTCCGGACGCCGCGTCCATACGCCGACGCGATCCTCGCGCCGCTCGCCGGCGACGCCGAGCGCGGCGAGCGTCGCGATGAGCCAGGCCTCGAGCGCCGACACATAGGCGCGTAGATCACGCTTGCGGCGCGTGAGGTCTAGCATCACATAGGCGACGCGCTGGCCGGGGCCGTGATAGGTGAATTGGCCGCCGCGCCCGGTGCGATGCACGGGAAAGCGCGCATCCAGGAGATCGGCCTGCTTGGCCGAGGTTCCGGCGGTGTAGATGGGCGGATGCTCGAGCAGCCAGACGCGCTCCGCCGCCGAGCCGTCGGCGATGCGCTCGACCAGAGCCTCCATTTCGGCGACCGCCGCCTCATAGGGAACGAGGCCCGAGGCCACGATCCATTCCACCGGCGGCGAGTCCGCCAGCGGGAGCAGAGAGACGGCGCAGGCGTCGCGCGGCGACGGAGCGGTCATGATAGAAAATATCGCAGTGCGGTCATGGCCCGGAATGTATCGCGTCGCGCGGCGGCGCTCCAGCAGGGCGCGCCGCTCGATCGTCGCTATTTTTTCGCCGATTTGCCTTTCCGCGGCAGCGGAAATTCCGCGCTCTCGTAAAGTCCGCGAATGGCTGCGCCGGTGTAGGTCGTCTCCGCCACCTCGAGCGAGCAGCTTCCGAGCAGGGCGGGAGGCATGTCCTCCACGGCGTAGCGAATGGCCTCCGCGGCCTGGGCGAAGCGCCGGAATTCGATGGAGTTCTGGTAGGATCTCGGCCGCTTGGCGAAAATCTTGGACGAGAACAGGCCCGCTTCCATCCCGTAATCGAACTCGCTCATCGCTCGTCTCCCTGTCGTCCACACGTGCGGCGCGAACATCGCCACGGCGCCGCGCTGCGGCGCATGTGGACGAGACGACGCGAGCGACGCGCAACCTTATGCGGAGCGAGAAATTACCAGGCGAATTCCATTCCCGCTTCCGTCACGACACGTTCGAGACCGTCCCGGTCTCCTTTGATGACATATTGAAACCCGGCCCCGCTGTCGGGCAGCAGGCGCGTGATCCGGAATGTCTCCTTTTCCGATCGCGCGCCGATCCGGTGATAGATTTGCGCGCCGAGACGAAACTTATGTGTCGGCGCCTCTTTGCGAAGCCGCTGATGGCGGGAGAGCTCATTCGAATGCGCGCTCATTATCGGCCCTTTCGGAGTAGGCCTTTTTTCGGCGGAGTAAGCTTTTTCTCGAATGGAGCGCGACGCGCCGATCCCGAAAGAACGACGCGTCTCCATCGGGGCCGGGCCCCGCGCTCGCCGCCGGTACATCCGCGGTCGACGAGCGGGGCCCGATCGCCAGAAGGATCAGGCGGCGACCTTCAGCTGATCGGCCGAAGATTTGCCGCTGCGCGAGTCGACGACGATCTGATAGGAGAGCTTCTGACCTTCGGCCAGACCCGGCAGGCCGGCGCGCTCGACAGCGCTGATATGAACGAAGACATCGGCTCCGCCGGCCTCCGGCTGAATGAAGCCGAAACCCTTTTGAGCATTGAACCATTTTACGGTGCCGTTCTGCATGACTGGTCCTTTCGAAGAACGAGTGTCCGGGCGCTCGCGCGATGCGACGCCCCACATGATCGATGTTCTGGAGAGGAAGTCATTTTCCCGGGAGCGCCACTGGGGCGCGAAGCAGGAGCCGTCCGGCCGAAACTCGATTAGTGCCTATTTGGTGCGTCCTGGCGCACAATACAAGCGTGGCCGCCGAATAAGCCGCAAAGCCTCCGCCTCTCCTTGCCCGCCCTGCTCCTTGCTGCGCCTCTCCTTGCGCTCCCCGCCCCGCCCGCTATAGACGGCGCTGTCTCCTCTCCCATCTAGAAGCCCCATGTCCGTCCTCGCCGTCTATCTCCGCGTTCTGGCGCAGCTGAAGCCGGAAAAGCGCCTCGCGACGATCCTCGTCGCCGCCAATCTCGCCGTGGCCATCGCGCAATTCGCCGAGCCCATGCTGTTCGGCCGCGTCATAGACGTGCTCACCAAGGCGCAGGCGGCCGCGCAAAAGCTCGCCTGGAGCGATCTCGTGCCGCTGCTTTCGGCCTGGGCCGGCTTCGGCCTTTTCTCCATCGGCGCCTCCGTGCTGGTCGCGCTGCACGCAGACCGGCTGGCGCATCGGAGCCGCCTCGCGGTGATGGCCGCCTATTTCGAGCATGTGCTCGATCTGCCGTCGAGCTTTCACGCCGGCGCGCATTCCGGCCGATTGCTGAAGGTGATGCTCGAGGGCGCCTCCGGCATGGCGGGCCTGTGGCTGTCCTTCTTTCGCGAGAATTGCGCCTCTTTCGTCGCGCTCTTCGTGCTGCTGCCGGCGACGCTCTTCGTCAATTGGCGCCTCGCTCTGCCGCTCATCGTCCTCCTCGTGATCTTCGGCGCGCTCACCTCTTTCGTCCTGCGCCGCACCGAGCAATTGCAGAGCAAGGTGGAGCGTCACCATTCCTCGCTCGCCGAGCATGCTTCCGACGCGCTCGGCAATGTCGCCGTGGTGCAGAGCTTCACCCGCGTGCAGAGCGAGACCAATGCGCTGCGCCGCATCATCGACGAATTGCTCGCCGCGCAAATTCCGGTGCTCTCCTGGTGGGCGCTGGCGGCGGTGGCGAGCCGCGCCTCGGCGACGCTCACTCTGCTGGTCATCTTCCTGCTCGGCGCCTGGCTGCATTTGCAGGGCCTCGCCTCCATCGGCCAGATCGTCGCCTTCATGAGCTTCGCCACCATGCTCATCGGACGGCTCGAGCAAATGGTCGGCTTCCTCAATGTGCTGTTTCTGCTCGCGCCCAAGATCGCCGAATTCTTCGCCATTCTCGACACGCGCCCGACCGTCGCCGATCGCGAGGATGCGCGCGATCTCGGCCGGCTCGCGGGCGCGGTCGCCTTCGAGCATGTGACCTTCTCCTATGGCGGCAATCGTCCGGCGCTGCGCGACGTCTCGTTTTCGGCGCGGCGGGGCGAGACCATCGCGCTCGTCGGCGCGACGGGCTCCGGCAAATCGACGACGCTCGGCCTGCTGCATCGCGTTTTCGATCCGGCGCAGGGGCGCGTGACCATCGACGGCGTCGACATTCGCGACATGACGCTGACCTCGCTCCGCCGCAACATCGGCGTGGTGTTTCAGGAGCCCATGCTGTTCGCGCGCTCGATCGAGGAGAATTTGCGCGTCGGCAAGCCGGACGCCAGCGAGGAGGAGATCGCCCGCGCGGTGGAGCTGGCGCAGGCGCGCGATCTGGTGGCGCGCCAGAGCGAGGGGCTTTCGACGCTGGTCGGCGAGCGCGGCCGCACGCTGTCGGGCGGCGAGCGGCAGCGTCTCTCCATCGCTCGCGCGCTGCTGAAGGACCCGCCGATCATGATCTTCGACGAGGCGACCAGCGCGCTGGACGCGACGACCGAGCGTCAATTGCAAGAGGCGCTGGAGGCGGCGACCAAGGGCCGTACGACCTTCGTCATCGCGCATCGTCTGGCGACGGTGCGCCATGCGGATCGCATATTGGTGCTGGATCAAGGCGCGATCGTCGAGAGCGGGACCTTCGACGAATTGGTGGCCAAGGGCGGCCTTTTCGCCAAGCTCGCCAGCGCGCAGTTCATCACCGCGGCGTCCTGACCCCCTCGCCCCGGGCGAGCGGGGCCGCCTCCACAACATATCGCGGCGCTGTTCTTGCCTTCCCCGCTATTTTGTGGCGCTCTGGCGCGCATGATATTCCAGCGGCTCCGACTCCTCGGCTTCAAGAGCTTCTGCGAGGCCACAGATTTCCTGATCGAGCCGGGCCTGACCGGGGTCGTCGGGCCGAATGGCTGCGGCAAATCCAATCTCGTCGAGGCCCTGCGCTGGGTCATGGGCGAAAGCTCCTATAAGAACATGCGCGGCTCGGGGATGGACGACGTCATCTTCTCCGGCGGCGGCTCGCGCCCGGCCCGCAATGTCGCCGAGGTCGGCCTCGTCCTCGACAACAGCTCCCGCACCGCCCCGGCGGCCTTCAACGACGCCGAGACGCTGGAAATCACCCGCCGCATCGAGCGCGAGGCCGGCTCAACCTACAGGATCAACGGCCGCGAGGTTCGCGCCAAGGATGTGCAGCTGCTGTTCGCCGACGCCGCCACCGGCGCGCGCTCGCCGGCGCTGGTGCGCCAGGGGCAGATCGGCGAGATCATCTCGGCCAAGCCGCAGGCCCGACGCCGCATTCTGGAGGACGCCGCCGGCGTCGCCGGCCTGCATTCCCGCCGCCACGAGGCGGAGCTGCGGCTGACCGGGGCCGCCGAAAATCTCACCCGCCTCGAGGATGTGTTGAAACAGGTCGACGGCCAGACCGAGAGCCTGCGTCGCCAGGCGCGGCAGGCGCAGCGCTATCGCGCCGTCGCGGCCGATATCCGCAAGAACGAGGCGCTCGCCGCCTTCATCGCCCATCGCCAGGCGAGCGAGCAGTCGAAGACCGCCGAGCGCAAGCTGGAAGAGGATGTGAAGCTCGTCGAGCAGCGCACGCTGCAGCAGGCCGAGGCGGCGCGTCTACAGGCGATCGCCGCCTTCGAGCTGCCGAAGCTGCGCGAGAAGGAGGCCGAGGCCGGCGCCGCTCTGCATCGGCTGATCGTCGCCCGCGACGCGCTGGACGGCGAGGAGAAGCGCGCCAAGGAGCGCATCGCCGAGCTGACCCGCCACGCCGAGCAGTTCAGCCGCGACGTCGAGCGCGAGCGCGCGCTGATCGACGACGCCGCCGAGGTGACGCAGCGGCTCGAGGACGAGCGCGGCGAGCTGGCCGAGCAGGACGCCATCGGCGCCGAGCGCGAGGAGGCGGCGCGCGAGCGTCTGGCGGAAATCGAGGAGGCGCTGGCCCGCACCGAGGCCGAGCTCTCCGAGGCGCAGCAATCGCTGGCCGGCGTCAACGCCCAGCGCGGCGCGCTGGAGGCGGCGCTGCGCGAGGAGACGCAGCGCGTCTCCCGCTTCGAGGCCGAGCTGACCCGCGTCGAGACGGAATTCGCGCTGATCGCCGGCCAGGGCGGCGCGGTGGAGGAGGTCGAGCGCCTCGCCGAATCGCTGGAAATGGCCAGCGAAGCCGCGCACGAGGCCGACGAGACCGCGCTGATGGCCGAAGCGGCGGCGATCGAGGCGCGCGAGGCGGAAAGCCTGTCGCGCCAGCCGCTGGCCGAGGCCGAGAAGCGCGCCGGACGGCTCGAGACCGAGGCGCGCACGCTGGAAAAGCTGCTCGAATCGGGCGGCGGCGATCTCTGGGCGCCGATCGTCGAGAGCGTCAGCGTCGAGAAGGGCTATGAGACCGCGCTCGGCGCCGCGCTGGGCGACGATCTCGACGCCTCCATCGAGCCCTCCGCCCCGGCCCATTGGGCGCTGACCTCCGGCGCCGACGATCCGACCCTGCCGCCGGGCGTGCGCTCGCTTTCGGAAAGGGTGCAGGCCCCGCCGGCGCTGGCCCGGCGCCTCGCGCAGATCGGCGTCGTGCTGCGCAGCGAGGGCGCAGCATTGCGCACGATGCTGAAGCCCGGCCAGCGCCTCGTCTCCAAGGAGGGCGACCTCTGGCGCTGGGACGGATTCACCCAGGCCGCCGAGGCGCCGACGCCGGCCGCCCGCCGCTTGGCTGAGAAAAACCGCCTCGCCGATCTGCGCCTCGAGGCCGCCGCCGCCCGCGAGGCCGCCGACGCGCTCGCCGACGAGGCGCAGACGGCCCAGGAGCAGGCGCGCGCCGCCGCTCTGGCCGAGAGCGCCGCCCGCGAGGCGCAGCGCCGCTCCCGCGCGGCGCTCGAGGAAGCGCGCGAGCGCCATGTCGTCGCCGAGCGCCGCCTCGGCCAGATCGCGCAGCGTCTCTCCGCGCTGCAGGAGGCCAAGGCGCAAATCCTCGCCAATCGCGACGAGGCCGCGATGAAGCGCGAGAGCGCCGCCCAGGCGCTGGACGCGCTGGACGAGCCCGCCTCGCTGGCCGGCGCGGTGGAGCATGTGCGCTCCCGCGCCGCCGCCGAGCGCGCCCAGGCCGGCGAGGCGCGCGCCATGCTCACCGCTCTGCGCCATCAGGCGGAGACGCGCGCCGCCCGCAAATCGGCGATCCAGCGCGAGAACGCCTCCTGGATGGAGCGCCGCGACCGCGCCCAGGACCGTATCTCCGAATTGGAGCGGCGGCTCGAGGATTCGCGCGAGGAGCAGGAGCGCATCGCCGATTCGCCGGAGACCTTCCTGCTTCAGCGCCGCAATCTTCTCTCCGCGATCGAGGAGGCGGACGCCGCCCGCCGCGCCGCCTCCGACGCGCGCGCGACCGGCGAGACCACGCAGGCCGAGGCCGACCGCGCCGCCCGCATGGCGCTCGAGGCGATGAGCGCCGCACGCGAGGAAAAGGCCCGCAGCGAGGCGCAGCTCGAAGCCGCGCGCCGCCGCTCGGCGGATGTGGAGCACGCGATCGCCATGGAATTGGAGAGCGAGCCGCGCTCGCTCGCCGAGCTCGCCGGAATCACCGGCGAGGAGACGCAGTTGCCCGCCATTCCCGATGTCGAGCGCAAGCTCGAAAGTCTGAAGGCCGATCGCGAGCGGCTGGGCGCCGTCAATCTGCGCGCCGAGGACGAGCTCGCCGAGATCGAGACGCAGCGCGACAAGATGATCGCCGAGCGCGAGGATCTCGCCGAGGCGATCAAGAAATTGCGCGGCGCCATAGCGAGCCTCAACAAGGAAGGCCGCGAGCGCCTGCTCGTCGCCTTCGAGCAGGTGAACGCGCATTTCAAGGAGCTGTTCAGCCTGCTGTTCGGCGGCGGCACGGCGGAATTGCAGCTCATCGAGAGCGACGATCCGCTTGAGGCCGGCCTCGACATTCTCGCGCGTCCGCCGGGCAAGAAGCCGCAGACGATGACGCTGCTCTCCGGCGGCGAGCAGGCGCTCACCGCAATGTCGCTGATCTTCGCGGTGTTCCTCACCAATCCGTCGCCGATCTGCGTGCTCGACGAGGTGGACGCGCCGCTCGACGATTACAATGTCGAGCGCTTCTGCGATCTCTTGGACGATATGCGCAAGAAGACCGACACGCGCTTCGTCGCCATCACCCACAACCCCATCACGATGGCGCGCATGGATCGGCTGTTCGGCGTGACGCAGGCCGAGCGCGGCATCTCGCAGCTCGTCTCCGTCGATCTGGAGCAGGCGGAGCGATTCTCGCAGGCGAGCTGAGCGCGCGGCCCGCTCCCCGACCCTCCCCCGCTACGCGGGAGAGGGGGGCGATTCGGCGCTTCATCGACGTTTCGCGCAACGCCTGCCGGCTTCCCTCTCCCGCGATAGTGAGGGAGGGGGCGCAACGCTACTCTCAGCGAGCCGCATTCAACGCCTGATCGAGATCGGCGAGAATATCGTCGATATGCTCTATGCCGATGGCGAGGCGCACATAGCCGGGCGTCACGCCGGTCGCGATCTGCGCTTCGGGCGAGAGCTGCGAATGCGTCGTCGTCGCCGGATGAATGGCGAGGCTGCGCGCATCGCCGATATTGGCGACATGATAGAACAGCTTCAAAGCGTCGATGAAGCGCCGCCCCGCCTCCAGGCCGCCGGCGAGCTCGAAGCCGACCAGCGCGCCATATTTGCCCTTCAGATATTTGTCGGCGCGCTCACGCTCGGCGCCGTTCTGGCGCGACGGGTGAATCACTTTCGTGACCTCGAAGCGCTCGCTGAGAAAATCCGCCACCGCCTGCGCATTAGAGACATGCCGCTCGATGCGCAGCGGCAGAGTCTCTATGCCCTGCAGCGTGAGGAAAGAATTGAACGGCGAAGGCGCGGCGCCGAGATCACGCAGCAATGTCGTGCGCGCCTTGATGATATAGGCGACGGGGCCGAGCGGCCTGACCGCCTCCACCCAGACCGCGCCGTGATAGCTCGCATCCGGCGTGTTGAGCGCGGGCTGGCGCTCGGGAAATTTCTCCCAATCGAAATTGCCGCCGTCGATGATCGCGCCGCCGATCGACGTGCCATGGCCGCCGATATATTTGGTCGTCGAATAGACGACGATCGCGGCGCCATGCGCGAGCGGCTTCACCAGCAGCGGCGCGGCCGTGTTGTCGGCGATGAGCGGGACGCCATATTCGCGGCCGATCGCCGCCACTTCCGCGATCGGGAAAACGGTCAGCTTGGGGTTCGGCAGCGTCTCCGCATAATAGGCGCGTGTGCGATCATCGGTGGCGCGTCGAAAATTCTCCGGATCGCTCGGATCGACGAAGCGCACCTCGAGGCCCTGGTCCTTCAGCGTGTTGGCGAAGAGATTCCAGGTGCCGCCATAGAGATCGGTGGAGGCGACGACATTGTCGCCGGCGCGCGCCAGATTTTGCAGCGCGAAGGCCGAGGCCGCCTGTCCCGAGGCGAGAGCCAGCGCCGCGACGCCGCCCTCGAGCGCGGCCAGACGCTCCTCGAGCACGGAGGTCGTCGGATTGCCGATGCGCGTGTAGATATTGCCGAGCTCCTTCAGCGCGAAGAGATCGGCCGCGTGCTGCGAATCGCGGAACTGGTACGAGGTCGTCTGATAGATGGGCGGCGCGACGGCGCCGGTCGTCGGATCGGAACGCCAGCCGGCGTGGAGGGCCAGGGTTTCGGGATGCTTGCTGTCAACGGGCATTTCCGTCCTCGCTCTTTTCTCTTTTATCGCGCCGAGGCACGTTCATGAGGGCGCGCCGATAGAGCGGACATGCTCATCGGAGACAGGATCTCGGAAACATGCTCTCGGCGGACGCGCTCATGACCGGATTAAACCGGATTATTAGTCTACGAGCAATGTGGGGTTTCGAAAGGTCCGCGGCCGCGTCCCGCGCGACGATCCGCCGCGACCGGAAGCGTCCGGCGGGCCGCCGCGGCAAATTGAAACGATTCTTGCTTACCCCCATTTGTCGCGTCGAGACGCGCGGCGCCGTTTCGTGGGCGCCGCGCCATAGAACAAGCGGGGAGAATTGCATGGCCTTGAAGATCATCGCGTCGCAATGCACGGTTTGCGGAGCTTGCGAGTTCGACTGTCCCACCGCCGCCATTCGCATGAAGGGCGACACCTATATCATCGACCCCAAGAAGTGCACGGAATGCGACGGCGAGACTCCGCATTGCGCCGAAGTTTGTCCGGTTCCCGACACTTGCGTCCCTGCGTGACGCCCTGACGCGACGAGATAGTCGGCGATATGAGCAGCCCTCCCCGGCGGGGTTTTCCCCGGGGAGAGGCGGAAGCGCGTTTGCTTTCAGCGGCCCGGCGCGGTAGAGCGCCGCCGCGTTTTCCGCACGAGGGCGACGGCCGCGCGCCTCGGCCGGCCCCGTTCCAGCCCGTCGAGCGACGCCATCGCCGTTCGACGGGGAACTGCGGCTCGTCATGACGGAGCAATCGTCTTCGCGCCGCCGCGACGAGCCGCCTCGGCGAGGCGAAGGTCGAAAGTGACGAGCGTATAGTCACGATTTTCGCACAGAGCGAGATGCAATGCGTCCGGTGCCGAAAGCTTCAGCGCGAAGTCGCGCATGAGACGATCCGCCAGCGCCATATCGCGCGGAAGAGTGTCGATCGGGGTTGTCATGCGCCGCGCCCATTCGTCGAAATCGTCGAGCGCTTCACGCATGATCGTCTCGCTCGCCGGCTCGACACGAAACCGTCGCGACAATACGGCCGCGAATTCGATCCTCGCGAAATCGCCGATGAATAATTCGCCCGGATTCGAATCGATCCAAGCGTCCGTCGCAGCCGAATGGACATCGGAGACGAAGAGCGCGACGAGCAGATTGGCGTCGAGATAGAAACTCACCGATCGCTGTCCCGCATCTCGCGAATGATCTCGACCGCGTCTTCGCCGAGTGGGGGACGGGCGGCGCGACGCGCGCGCAGTCGCCCCATTTCTTCGACCGTCATTTTATCGGGCGCGCCCGCGCTCGGACGCAATTCGACGACAGGCTTGCCATGGCGCGTGATCGTGACGGTCTCGCCGCGCAGGGTTTCGTCGATCAGGCGCGAGAGCTGCTCTTTGGCCTTGGCGATGGAGTAGCTGGGCATGTGGCGGCTCCAATATGGTCATTTTCCAAGAAAATAGGTCATTTTTCTTCATAATGGAAGCGGCCCCGCCACCGGGAGAAACCGCAAAACCACCCCGCTTGACTCTCCGCCGCGGCGGAGTCAGCATGAGAACAAATTGGCAACATACTGAAGATCGGGGACCCGATGTCGCGCAGCGGCTCATCGGAACGCATCGTCTTTTTGCGTCGACGGATCGCCGCGCTGGAGGCGGGCGGCGACGCGCCTGCGCCTGCGGCCGTCCCGATGTCGAGACTGCGGGACGACGGCCTCTCGCGCCTCTTCGATCCGCGCCGCAGCGGCCTCGGCGAGGCGCTGCCGGCCCGGCCGACCGACGCCGCGGCGGCGGCCGGCTTCGCCTTCTCCCTCGCGCTGCGTCGTCTGCGCCTGAAGCCGCAGGGCGGAATCGTCTGGATCGCCGAGGATATGGCGGCGCGCGAGCTCGGCCTGCCCTATGGGCGCGGCCTGCAGGCGGCGGGCCTCCCGCCGGAGCGGCTGGTGCTGGCGCGCACGCGCCGCCCGCGCGAGACGCTGTGGGCCATGGAGGAGGCGCTGAGAAGCGGCGCCGCCGTCGTCGTCGCCGAGAGCTGGGCCGAGGCGAGCGCCTATGACCTCACCGCCTCGCGACGACTGGCGCTCGCCGCCCGCCGCAGCGGAAGCCTCGGCCTGCTGCTGCTGCCCCGCGCCGCGGGCGCCGCGCAAAGGCTCGCCAGCGCCGCCGAGACGCGCTTCGAGATCGCCGCCGGCGCGCCGCCGCCGCGGGCCGAGGGCGCGCCCCGGCCTCTGCCCGGCCCGCCCGCCTTTCGGCTGCGCGTCGTCAAGGCGCGCGGGCTCGTCGGCGCCTTCGACCCGCAGGCCTGGCGCGACATCGTCTTCGACCATGAGGAGGCTTGAGCTCCATGCGTTGCCTCGCCTTGTTCCTGCCGCGCCTTCCGACCGACCGGCTCTCGCGCCGGCCGCAGCCGAAAAACGCGTCCTCCGAGACGGAGGCGCCGCTCGCCGTCTGGGCCAAGCTCGGCGGCGCCGAGCGGCTGACCGCCGTCGACGCGCGCGCCGCGGCGGACGGGCTCGTCCCCGGCATGGCGGTCGCCGACGCGCGCGCCATGCGCCCCGCCCTGCGGCTGGCCGAGGCCGACCCGCCGGCCGACGCCGAGCTGCTGGGGCGGATCGCCGATTGGTGCCGGCGCTTCACCCCGCTCGCCGCGACCGATCCACCGGATGGACTCCTCATGGATGTGACCGGCGCGGCGCATCTCTTCGGCGGCGAGGCCGCGCTGCTGACGGAGGTCGAGCGCCGCCTCGCCGCCCAGGGTTTCGCCGCGAGGGGGGCGATCGCGCCCGGCCCGGCGCTGGCGCGGGCGCTGGCCCGCTTCTCGCGGCTGCGCCATGTGGCGGAGGGGACGACGCAGACGGAGCTGGAGGCGATCGCCGCCCGCCTGCCCGTCGCCGCGCTCGAGCTCGACCCGGCGGCGCGCCACAGGCTCGATCGCGCCGGGCTGCGCAGCGTCGGCGATCTGCTCGCGCGGCCGCGCGCGCCGCTCGCAGCAAGGCTCGGGACAAAGGCCATGGCGCGGCTCGACGCCATCGCCGGCCGCAGTCGCGAGCCGATCTCGCCGCGCTTCGAGGCCCCGGATTTCATGGCCGAGCGCCGCTTTCCCGAGGGGCTCACGCGGCAAGAGGACATAGAGCGCACGCTGGACGGCCTCGCCCGCGAGCTGTGCCTGCTGCTCGAGCGCCATGGCGTCGGCGCGCGGGCGCTGGAGGCGGTCTTCTACCGCGTCGACGGCGCCGTCGCCCATATCGAGACGGGGACCAGCCGGCCGCTGCGCGACCCCGAGACGATCGCCCTGCTGCTGCGCGAGCGCCTCGCCGTTCTCGCCGAGGAGGGGCTGGACACCGGCTATGGCTATGATGTGCTGCGGCTCGGCGCCGCGCGCGTCGAGCGCTGCGATACGCCGCAGCAGCATTTCGAGGAGCGGCATCTCGGTCTCGCCGAGCGAAAGAGCGAAAGCGGCGGCGGCCTCGACGATCTCGTCGATCGGCTCGGCGCGCGGCTCGGCCCCCGCCGCGTGCTGCGAGTCTATCCGCAGGCGTCGCATCTTCCAGAGCTCGCCGTGGCGCTTCGGCCCGCCTCCGCCCCCGCGCCCGCGGCGATGGAAGCGGCCGCGCCGTCCCGCCATCTGCGTGAAAACGGCGCGCCTTCGCGCCCTTTGCGGCTGTTCGAGCAGCCGGAGCCGATCGAGGCGGTGGCGCTCACGCCCGACGGGCCGCCGCTGCGCTTTCGCTGGCGGCGGCTCCTACACGAGCTCGCCGCCTATGAAGGGCCGGAGCGCATCGCGCCGCAATGGTGGAGCGCGCCCGCGGACGCCGCGACCCGCGACTATTTCTACGTGGAGGATCGCGAGGGCCAGCGCTTCTGGCTGTTTCGCGAGGGACTCTTCGGCCGCGAGAGCGCGCCGCCGCGCTGGTTCGTGCATGGCTTGTTCTAATGGCTGTTGCGAGTCCGCGCGTCATCTTATCGTCACGCTCGGGGGCGAAACCGAACCATGCTCTCGCGGCGACGTTTTCTCGCGACGCCAGGATGAACGACGGGGGACGGCGGCCTGCGCCGGCGTCTCATCCGATCGCCCCCGGGGCGTGCGCAACAGGGAACTCGAAAATCCTATGAATGGACGCCGCGAGGCCCGTCGGTCGCCTTTGAACTCCGCCGCCCGACGTCGTATCGAAGAGGCATATTCCGCGCATTTTCGCAGACGCCTCGAGGAAAAAGAGAAATTGAAACGGCCAGACAGCGATCTCACCGAGACGGGCGCCGCAACGCCCGCCAACGCCGACGAAAGGCCGAACCCGGACCAGCGCGCCGCCGGCCTCGATTTCCTTTCGACGGCCCGCCGCATGATCGCGCCGAGCCTCGGCAAGGCGCTCGGCGGAATCGCCAGCCTCGCCGTCTTCGCGCTGGCGGGCTTCGCTCTGGCGAGCGCGATCTCGAGCGTCAAATTCTCCGACGTGCGCGGCGCCATCGCCGCGATGAGCGCCGAGCAGATTTTCGCCGCTCTGCTGCTCACCGCGCTCTCTTATGTCGCGCTCACCGGCTATGACGCGCTGGCGCTGCGCCAATTGCGGCTGCGCGTGCGCTATCGCATCGCCGCGCTCGCCTCCTTCGCGAGCTACGCCTTCTCCTTCAATCTCGGCTTTCCCGTCGTCACCGCGGCCGCGGTGCGCTATTGGATCTATGCGCGCGTCGGCGTGACCGCCGTGCAGGTCGCCAATGTCACCGTCATCGCGGGCGTGACCTTCTGGCTCGGCATGACCTCGGTCGTCGGCGTCGGCCTCATGGCGCGGGCCGGCGAGATCGGCGCGATCGACAAGCTCCCGGCCTTCGTCAATTTCGCGCTCGGCCTCATGATCTGCGCCGGCGTCGGCTATTACATCGTCTGGGTGTCGCTGCGCCCGCGCCGTGTGCGGCTGCGCGGGCATTTCTTCGAGCTGCCCGGCCTCGCGCCCACCATCGGCCAGACGCTGCTCGGCGTCGTCGATCTGTGCTGCGCGGCGGCCGCGCTCTATGCGATCTTGCCGCAGGATCCGAATCTCGACTTCGCCACTTTCGTCTCGGTCTATGTCTTCGCCTGCATACTCGGCGTCATCAGCCATGCGCCGGGCGGCATCGGCGTTTTCGAGGCGACGATGCTGAACGCGCTGCCCTCCCATTCGCAGGAGAGCCTGCTCGCCTCGCTGCTGCTGTTCCGCGTCATCTATTATTTTCTGCCCTTCATCCTCGCGCTCGCGCTTCTCGGGGCGGACGAAGGCTCGCGGCGCTGGAACAGCCTGCGCGAGACCATCGCGCGCATATTGGAGGCGCGCGAGTGAGCGCCTGCGCGACGGGCTGTCGGGTCGCCGCTCGTCGCTCGTGAACACAAGGCGGCTTCATCTCATTCCTCCAGGCGACACAGTGACGAGAGGACCAATGCCGGATCTGCGACGACGCTATCAGGGCGAAGCTCTGCTCGGCCTGGTCATCGACGCGCTGCCAGAAGCGGTCTTCGTCATCGATTCGGAGGCGCGCATCGTCGCCGCCAATCGCTCGGCGCGCTCGGTGCTGCCGTCCCTGCGCCCCAATGACCCGCTGGCGCGCAGCCTGCGCTCGCCCGATGTGCTCGACGCGCTGGACCGCGTGCTGCGCGGCGCCCAGCCGGAAAAGGTCATCTGGCTCGAGCGCCTGCCGGTGGAATGCTGGTTCGAGGTGCATATCGCGCCGCTGCGCCTCGAGGGCTATGAGAACGCCGCCGTGGTGAGCCTGCGCGACCTGACCGAATCGCGGCGCGTCGAGCGCATGCGCGTCGACTTCGTCGCCAACGCCAGCCATGAGCTGCGCACGCCGCTCGCCTCGCTGCTCGGCTTCGTCGAGACGCTGCTCGGCCCGGCCCATGACGACGCCAAGGCGCGCGACCGCTTCCTCACCATCATGCGCGACCAGGCGCAACGCATGTCGCGGCTCGTCGACGATCTGCTCTCGCTCTCGCGCATAGAGCAGCATCTGCATCTGCGTCCGGACACACCGGTCGATCTCGGCATTCTCGTCGCCCATATCGTCGACACGCTCGCGCCCATGGCGGAGGATGGCGGCATAGAGCTGAAGCTCGACATCGCCGAGCAGGTCGTCGCCCCCGGCGACCGCGACGAGCTCGCCCGCGTCGCCGAAAATCTCATCGAGAACGCCATCAAATACGGGGCCGGGCCGGTCGAGATCTCGCTCTCCCCGCTCGGCGCCTCCGCCGTCTTCTCGGTGCGCGACCACGGCCCCGGCATTCCGCCGGAACATCTGCCGCGCCTCACCGAGCGTTTCTATCGCGTCGACGCGGGCAAGAGCCGCGCCAAGGGCGGCACCGGCCTCGGCCTGGCCATCGTCAAGCATATCGTGGCTCGCCACCGCGGCCGGCTCGCCATAGATTCCGCGCCAGGGAAGGGCGCCACATTCCGGGTGTTTCTGCCTCTGATCGACCCAGAAAAAGCCGAAAGCCCCTGAGCCATCGCAAATTATCTCTGTATAATCCGATAGATGACTTGTCATGCGACAGTCATCCAACCGTCGTAAAACCCTCGTCGCGCGGCTCTAGGGTGCGCACCGCTGGGGCGCTGAACGCGCGCCGACACAGTGAACCTCGAGTTCGAAAGAGACCGAACATGATCTCCAAAGTTCTTCATCGAGTCGCACTGGCGACGAGCCTGGCCGTGGCGACGGCCGGCGCCGCCTTCGCGATCGATATCTCGGGCGCCGGCGCCACCTTCCCCTATCCGATCTACGCCAAATGGGCGGACAGCTATAAGAAAGAGACCGGCGCCGGTCTCAATTATCAGTCGATCGGCTCCGGCGGCGGCATCAAGCAGATCAAGGCCCGCACGGTCACCTTCGGCGCTTCCGACCAGCCGCTGAAGGCCGAAGAGCTGGAGGCCGCCGGCCTCACCCAATGGCCGCAGGTGATCGGCGGCATCGTGCCGGTCGTCAATCTGGACGGCGTCGCCTCCGGCGATCTCATCCTCGACGGCAAGACGCTCGGCGCCATCTTCCTCGGCGAGATCACGAAGTGGGACGACGCCGCGATCAAGAAGCTGAACCCGAAGTCCAAGCTGCCGTCGGCGGCGATCGCCGTCGTGCATCGTTCGGACGGATCGGGCACCACCTTCAACTTCACCAATTACCTGTCCAAGGTGAGCGCGGATTGGAAGTCCAAGGTCGGCGAGAACGCCTCGGTCGAATGGCCGGTGGGCATCGGCGCCAAGGGCAATGAAGGCGTCGCCAACAATGTCGCCAACACCAAGGGCGCGATCGGCTATGTCGAATATGCTTACGCCAAGCAGAACAAGATGACCTTCGTCAAGATGGTCAACAAGGACGGCAAGGTGGTCCCGCCGACAACCGAGAGCTTCCAGGCCGCCGCCGCCAACGCCGATTGGGCCAAGTCGCCGGGCTTTTACCAAATCCTGACGGACGAGCCGGGCGCGAAATCCTGGCCGATCACCGCCGCGACCTTCATCCTGTCGCCCAAGCAGCCGCAGGACGCCGCCTCGACGGCCGAGGCGCTAAAATTCTTTGGCTGGGCCTTCGCCAAGGGCGGCAAGGCGGCCGAGGAGCTGGATTACATCCCGCTGCCCGAGTCTCTCGTCGCGTTGATCAAAAAGAGCTGGGCCGCCAATCTGAAGGGCTCGGACGGCAAGCCGCTCGCCAATTGATTTTGGAGTCCGGCTTGGATCAAATGGATCGGTTTCCCTGGCGGCCGCGATGCGGCGACCGCCAGGCTTCCCTTTCCCGCAGGGCGAATGGCGTCGCGCGGCGGGGCTTTGCGTGGAAATGGCCTTGACCGAACAAACCTTCGAAGACCCCGGCGTCGACAACCTCGCCAAGGAAACACACGTGTCAGATATTGCGTTCATCGGCGCGGGAGCGAAGTCCGCGGAGATTGATCGACGCCAGACGCTCGGAAAGCTCGGCCTGTTCGACAGGCTCTTTCACAAATTGACGTTGTCCGCCGCCGTCCTCGTGCTGCTGCTTTTAGGCGGCGTGATTGTTTCGCTGATTCAGGGCTCCTTGCCGGCGATCCGCGCCTTCGGCTTTGGTTTTCTTGGTTCGCAATCCTGGAATCCCGTCACCGATAATTTCGGCGCCATGGCGCCGATTTACGGGACGGTGACCACATCGCTGATCGCCATGCTCGTGGCCGTTCCCGTGGGGCTTGGGGTCGCGGTGTTTCTGACCGAGCTGTGCCCGCCGCCGCTGCGCCGGCCGATCGGCATGGCGATCGAGCTGCTGGCCGGCATCCCTTCCATTATCTACGGCATTTGGGGCCTCTTCGTGCTCGCCCCGTTCCTGCAGCAATATGTTCAACCGGCGCTGATTTCGACCTTCGCCGACACGCCCGTGCTGTCGACGCTGTTCGCCGGCCCGCCTTATGGCATCGGCGTGCTCACGGCGGGGCTCATCCTTGGCGTGATGGTGCTGCCCTTCGTCGCCTCCATCTCGCGCGACGTATTCGAGACCGTTCCGCCCGTGCTCAAGGAGGCGGCGTCGGGCATTGGCTGCACGACCTGGGAGGTCGTGCGCTATGTCGTGATTCCCTACACGCGCGTTGGCGTTATCGGCGGCGTGATGCTGGGCCTTGGCCGCGCGCTTGGCGAGACCATGGCGGTGACCTTCGTCATCGGCAACGCGCACAAGATTTCCGGCTCGCTGATCGCGCCGGGCACGACGATCTCGGCCACCATCGCCAATGAATTCACCGAGGCGGTCGGCGATATTTACACGTCGTCGCTGATCGAATTGGGTCTGATCCTGTTCGTCATCACCTTCGTCGTTCTCGCCTGCGCGCGCTTGCTGCTGATGCGCATCGAGCATAAGGCGGGAGCCTGATCATGTCGCTCTATGGCTCGCGTCGCCGCAACAACATTCTCGCCGCCGCGCTGTGCTGGACGGCCGCCGTCTTCGGCCTGTCCTGGCTGGTGATGATCCTTGGCGCCCTGGTCTACGAGGGGGGCAAAGGCCTGTCGCTGGACGTGTTCACGCAAATGACGCCGCCCCCAGGCGCCGCCGGGGGGTTGCTCAACGCAATGGCGGGCTCGCTGATCATGAGCGTCATCGGCGTCGCGGTCGGCGCGCCGCTTGGCATGCTGGCCGGCACCTATATGGCGGAATACGGACGCTATTCGAGGCTGACCGTCGTCATCCGTTTCATCAATGACATTCTGCTGAGCGCGCCGTCGATAGTCATCGGCCTGTTCGTGTATGAATTGCTAGTGGCGCGCATGGGGCATTTCTCGGCGATTTCCGGCTCGGTGGCATTGGCCATATTGGTGATTCCGGTGGTGTTGCGCACCACCGAGGACATGCTGCTGCTGGTGCCGGGCTCGTTGCGCGAAGCGGCGACGGCGCTTGGCCTGCCGCGCTCCTATGTCATTCAGCGCGTCGCTTACCGCGCCGCG
>NZ_DATBQF010000004.1:0-98758 GCF_036560965.1 Methylosinus sp. | reverse complement strand
GAGACGCTGCTCGTGCATGAGAATGAATCGGTCTATCTGCCGATCGGCTGCATTCATCGCCTGACCAATCCCGGCAAGATCGATCTCGAGCTCATCGAGGTGCAGACCGGCTCCTATCTCGGCGAGGACGATATCGTGCGCTTGCAGGACGTCTACAACCGCGGCTGACGCGAGCGATGATAGGCGAGCCTGAAGGCTCGCGGTCCAATATGCGCCCTGGACTGCGAGCCTTCAGGCTCGCATCGTTTCCGCCCCGTCCTATTGCCCGCGATTCTGCAGGCCATAGCGCTCGCGCAGATCGGCGAGCGCCGACTCCGGCGTCGCGCCCTGCTTGCGCAGGTTGAAATAATGCTGGCAGAGATCGCCGAAGGTCTGCTTGTTCGGCGTCACGGCGGAAATGCGCGCGAGATTTTCGATCAGCTCGGCTTCGTCCTCGGCCGCGCCGATCTCCGCGAGCATGTCGGCGAGCTGGCCGGCGCGATTGGCGAGCATGCGCGGCGATTCGAGAAAATGCGCGCCGCCGATTTCGAGCGCCGCGCGCAGTCGCGCCACCCGCGCTTCCGCGACCGGCGCGCCGCCATTCTTGCGCGCCGCGAGCCAATAGGCCGGATCGACGCGGTCGATCGGCGTCAGCCATTTGGGCAGCTCGTCCTTGCGCTTCACCTCGACGGCGGGGCGCTGCGGGGTCGTGTCCCCGCAGGCGCAGAGCAGCGCCGCGAGCGTCGCGCAAAGGGCGGCGAGACGCGGCGCTCGCATCGTCACTTGCCCTGCAGCTTCTTGGCGAGTCCTTGCAGGCCGTCCTTCAAAAATGTGGTCATCGCCTCGCGCGCGGCGTCGTCGTTGAGATTGTCCGGCGGCTCGTTGCTGGTGTCGCCGCGATAGAGGCGGCCATACCATTGCACCTCGCTGCCGCCGCCGGCCGCCGGCTTCACCGCGAGCGTCGCCGAATAGGAGCTGACCGGCAGAGCGTCGAGATTGGGGTCCGACATGCGATAGCTGAGCTTCATCTGCTGCGGATCATATTCGTCGAGGCTCTCGGTCACGACGCCGCCTTTGCGCAGCGTGATCTCGCGGACGGCGCCATTGCCGTCGCCGCCGGTGGCCTTCACGCCGGCGACATCGGGATGCCAGTCGAGCGAGCCGAAATGGCCGACGAGCGCCCAGACGGTTTTGGGGTCGGCGGCGACGGTGATCTTCTCGTCCACCTTGATCGGCGTCGGGCCATGCGCGAACGCCGGCGCGATCGACAGAAGGAAGGCGAAGAGGGCGATTGTCGGTTTCACGTTAGTCTCCTCGGAAGTGCGGTTGCGAGACGGGAGCGCCGGCGCCGCATGAGCAAAATTTCGGCGAGCGGAATGACCAGATAGAGGATGGCGAAGCCCGCCAGAGCCGCCGCGGCGAAGGCGGGACGCAGATCGACGGGCGCGAGGCTCGGCCGCGGATGCGCGACGGCGAGAAGCGCGGCGGCGAGCCCGTCCGGCTTCTCCAAATGGGCGTAGGCGAGGCCGGTGGTTTCGGCGAGCTGGCGCAGATAGGGCTCGCGCACGGAGGAGAGATGCTCCGTGCCGATCGTCATGGCGCCGCCGAAGGGCGCATTGCGCGGGTTGTAGCCCTCGCGCTGCTCGGCGCCCGGCGGCGCCAGGCCGAAGCGGCTCTCATGCGGGACCTCGTCCGCGCCATAGAAGCCGATCTCGCGGCCGCGATCGTCGAATTTGGGAATGGGCGCCGGCTCATAGCCGCCGGCGCCGAGGATGAGGCCGAGAACCTCGCCGCGCTTGCCCTCGAAGACCGGGGCGCCATAGGCCGGAAGCGGCGGCGCCTCCTGTCCGTCGGTGACGAAGACGAGATCGGCGTCGATGCGGCGCGCCATTTCCACCGCGCGGAAGAAGCCCGCGGAAATGCGGCTGTCGCCCTCCCAGGCCATGCGCCAGTCGAGCGCGCCGATCGCCGCGTCGATGGCGGCGAAATTCGTGCAGACGTCGATCGGCTCGAACAGAAGAAAGGGCTCGCGCTCGGTGAAGATGGCGAGCCCCGCGCGTGACGGGCAGGGAAGATCGGCGACCAGCCGCCGCAGGGCTCGCTTGGCGTATTCGATGCGGCTCGCCGGCGCGCCGTCCAGCGTATAATCGCGCGTGTTCATGCTGCCGGTGATGTCGAGCGTCAGCAGCAGATCGGCGCGATTGCGCACGGCTTCGGCGCGCGGGAAGAGAAAGGCCGCGCCCAGCATCGCCCCTGCGAAGGCGAGCGACAGAAAACGCGCGTCGCGCAGGCGGGCGATCACGGCTGCGATCATGGCCGCGATCATGGCAGCCCCTTGGGCGCGCCGGGAATGTCGGTCCAGATTTTCTTCGGATCGGCGGGAAGCTCGTCGCCGCCGGAGCGCTCGAGCTGCGGATTGTCGCGCACGAGGCGGGCGGCGACATCGAGATTATATTTCGCGTCCCAGAAGTCCGGCCGATATTGCAGCGCGCGGCGATATTCGCGCCGCGCCAGCTCGACGAAGGGGCCCGCCGGCTCGAGCTGGCCGCGCTCCAGCAGATCGAAGGCGTGGCGCAGCAGCGCATTGCCGAGATCATAGTGGGCGAGAGCGGAAAGATCGTCGCGGCCGGCGGCGCCCAGCGGCTCCAGCAGAGCGCGCGCCTTGTCGAATTCGTCGCGCTTCGCCAGCAAGCCGGCGCGCGCCGCGAGCAGCTCCGGCGCCGAGGAGGCGTCGGTCTCGACGTCGTGGCCGGCGGCGAGCGCCCCCAGGGCCGCATTGTCGGCGCGGGCGCGCCATGTGGCGAGCGTGGCTTGCAACGCGCCGGCGAGCGCCGCGCCGAGCAGCAGCAGCAAAAGGCTCGAGCGCCAGCGCGCGAGAAGACGCGCGAGGGCTTTCCGCACCGTCTCGGCATACGCCGCTTCGCTCATGCGAGCCTCCTCGCGGGCCGTCGCGGCGCCGAGGCGGCCTGTTTCAATCCGGTCTCGGCGAATTTCGCGGCGAGCAGCAAGGATGAGGCGATGGCGGCGACGAGCAGCGTCTCGCCGGTCAGATCCTTGCGCGGGATGCGCTCGGCGTAGCGGAAGGGACGGCGCTCGAGCCGGTCGATCTCGGCGATGGCCTCCGCCACCGCGGCGGGGCCTTCCGCCTCGAAGGCGCGATAGGAGACGCCGAGCGATTTGAAGAAGAGGTCGAGATGGCGCTCCGGCAGCGCCTGCGGCGTGTCCAGCTCGCCCGGATCGGGCTTGTCGCTGAAGCCCTTGGAGCCCTGCGTGCGCAGGAACAGCCAATAGAGATTGGGCATGATCTTGCGGAAATCGGCGCGCAGCTGATCCTGTATGCGCGGATCGATGACCGCGGCGCCGTCCGAGACGAGCAATATCACGCGCGATTCGACATCAGAGCCGGCGGGCAGCTGGGAAAGCGCCATTGCGAGGCCGCGGCCGATATTGGTGTAGCCGAGGCCCGGCCGGTCGATCGCCTGAACGGCGGCGCGCACCGCCGCGCGATGATCGGTCATCGGCATGACCAATATGGGCGAGGTGGAAAAGGCGGTGACGCCGAACAGATCATGCGCCCGGCGATCGACGAAGTCGCTCATGAAGCGCTTGGCGGCGGAGGCTTTCGATTCCTCGCCGCCGGCCGGCGTGCGGCCGGCGAAGGTCTCGTTCATGCTCGCGCTGCGATCGATGAGGAGCGAGATTTCCGCGCCTACGCCAGAGCGCGGGATCGAGCGGCCCTCGCGATAGGGGCCGGCGACGGCGACCGCGCAGGCGCCGATGGCGAGCATGGCCGCGAGGCGCAAGGCGGCGGCGACGAGGCCCGATAGCGTGTCCTGCGGCGCGGCGGCGACGGATGAGATCGGCGAGGGCCGCAGCGCCGAGAAGACCAGCGGCGCCAGCGCCAGCGGCAGCAGAAGCAGCGCGAGAGGAGAGGCGACGCCAAAGCTCATCGCGCGCCCCGCTCGAGCGTCGCCAGCGATTTCGCCAGCGCGGCAATGTCCGCGAGGGGAAGATCGGGGCCCGAATCGGCGACGCCGAAGAAGAGCGCGCGCGAGGCGCCGAAGAAACGGTCGAGCGAGTCTCCCGCAGGGACGAATTCCGCCTTGTGGGAGAGAAAGGCGCCGATATCCTCGGCGAAGATCCGCCGCCCTGCGGTTTCGTCGATCGCGCGATGCAGCGAGAGCATGGCGTCCCGTCGCGCCGGCTCGTCGCCGCGTCGCGCCAGCGCTGCGATGCGACGCGCGGCGGCGGCGAAGACGCGGGCGCGCCGGCGATGGAAAGGCGGCCAGCCGCGATCACGCGCGACCAGAACCAGCGCGCCGAATGCGAGCGCGACAAAGACGCCGGCGCGAATGGCCGGCGTCGTCGCGTCGCCGGCCGTGACGCTGGCGTCGGGACGCATATAGTCGGTCGGATCGTCGCGGCGCTGCGGCAGCACCTCGCGCAGCGGCGACACGCCGATCATCCAGGCGGGCGCCTGCACGGTCTCGGTCGCGCCCTCGCGCGTGAAGCGCAGCGAGAAAGGCGGAATTTGCAGATCGCGCACATCCAGCGCGACATAGAAGAGCTGATAGGTGAGCTCTATGCTCCAGCGCGTGAGGCCGGCGCCGGCGGAGTCCTCGCGCAGCCGAATGTCGCGCAGATCGAGCCGATAGTCGAGCGGGCCGGGGCGCGGCAGCGACGCCGTCTGCAGTTGCAGCGTGGACTCGGCGACGATCTCGAGCCGCGCCGTCACCAGATCGCCGACGAAGAAGCCGAAGCTGCGATCGGCGTAGAGACGCACGGATTTCACTTGCTCCGCGGCCGCTGCGCCGGCGAGCGCGAGAAGAAGCGAAAGGGCGAGAAGGGCGGCGCGCATCGTCAGAGCCCGAGCAGATGACGCGACAGCGCGTCGGCGTCGAAGGCGTCACGGATGACGAAGGGCGGACGCCCATGGGCGAGCGCGAGACGACGCAATGCGTCGCGCCGCTCGGCCTCGCGCGCGAGCCAGCGGCGACGCAGGGCGGGGCGCATGAGCACGAGCCGCCGTGCGCCGCTCTCGAGATCGTCGAGCTCGACGAGGCCGAAATGGGGAAGATCGCGCTCCTCGGCGGAATCGACGAGAAGAATGGGCGCGAGATCATGCTGCGCCAACAGGCCGAACAAATGCGCGGTAAAGCGCGCCGGCCAGCGAAAATCGGAAATCAGCAGGACGAGCTTGCGGCGCCCGGCGATGGAGCCCGCGGCTTCCGTCAGCCCTTGCGCCGATGCGCCGCGCGGCGTCGAGGCGCGCAGACGTTCGGCCGCCCCGCGCGCGGCGCCGCGCGCGCGCGTCGCCGGCAGCAGGAGATCATTGCGCAGCGTCGCGTCGCAGGCGAGGAGGCCGAAGCGGTCGCCGACGCGCGTCGCCGAATAGCCGAGCGCGGCGCAAAGATCGGCGACGAGATCGAGCCGGCGCGCCGCTCCCTGGAATCCCATGGAGGCGGAGAGATCGACCAGCGCATAGACGTCGATGGAATTGCGCTGCTCGAAGCGGCGCACATGTGTCTCGCCGGTCGGATCGCGCATGGTGGCGCGAATGTCGATGCGCCGCGCGTCTGGATATTGAATGAAGCGCGCGTGATCGCGAAACACGCCGATGCCGCCGACGTCCACGCCGCCATGCGCGCCCACCGAGCCGTTGGAGACGCGGCCGCGGGGACGATAGGCGATGTCGAGGAGCTCGGCCATCACGCGCCTTCCACTAGGGCGCCGGGACCGTGGCGAAGGCCGCGCGGCACAGATCGCGGACGATGTCGTCGCCGCGCATCGCATAGATCGGATCGACGAAGATGCGATGCGCCATCGTCTCCAGGAAGATTTCGCGAATGTCCTCCGGCGTCAGCGCGTCGCGACCCTCGAGCCAGGCGCGCACGCGCGCCGCGCGGACCAGAAAGGCGAGGCCGCGCGGGCTGGCGCCGCCGCGCACCAGGCCGCGCATCTCGACGTCCGGCAGCGTGACCCCCGCCGCGAGCGGATCGAGCAGCGCGTCCCAGAGCTTCGCCACATAGGCTTGCAACGTCTCGCTCGCGCGGACGCGCGTCTGGATCAGCTCGGCGACGGCGGCGAGCGCGCGATAGTCGAAGACGGGCTCGCCGATGTCGTCGAGCAGCCGGTCCACGTCATGGAAGCGCGGATCGAAGATCAGCGCGCGGCGCGCGTCAGGATCGCTCGGCGTCTTCATGGAGATTTCCATGAGGAAGCGGTCGCGCGCCGCGGCGGGGAGCTCGAATGTCTCCTCGCGCTCGACGAGATTGCGATCGGCGAAGACCTGCAGCGCGGGAAAGGAATAGTCGCGATCGAAGGCGGTGACGCTGCGCTCCGCCATCAGCCGCAGCAGCAGAGAATGCACCTGCGGGCGCGCGCGATTGATCTCGTTGAAGAAGAAGATGGAGAGATTTTCTGCCTGCCGCAGCACCGGGCCGGGCTCGACGCGCGGGCGGCCGTCATCGGCGAGATAGGTGTGATAGATGAGGTCGCTGGGCATCAGATCGACCGTGCCCTCGATGCGCGAATAGGCGCCGCCGAGCGCGCGCGCCACGGCGCGCAGCAGCGTGGTCTTGCCGACGCCCACATCGCCTTCGAGCAGCACATGGCCGCGCGCGAAAATGGAGATCGTCACCAGGCGGATGACGCGGCTTTGGCCGATGACGGCGCGTGCGACGCGCGTTTCGAATTCCTGCGCCTTGGCGCGCCAGTCGGCCAAGGTCGCGTCGGTTTCGGCGGTCTCTGTCACGCTGAGCGAGTCCAACGTCTCGTCGGAAGGAAAAGCATTGCAGCCACGATCCCGGGAAAGGGTCCGACGCGTTGTTGTCGAATGACGCCGGATCCGGACCGTGGCCGCATGACTGCCGTCCCCGGGCGCGGGGGCGGCTTTTTATTCGATCGCTTACGGGATCTGGCTCACGTCATAGACGAATTTGCCGGTCTTCTTGAAGTGCTCGACGCGCTTTTTGTTGCGCTCTTCCATGGCCGCGACGGCGGACTGGTTCTTGGCGAGCTCTGTCGGGTTGTGCTTGGGGTCGTATTTCGAGCCGGCGACCTTGTCCGGAAAGCCGGGCTTGGGCTCCCAGCAATCGCCGGGCGCCTTGCACTTGGTTCCGTCATAGGCCGAGGCCGCGCCGATCGCAGCCGCGTTCATGACGAACGCGACGCCGAGGGCCGCCGCAATCTTCAAAACTCCCATCGTGCTTCCTCCAATTTATGCGCGGCTCTCGCCGCGGCCGCCGCGCCGCTCACGCGTGCGCGACTTTCATTTTCCCGAGGCCTCGCATTTTCCCGACGTCTTTTATTTTCCCGAGGTCTTGCACTGACCGGGCGGATCGTCGGGGAATGTCTCATGTCCGGGATAGGGCTTGAACTTCGCGCGCTGCTCAGGCGTCAGCCAGGTCGTTCCAGCAACGGGGTCCTTGTAGAGATGGCGGACCCAGGCCATGACCTTCAGCATCTCGTCGAGCTGGAGATTGGCGTATTGCGGACCCATGGACGCTTGCGCGCCGCCGAAGATGGTCGAGAAGAATCCTTCGTCGGTCGCGTTCTGCGGATAGGTCCAATAGGAATCATTCAGGCCGGGGCCGATCTTGCCTTCGCCGAGATGGCCGTGACAGCCGGAGCAGGCGGAGAGGAAGATCTGCTCGCCCTGCTTCAGGCAGCTCACATCCTCATTATAAGGATTGACGCCCGTCTGCATGAATTGCTTCACGCCTTTCGTGTCCTTGCCCTCGGGAAGCGCGTCGTCGAAATTCAGCACCTCGCCGGTGATCGTGTTGCGAAAGGTGATGCCGGCGTCCTGCGCGATCGCCGCGAGGGCGATCATGCTGGCGAAGGCGCCTCCGGCCAGGACAAAGGCCTTTTTCTTGGTCGATTTCATTTGTGTCGGTCTCTTCGAATGTTCGCCGGTATCGTTTTTCGCTCGGAGCGATAGACGCTCTAATGCGCCGCGACCGGATTGACGATGGGCAGCAACGGAACGCCTTCCGCCGTGAGGATTTGGTCGATCTTCGGCTTGGCGCGCTCGAGGCCGGCGTTCACTTGCACGAGGAGCTCCTTGTCGGCGAGGCGCACGCCGACCGACTGGTCGTAGTGCTGCCCGACCTTCTGGCCGTCGCTGCGTTTGGAATCGTCGTCGATCATCGTCATGCGCAGAGGAGTCGGCGAGGATTTGACGAAACGCGCCACGTCCGGCGCAAAGGCCGACGCCAGCTCGGCGCCGCCGCTGGCCACTTCGCCGACCATGCGCGCAGGATCGATCTGCGTATATTGATTGCGCGGCGAGCGGAAATTCACCAGCGAATAGAGATAGGCCATGTCGCCCTCATATTCGCCGATCTCCTTCAGCATCACTTCCGCCGGAGAGCCGAAAGGCACGGCGATGTGATTGAAGGATTTTATGCGCGGATCGGACCAGGATTTGATGTCGAGATTTTTCTCGGCCTTGGTCACGAACACATAGCCGCTGCGGAAATAGGGCTTGCTCGTCAGCACGCGGGGATCGCCCGCGTCGAGTCCGACGACCACGTCGCACTGGCTCTTGTCGAGATAATCCCTCACCAGATAGATCGCGGGCTTCGACGTCCACACGAATTGCGCCTTGCGGCCCATCGCTTCGGCGAGGGCGACGGCGATGCGATTCTCGAGGCCGGTTCCGTCCTTGAGGGAGAGAGGCGACTGCGCTTCGGAGGCGCAGATGCGCAGCGTGTCCGCGGCGGCGGCCGTGGGCTTCGTCTCTTGCGCCGAAGCGCCGGCGGCGGCGGACAGAATCGCCAGAGCGAGGCCGGAGGCGGCGAGACTCGAAGAGGTGATACGCGACATGGGATCGATCCGATGGGTTTGCATCGTGAGGCAAGGCCGCCCGGACGCCTTTGACGCATCCGGGCGGCGTGCTGTGTCGGTCGCGAACAGGGGAGGGCGCGACCGACGCCGCCGACGATCAGTGGGCTTTATATTCGCCGAGATTCACGTCGTCGTAAGGGCCCTTGCCATTCAGCGAGAAGACCATGACGCCGCCGCCCATCTGCGTGTAGTTGGCGAGCTGCTTGAACGCGCCCACCGCGCCGAGGCCGGCAGTCGGGTCCTGAAGGTCGAACACGAGTCCCACTCCCGGCCAACCGCCGACGCCGTAGATGATCGCGACGTATTCGACGCCCTTGTGATTATAGACGATCGGATAGCCGAGCACGCCGGAGGGAAGCTTGAACTTCCACAGCAGCTCGCCATTGTCGCTGTTGCGAGCCTTGATGAAGCCGTCCAGCGTTCCGTAGAACACGATATTGCCGGCCGTCGCGGTGGTGCCGCCCCAAACGGCGAAGCGCTCCGCCTTCTCCCATTTGAACTGGCCGGTGATCGAGTTGTAGGCCTTGATCTGGCCGAGGCCCTCGCCCTTCTGACGATCGCCCTTGGGACCCGGATACATGTTCAGCGTCGCGCCGACGAAGAACTGACCCGCGCGATAGGGAAGCATGAAGGGCTCCCAATCCATGCAGATGTGGTTCACGCCGAGGAAGAACAGCTGCTTGGTCGGGTCGTAGGAGTCGTGGCCCTGGTTGTGATAGCCCATCGCGGAGGGACAAATGTCCTTGCCGAGATGATCCATGCGGGTGCCATACTCCGGATCGCGAACCGGCAGGCCGCTCTTCAGATCGACCGTCTTGAACACGTTGACCGTGTCGTCGATCTTGTCCGCGGAGATCAGATCGCCATTGGTGCGGTCGAGCGTGTAGACGATGCCGTTGCGATCCGGATGGGTGAGAAGCTTGCGCTCCTTGCCGTCCTTGTCCTTCTGCTCGGTGAGCAGCATGAAGTTCACGCCGGCGAAGTCCCACTCGTCATGCGGGGTCTTCTGATAGCCGAACTTGGCTTCGCCCGTGTCGATGTCGCGGCCGAAGATGGTCATCGTCCATTTGTTGTCGCCCGGACGCATCGTCTCGTTCCACGGCGCCGGATTGCCCGAGCCGTAGTAGAAGAGGTTCGTGCCCGGATCGTAAGCATACCAGCCCCAATTGGTGCCGCCGCCGATCTTCCAGGCGTCGCCCTCCCAGGTCGAGGTGCCAAGGCCCTTCTGGCCGTATTGGGGATTCTTGCTGTTGAAATCCTTGCCGAGCAGCAGATCCTCGTCCGGACCCGTCGCATAGGCGCGCCAGGACTGCTCGCCGGTGTGGACGTCATAGGCGGTCACATAGCCGCGCACGCCGAGCTCGGCGCCGGAGGAGCCGACCAGGACCTTGTCCTTGATGACATAGGGCGCGATGGTGAGCGTCGAGCCGACCTTATAGTCGGAGTTCTCGACCTTCCAGAGGAGCTCGCCGGTCTTGGCGTTGAGCGCCTCGATATGGCCGTCGAGCAGCGTCTTGAGAATGAGCGGCGGGGTCTTGGCGTCGCCCGGCCAATAAGCGAGGCCGCGGTTCACGAGGTCGCAGCAGGCGACGGCGCGCGCGGCGGCGTTCTGCTTCGGCTTGTCCTGCCACAGAATGCGCGTCGGGTCGTCGAGGTCGAGCGCGAAAGTGTTGTTCGGGAAAGACGTGTGGACATACATCTTGCCGTCGACGACGAGCGGCGCGCCCTCGTGGCCGTTCAAGAGACCCGTCGAGAAGCTCCAGGCCACCTTCAGATTCTTGACGTTGTCGGTGTTGATCTGCGTCAGCGTGCTGTAGTTGTCCGAGTGATAGTTCTTACCCGGCATCACCCAATTGTCTTCGCTCTTGGACAGCTGATCGAGCTTGTCGTTGGCCGACGCGACGCCGATCGGCGCCACCGTCAGCACGGCGAGCAGCGATACCGAATTCAGTAGTTTCCTCATCGACGAGTCCTCCTGCAACAGCCATCGCTCGGCGAATCGCAGAGCGGAATGGAGATGTCGCCTCGTGAAACAACGGCTCGTGATTTACTCGAGCCATTCTTGTTTGTCGGCCTCCGGCCTCGATGTCGTCGTGACGCTTAGGCCCGAAAAAACGAGGTCTGGGGCCGGCGAGATATAGGTTTTCGGCCGCGTCTCTGTCTGTATGATTTGTCGGTAATCTCACGCGGGAAGAATCGGCATAAGCGCCGCTCCTTCATCACGACTTCACTTGAGCAGACATCCTGTTCCCGCCCCCGTCGCGCCGCGATGTTGACAAAGTGGCATGGCCTTTGAAGCCGAGGCGCGGCCGATGGCCATTCGTTCCATTTCAAGACGGCGTGATCGGCTCCGATCGACGATGCGATCCGGGACGATCCATGGATGATGGACTCGAAAAGGAACGAGATGGAAAGGCGTATCAAACTGACCGACATCGACCGGCCGGACGAGCCGCTGGAAGTAGAAATCGAACGGCTCGCCGAGACGACGCTTCGCGTGCTCGTTCCCAATACGGTGATCCGTTTCGAGTTGCGGCGCGCGAGCGAGGCCGCGCCTTTCGAGGGATCATTGGGCGGCCGCTCTTTCACTTTCGATCCCGAGCCTCCACCAGCCAAGCCCAAGACACGGCGAAAATAAGCTCGCGCCCGCGCTTCGGCGCGCCTCGTCCGCGTCGCGAGGGGCGGGCGCAGAAGAATGAGCTTTCGTCGGCGCGGTCGGGAAAAATTCACGTCGAGAGCGCGTGGAGCCCCCCGGAATGGCACAGTGGCGGGCGTCTCGTGTCGTTTTCTGGACAGAAACGGGACACCGCCGCCGAGCCGCCCCAATTCGAATCGCCCCGCCTCGTCTCCGCCCTCGCGCCCTCGCGCCACGTCGCGCTCGCGTCGCCATGCGGAGGGGCGCGCGCTCGGCGACGCGCGACGATCGTCGAAAAAATCGGGAGGCGCGAAAATATTTCGCGCTTTGCGCTACGCCGAAGCTCGCGATCTATCCCTTTCTGCTCGCGGGGCCTCACGCGTGAGTTGACATTGATGTGACGATCGTCGCGATCGTTGCAATCGAAACGTCGTTCATGTGTCACGAAACAGCAGCACGCGGCGCCTAGCGTTTTCGCCATGCTGCTCGCATCGAACCGCCGTCTCTCTCTCGAACGCCTCGTCCTCGCCGAGACGCTGCTCTCGTGGCGAGATCGCCTGTCGCAGGCCGATCTCGCGGGCGTGCATTTCGTGACGCTCTCCACGAAATTCACATTCGGTCGCATGCTCGCGATCACGATCAGCAAGCTCGGCAATGGGTGGATCTATCCGATCCTCGCCGTGGCGATCTTCTCGCTCGTCGGCCTCGAAGGCTGGCCCGTCATCGCGCTCGGCGGACTCAACGCCGCGTTGCTGCATACGCTGTTCCCGATCATCAAGAAGCGCATCGGACGCAAGCGGCCCTTCCATGTCGATCCGCGGCTGACGTCGCTGTTGAAGATCCTCGACGAGCACTCCTTTCCGAGCGGTCATATGATGACGCTCAGCGGCGTGCTGACGCCGATCGTTCTCGCCTGGCCCTCCGCCGCCGCTTCCGCCGCAGTGTTGGTTCTCTCGATGGCGTGGTCGCGCATCGCCACCGCGCATCACTATCCGAGCGACGTGCTCGGCGGGCTGACCATGGGCCTCGCCATGGGCTATCCGCTATCGGCCTGCATTCTCGGCCATTGGTGAAATGACGCCGAGCGCGGCGAGAGCGCGCTCGAGCGAGCGCTTCTCCTCATGCGCATAGATCGCCATTTCATCGGCGACCTTGGTTCCGAGCGCATGCTCGAACGCCTCGCGATTGGCCTCGGCCGATAGCGCGCGACGTCCGCCTTCGCCGAGGTTGGACTGGAAGATGCCCGCGGCGCTCACCGGCAGGAAATCCTCGTAGGTGATCGGCTCGGCGATGAGCGCGCCGTCACGCAGCAGCGTCTCGACATCGCCGCGTCCCGAATTCGCGCGCTGCTTGTCGCCGGGCGCGTAGCGGAAGAAGGCGAGGCCCTGCGCGCGCAAGGCCGCGGCGTCGTCGGGGAAGGCGGCGAAGCGGCGCTTCAGCTCCGCTTTGTAATCCGCGATCGCGCCCTCGCGCGGCGGCGCGGCGGCGAGCGTTTCGGCGAGCAGCCTGTCATAGAGCGCGCGGCCTTTCGCGGTGAGCGCCGCGCCGCGCTGCTCGATCTCGCCGAAGCGCGCGCGATGCTCGCCGCGCGCGTCGTCGCGTCCGGCGAAGCGCACCGGCTCGGCGATGGCCTTGAAGCTGGTCTGCCGCAGCAGAATCGGAAACGCGCGCGGCGGCGGGCCTTCGACGATCGATTTCGGATCGAGCCCGCGCTCGGCGAGCGCCTTCTGCGCGGCATCCATGTCGAGCGTCGGCAGCGTCAGATGATTGATATGCGGCCCAGGGAAGCAGACCACGTCGGCGACGAGCGGATGCGCCTTGCGATAGGCCTCATAGACGCCGGCCGTCACCGTCGCCTCACCGCGCCAGCGGAATGTGTGCAGCGCCTCATGCACGAATTCGATCGCCTGCGCCTCGCCGAGCCCGCCATTGGTCTCGAAAATCTCGACGAGATGCAGGCAGCGCGGCGTGAAGATGCGCCGCCGCGAGAGTATCTCCTGCGCCTCGCGGCGCAGATCCTCGCCCTCTATGAGCTCCGGGCGCAGCAGCGAGGTGAAGATGCGGAAGGGGCAACGATTCAGCGATTCCGCCTCGATCGGCCGGAAGCAGGTGGAATGAACCGGCACGCCGGCGGGCGAGAGATCGTAATAGCCGACCGGATACATTCCCATGACGGCGAAGAGCCGGCGCAGGCCGGCGAGCTCCTCCGGCCGTCCGACGCGAATGGCGCCATGGCGCTCGACGCCGATCAGATCGTAGCCGTGCGAGCGGCGAAGGCGCGCCTCCAGCGCGGCGTCGCGGGCGAGCGTCTCGCCGTCGATCTCGCCGACGATGCGCGTCATCTCCAGATAGCGCGGGACCTCGTCGCGATACATTTGCGTCATCGCCGCGGAGAAGATCGAGCGGATCGTATCGGCGGGAACATGGGCGTCGGTCATGTCGGACTTACTCCCTTGCGTCAGACGTCGAAGACGACGCCTTGCGCGAGCGGCAGCGCGCTCGAATAATTGATCGTGTTGGTGGCGCGGCGCATATAGGCCTTCCAGGCGTCGGAGCCCGCCTCGCGGCCGCCGCCGGTCTCCTTCTCGCCGCCGAAAGCGCCGCCGATCTCGGCGCCCGAGGGGCCGATGTTCACATTGGCGATGCCGCAATCGGAGCCCTCCGCCGAGAGGAAGCGCTCCGCCTCGCGCAGATCGGTGGTGAAGATCGACGAGGCGAGGCCGTGGCTCACGTCGTTTTGCATCTGCAGCGCCTCGTCGAGATCGCGATATTTCATCGCATAGAGGATGGGCGCGAAAGTCTCGCGCCGCGCGACGGGCGCGGGCTCCGCCAGCTCCACCAGCGCCGGCCGCGCATAATAGGCGTCGGGGCGCTCCTGCGCGAGCAGGCGCTGGCCGCCATAGACCTTGCCGCCGATCGCCACGGCCTCGTCCAGCGCCTTCTGCATGGCGTCGTAGGAGGCCTTGTCGATGAGCGGGCCGATGAGCGTCTTGCCCTCGCGCGGATCGCCGACCGGCGCCGAAGCGTAAGCGAGCGAGAGCCGGCCGATCAGCTGGTCATAGACCGATTCATGGACGATGAGGCGGCGCAGCGTCGTGCAGCGCTGGCCGGCCGTCCCCATCGCCGCGAAGGCGATGGCGCGGACGGCGAGATCGAGCGGAGCCGAAGGGCAGACGATGGCGGCGTTATTGCCGCCGAGCTCGAGCAGCGAGCGCGCGAAACGCTGCGCGACGCGCGGCCCCACGATGCGGCCCATGGCGGTGGAGCCCGTCGCCGAGACCAGCGCGACGCGTCGATCGTCGACGAGCCTCTCGCCGAGCTCGCGCCCGCCGATGGCGAGGGCGCAGAGTCCTTTCGGCGCATTGCCGAAGCGCGCGATGGCGCGGTCGAGCAGCGCCTGCGTCGCGAGCGCCGTCAGCGGCGTCTTTTCCGAGGGCTTCCAGACGAGAGCGTCGCCGCAGACCAGCGCGATGGCGGCGTTCCAGGCCCAGACCGCGACGGGAAAGTTGAAGCTGGTGATGACGCCGACGACGCCGAGCGGATGCCATGTCTCCATCATGCGATGGCCGGGGCGCTCGGTCGCTATGGCGAGGCCGTAGAGCTGGCGCGACAGGCCGACGGCATAGTCGCAAATGTCGATCATCTCCTGCACCTCGCCGCGCGCTTCGGAGACGATCTTGCCGGCCTCGATGGTGATGAGCTCGGCGAGCTCGTCCTTGGCCGAGCGCAATTCCTCGCCGAGCAGCCGCACCAATTCGCCGCGCCGCGGAGCGGGAATATTGCGCCATTCGAGGAAGGCGGCGTGAGCTTCGCCGATCGCGACGTCTAAAGCATCGCCGTCTCGTGTTTTCACTCTGGCGATCACATCTCCGGTAATCGGCGATTTGCTGTGCAATTGTCCATCGCGGAATAGCGCGGGCGGAACAGTAATACGCGATAGCAGCTCTTCAGCTCGTGCTGCTATATCGTTGTGTTTTGTACGAGATTCCATGGTTGTGCTTCCCATCTCGCCGTTTTGCTGCTTTATTTATCTCGCAAATAGCTCGTGTTCGATGTATTTGCAATGCGAACGTCGGGGCGGCGTAACGACGCGCGTCCCGCCAGAATGGCTCGCAGAGGCTTCGGGTCCGTGAGCCGCCGATCGCCCGCACTGATGACAATCGTCGAGGCGACGCCCACATAACGAACAAGCGAGGTCATTCGTTCATGAACGCCAACGTCAAATCCGTCGACAATCCGCATCGCGCTCGCAATTATGCGCCGCTTCCCGTCACGCTGACGCGCGGCGAAGGCGCCTTTCTGTTCGATGTGAACGGTCGGCGCTATGTCGATATGATGAGCGCCTATTCCGCCGTGAGCCACGGCCATGCGCATCCGCGCATTCTCAAAGTTCTCACCGAGCAGGCGCAGCGTCTCGCCGTGCCCTCGCGCGCCTATTACGACGATCGTCTCGACGATTTTCTCACGGAATTATGCGCGCTCACCGGGCTCGACGTCGCTCTGCCGATGAACACCGGCGCCGAGGCGGTGGAGACCGCGATCAAAGCCGCGCGCCGCTACGGCCGCCGCGTGCGCGGGCTGAAGAATCCCGAGATCATCGTCGCCAAGGGCAATTTCCACGGCCGCACGACGACGATCGTCGGCTTCTCGTCGGAGCCTTCCTATCGCGATGATTTCGGTCCCTACGGCGGCGGCTTCCGCGCGGTTCCCTATGGCGATCTCGCCGCGACGGAAGCGGCGATCGGCTCCGATACGGTCGCCATCATGGTCGAGCCCGTGCAGGGCGAGGCGGGCGTCATCGTGCCGCCGGTCGGCTGGCTCGCCGGCCTGCGCAAGATGTGCGACGCGCGCGGGCTGCTGCTCATCGTCGACGAGGTGCAGGCGGGTCTCGGGCGCACCGGCGCCTGGTTCGCGTTCCAGCACGAGAACATCAAGCCGGATGGCGTCATGCTCGGCAAGGCGCTCGGCGGCGGCGTGCTGCCGGTCTCGGCCTTTGTCGGCACGCGCGCGCTGATGGATATGTTCACGCCCGGCTCGCACGGCTCCACTTTCGGCGGCAACACGCTCGCCGCCGCGGTCGGGCTCGAGGCGCTGCATGTGATGCGCGACGAGAATCTCGTCGAGCGCAGCCGCACGCTCGGCGATCATATGCTGCGCCGCCTGCGCAACATGGACAGTCCGGCGCTGCGCGACGTGCGCGGCAAGGGATTGTGGGCCGGCGCCGAGATCGATCCGCGCTACGCCACGGGCCGCGAGGTCTGCGAGCGCCTCTGCGACAAGGGCGTGCTCTCGACGGTGACGCATCACAGCGTCGTGCGCCTGTCGCCGCCGCTGGTCATCGCGCGCGAGGATCTCGATTGGGCGCTCGATCGCTTCGAGGAGACGCTCGCCGAATGCGTCGAGCGCGCGCGTCCGGCCAAGCGCGCTCTGGCGAGCTGATCGGCTGTCATCATTGCGGCGCCGAGGCGAAGATAGACGTCTCGGCGCCGTCTTCGTGCGAGACACGAAGAGAAAGGACGAGGATGACGCAGCCGCACGATCTGCACGGAGCCGCCCGCGCGCCGCACGACGAGACGCGTCAGCGCATATTGATGTGCGCGCCGGACGATTTCGACGTGCGCTATGTCATCAATCCCTGGATGGAGCATCAGATCGGCCGCACGACGCCGTCGCTGGCGCGCGAGCAATGGCGCAATCTTCGCGCGCTCGTCGCGCAGAGCGCCGAGGTCGAGCAGGTCACGCCGGCGGCCGGCCTGCCCGATATGGTGTTCACCGCCAACGCCGGCTTCGTGCTGGGCGCTATAGCGGTGGTCAGCCGTTTTCGCGCCGAGCAGCGGCGGCCCGAGGAGCCGCTGTTTCGCGCCTTCTTCGAGGCGCAGGGCTACGATGTCGCGCCCTGGCCCGAGCCTATTCCCTTCGAGGGCGCGGGCGACGCGCTCATCGACCGCGGCGCGGATGTCGTCTGGTGCGGCTATGGCATGCGCTCGGCCGCAGAGGCGCCGGCGGCGCTCGAGCGGATCATCGGGCGGCGGGTGATCGGCTTGAGGCTCGTCGATCCGCGCTTCTATCATCTCGACACATGCTTCTGCCCGCTCGCCCGCGGCTGGCTGATGTATTATCCGCCCGCTTTCGACGACGCCTCGCGCGCGGCGATCGAGAAAATCGTTCCGCGCGAGAAGCGCATGGAGATCGACGAAGCGGACGCGATGCGCTTTGCCTGCAACGCCATCGATCTCGACGCCAGCGTCGCGATGAACGACGCTTCGCCGCAGCTGCAGAAGCGCCTGCGCGACGCCGGCTTTGCGCCGGCGCTCGCTCCGCTCTCGGAATTCATGAAGGCGGGCGGCTCCGCCAAATGCCTCACGCTGAAGCTTTCAGAGCGCTAAGCGCATCTTCGATGCATAGAGCTCTAGGCTCCGTGCTCTGCGGGATCGTCGGGGTGCGGGATCGTCATGGTGAATGTCGCGCCGGCGCCGAGCTGCGAGCGCGCCTCTATGCGCCAGCCGTGCCGCTCGCACATGGATTTGCACAGGGCGAGGCCGACGCCCGTTCCCGGATATTGCGCGAAGCTGTGAAGCCGCCGCAGCGGCTCGAATATGGCCTCGGCGTATTTGGGCTCGAAGCCTATGCCGTCATCGATGACCGATAGGCGCAGCTCCTGCCCGCGCTGAACCGCGAAGCGAATATCGGGCGCGCGGTCCGGCTTGCGATATTTGACCGCATTGGACAGGAGATTGGCCAGGCAGCGCTCGAATTGCGGCCGGTCCGCATTCACGATCACGCCCGGCGGAACCGCGACGACGACCTGCGCATGGGTCTGCCGGAGCAGCTCGGAAAAATCCGAGACGACCGCTTCGATCTCCTCGCGCACGTCGAGCGGCTGTAGCCGCGGCGGCGTCGACACCTGCCGCGAATAGGCGAGCAGCCCGTCCACCAGCTCCCGCGCCCGCAGGGCCGAGCGCCGCACCACCTCGCTCGCATGCTCCGCCTCGCGCGGCTCGTGTCTGGCGAGCGAGGCGGCCATGATCTCGGCGAACGCCGCGATCTTGCGCAAGGGCTCCTGCAGATCATGCGAGGCGATATAGGCGAAGCGCGCCAGGCGCTCATTGGCGAGCTGCAGCTCGTTCGCGCGCTCGACGAGCTGACGCTCGATCTCCTTGTGATGCGAGATGTCGAAGACGGTGACGGCGACGAACAGGCGTCCATCGTCGTCATGGATCGGCGCGAGGCCGACATGCACGGGAAATTCGGCGCCGCTCTTCTTGCGGCCGCAGACGTCCGAGTCGACGCCGAGGAGAATGCGGCGCGGCGATTCATAGTATGCCTCGCGCAAATGGGCGTCGCGTGCGCGCATGTCATCGGGCAGCAGCATGTCGATCGTGCGGCCGACGAGCTCTTCGGCCGAGTAGCCGAACATGTCCTCGGTCGCCTGATTGACGTAGAGAATATGATCGTCGCTCAAGAGAAATCGCGCCGCAAAGGCGGATTCGACGATCATCTTCAATTGTTCGGGCGTCGCATGCATGAGCGCGGACATAGGGTCGAAGCTTCGGCCCCCTATATGGGCAAGCGCCTCATGTGGAGCGAGTGGGGTGCGGCTTTTGGCCGTCGATCAGCATCTTCAGCGTGTCCAGATCGATCGGCTTGACGAGGTGGCGGTCGAAGCCCGCGGCCTCGCAGCGACGGCGCACATCGTCGCCGCCGGCGCCGGTCGAGGCGAGCAAAAGCAGATCGCGGCCCTCCGGCAGCGCGCGCAGCGCATGCGCCGTCTCATAGCCGTCCATGCCGGGAAGGCCGAGATCGAGCAGCGCGACGTCGGGCTTGAAGCTCTGGGCCGCCTCGAGCGCGCGCAATCCATCGCTCGCGACGCAGACCTCGTAATTCTCGAGGCGCAGCAGCTCGGCCATGGCCTCGCAGACGGCGGCGTCGTCATCGACGATCAAAACCTTGCGCCGCACCGTTCTCTGCTCCGGCGCGGCGGAGCGCGCGCCGTCCAGCACGTCGCGGACCTTGCGCGCCAGACGATCGATCGAATAGGGCTTGACGATGAGCTCGACGCCCGGATCGAGCACGCCATTGTGGACGACGGCGTTGGGCGTGTAGCCGGTGGTGAAGAGAATCTTCAGATCGGGCCGCCGCTTCCATGCCTCTTCCGCGAGCTTGCGGCCATTGGTGTCGGGCATCACCACATCGGTGAAGAGCAGAGAAATATGCGGATTGACCTCGAGCTGACGGAGCGCGGCGGCGGCGCTCTCGGCGGCGAGCACGTTGTAGCCGAGCTCCTCGAGCGTGTCGGCGGTGAGATCGCGCACGCGCACATCGTCCTCGACGATGAGGATCGTCTCGCTCGTCTCGCTGCGCGGCGTGGAGCGCGCATGGGTCGTCGGCGCCGCCGTCGCGCTCGCGCCGTGATGGCGGGGCAGATAGAGCTTGACGGTCGTGCCGAGCCCCTGCTCCGAATAGATGCGGACATGTCCGCCCGATTGCCGCACGAAGCCATAGACCTGGCTGAGGCCGAGCCCCGTGCCGCGTCCGGCGGGCTTGGTGGTGAAGAAGGGATCGAAAGCGCGCGCGACAGTCTCGCGGCTCATGCCGGTTCCGGTGTCGGTGACGGCGATCAGCACATATTGGCCGGACGGTATGCCGATCTCGCGCGCCGCATATTCCTCGTCGAGATAGGCGTTGCTGGTCTCGATCGTGAGCTTGCCGCCCTGGGGCATGGCGTCGCGCGCATTGAGCGCGAGATTGAGGATCGTCGTCTCGATCTGGCTCGGATCGGCGAAGGCGCGCCATAGGCCGCCGGCGAAGACGGCTTCCAGATTCACATCCTCGCCGAGCGTGCGGCGCAGCATCTCGGCCATGGAGGAGACCATCTTATTGGGGTCGATCGGCTCTGGCGCGAGCGGCTGGCGACGCGAGAAGGCGAGCAGACGATGCGTCAACGTCGCCGCGTGCTCGGCGCCTTCCAGCGCGCCGTCGAGATAGCGCAGCGTCTCCGCCGGGTCGGTCGCGAGCCGTCGCTTGGCGAGATTGACGCTGCCGATGACGACGGCGAGCATGTTGTTGAAGTCATGCGCGAGGCCGCCGGTCAGCTGGCCGATCGCCTCCATCTTCTGCGATTGCCGCAATTGCTCGGCGAGCTGCTCGCGCTGCGCCGCTTCCGCGGAGAGCGCCGCATTGACATTGCGCAGCTCCGATTGCGCGGCGGCGATCGCGTCGAGCCGGTTGCGCAGCAGGCCGATCGTCGCGGCGCCGATGAGAATGGTGATGGAGATGGCGAGCGCGGCTCCCGCGCGCAGCATCGCGCTGTTCTTGTCCACGACATGCGATTGCGCATCGATCATCTGCTGCTGATGCGTGGATTTGGCGTCGAGGCCGTTGCGCAGGCGCTCCATGACCTCCTTGCCGGCGCCCTCGCGCACTATAGCCACGGCCTCGTCGTGCTTGCCTGCGGCCTGCAGCTCCACCGTATGGCGCAGCTCGGCGAGCTTGGCGGCGGCCAGCGCGCGCAACCCCTCCAGCGCATCGCGTCCTTCGCCCGGCTCGGTCGTGCTGGTCAGGACGTCGAAATCCGCGTCGATTCGTTTCGTCGCGGCGTCGAGGGGGCTGAGATAGGCGTGGTCATTGGTCAGCAGATAGCCGCGCTGCGCCGCTTCCGCCCCCTGCAGGTGATCGAGGATGCGGTGCTGGATCTGCCTCTCGCCGATCAGCTGCCGCACGTCGCGATAATCGGTCGCCTGCTTGCCGACGAAAGCGAAGGCGGCGAACAGCGAGGCCGCGAGAACGGCGAAGCCCGCATAGAGAAACGACGAGGTGTCGATGAATTTGCTGCGCATGAACATCCTTCTCGGCGCAATGACGGAGTCATCCGCTCGGCGCGAGCGGCATGTCCTTGTCCGGCCCGAAATGTGGTCGGAGCCGCGGCCGGCTTGTCGGGCGGCGGCGAAATTCCCAAATCTCGCGATTGGCCTGCGGCCCGATCGCCGCTAGCCTGAGCGTTCCACGGCGTCCTCTCCTCTCCTCACGGCCATGCACCTGTCTCACCTTTTTCATCCGGCGGTTTCGGCGTGGTTCGCCGATCATTTCCGCAACGCGACGCCAGCGCAAGCAGAAGCTTGGCCTCAGATCAAATCCGGCCGAAATATACTGATCGCAGCCCCGACCGGCTCCGGCAAGACATTGGCCGCCTTCCTCGCCGCGATCGACGATCTCATTCGCCAGGGCCTGGCCGGGACGCTCCCGGACGAGACCCGAATCGTCTATGTGTCTCCGCTCAAAGCGCTTTCCAATGACGTCAGCCGCAATCTCGAGGCTCCGCTCGCCGGCGTGCGCGAGAATTTGAGGCTCGCGGGGCTGCCGGATGTCGACATACGCGTGCTGGTCCGCACCGGCGACACGCCCTCGGCCGAGCGCGCGCGCATGCGCAAGCGGCCGCCGCATATTCTCGTGACCACGCCGGAGTCGCTCTATGTGCTGCTCGGCTCCGAATCGGGCCGCAAGGCGCTGGCGACGACGCGGGCGATCATCGTGGACGAGATTCACGCCGTCGCGCCCAATAAGCGCGGCGCGCATCTTTCCCTGTCGCTGGAGCGGCTCGCCGTGCTCTGCGGCGACGGGCTGCAACGCATCGGCCTGTCCGCCACGCAGAATCCGATCGCCTCGGTGGCGCATTTCCTGGTCGGCGCGGGCGCGGATGGGGCGCCCGCGCGCGCGCCCGTCATCGTCGACTCCGGGCATCATCGCGCCCGCGATCTCGCGATAGAGGTTCCCGGCGCGCCGCTCGAGGCGGTGATGTCGGCGGAGGTCTGGCGCCAGGTCTATGATCGTCTCGCCGAGTTGATCGCAGAGGATCGCACCACTCTGGTCTTCGTCAACACGCGCCGCCTCGCCGAGCGCCTCGCCCGCGAATTGTCGGATCGTCTCGGCGAGGCGGCTGTCACCTCGCATCACGGCAGCATGGCGAAGGAGCATCGCCTGCTCGCAGAGCAGCGGCTGAAGCGCGGCGAGCTGAAAGCGCTTGTCGCGACGGCGTCGCTGGAGCTCGGCATCGACATCGGCGATGTGACGCTGGTCTGCCAGATCGCCTCGCCGCGCTCCATAGCGAGCTTTCTGCAGCGGGTCGGCCGCTCCGGCCATGTCGTCGGCGGCCTGCCCAAGGGGCGGCTGTTTCCCTTGTCGCGCGACGATCTCGTCGAATGCGCCGCGCTGCTCGACAGCGTGCGGCGCGGCGAATTGGATCGGCTGACGATTCCGCATCGTCCGCTCGACGTGCTCGCGCAGCAGATCGTCGCCGAGGTGGCCGTGCAGGAGTGGGGCGAGGCCGAGCTCTATGAGCGTTTCAAGCGCGCCTGGCCCTATCGCGCGCTCACGCGGGCGGAGTTCGACGATGTGGTGAAAATGCTCGCCGAAGGCTATGCGACGCGGCGCGGCAGGCGCGGCGCGCTGCTGCATCACGATGCGGTGAATCATATTCTGCGCGAGCGGCGCGGCGCGCGCATGACGGCGCTCACCTCCGGCGGGGCGATTCCGGAGACCGCCGATTATCAAGTGCTGCTGGAGCCGGAGAATCATATCGTCGGCACGGTGCATGAGGATTTCGCCGTCGAGAGCATGGCCGGCGACATCTTTCAGCTCGGCAACGCCTCCTATCGCGTGCAGCGCGTCGAGCGCGGCACATTGCGCGTCGAGGATGCGCAGGGTCAGCCGCCGACCATTCCCTTCTGGCTCGGCGAGGCGCCGGCGCGCGCCGATGAGCTGTCGCTCTCCGTCTCGCGGCTGCGTGGCGAGATCGCCGAGCGTCTGCGCAGGGACGCCAGCGGCGGCGAGGCGCAACGCTGGCTGATGGAGGAGGTCGGCGTCGCGCCGCCCGCGGCGGAGCAGCTGGTCGACTATCTCGCCGGCGCGCTCGGCGCTTTCGGCGGCGTGCTGCCGACGCAGGACACTCTGGTGCTCGAGCGCTTCTTCGACGAGGCGGGGGGAATGCAGCTCGTCGTGCATTCGCCCTTCGGCGGCCGCATCAATCGCGCCTTCGGCCTCGCGCTGCGCAAGCGCTTTTGCCGCAAGTTCAACTTCGAGCTTCAGGCGGCGGCGACGGAAGACAACATACTGCTCTCGCTCACCACGGCGCATAGTTTCGAGCTCGCCGAGGTCGCGCATTATCTTCATTCCAACAGCGTGCGCGGCGTGCTGGTGCAGGCGATGCTCGCCGCGCCCATGTTCATGACGCGCTGGCGTTGGACGGCGGGAATCTCGCTCGCGCTGCCGCGTTTCCAGGGCGGCCGGAAAACGCCGCCGCAATTTCTGCGCATGCAGGCGGAGGATCTCGTCGCCGCGGTCTTTCCCGATCAGATCGCCTGCGCCGAAAATCTCGCCGGCGAGCGCGAGGTTCCCGATCATCCGCTGACCAATCAGACGATCTGGGATTGTCTGCACGAGGCGATGGATATCGACGGGCTCGAGCGCCTGCTGCGGCGCATGGAGGCGGGCGAGCTGCGCGTCGCCGCCTGTGATCTCACCCAGCCTTCGCCGCTGGCGCTCGAGGTGCTCTCCGCGCGGCCCTACGCCTTCCTCGACGACGCGCCGCTCGAGGAGCGCCGCGCGCAGGCGGTGATGGCGCGCCGCTGGCAGGACCCGCAGAGCGCCTCCGATCTCGGCCGGCTCGACGAGGCGGCGATCGCGCGCGTGAAGTCCGAGGCCTGGCCCGAGCCGATCGACCCGGAGGAGCTGCATGACGCGCTGCTATGGATCGGCTGCCTCACCGTGGCCGAGGTCGCCGCCGCGCCGGACTGGGCCGGCTGGCTCGCGGCGCTGGCCGAGCAAAAGCGCGCGACGCGCTTCGAGGCCGGGCCGGCGAGCTTTTGGGTGGCCGCCGAACGGCTGACGCAATTTCACGCGCTCTGGCCGAAGGCGCGACTTTCGCCGGCGATTTCGCCGCCCGAGGGCGAGGCGCCGGCGTTGTGGTCGGCGGAGCAGGCGCTGATCGAGATTTTGCGCGGCCGGCTCGAGGGTCTCGGCCCGGTCACGCAGACGGGGCTCGCCGCCGCGCTCGGCCTCGAGCCCGCGAGCCTCGCTTCGGCGCTCGTCGCGCTGGAGGCCGAGGGCACGATCATGCGCGGGCGCTTCCTGCCCGGCGCCAATGACGAGCAATGGTGCGACCGCCGCCTGCTGGCGCGCATCCATCATTACACGATCAAGCGCCTGCGCGCCGAGATCGAGCCGGTGGCGGCGCGCGACTTCCTGCGCTTCCTCTTCGATTGGCAGCATGTCGCCGAGGATGCGAGGCTGAAAGGGCCGGAGGCGCTGTCCGCCGCGCTCTCGGGGCTCGAGGGCTATGAGGCGCCGGCGGGAGCCTGGGAGACGGAAATACTTCCGGCTCGCCTCTCCGACTACGAGCCGGCCTATCTCGATTCGCTCTGTCTTTCCGGCCGCGTCGCCTGGGCGCGGCTGACGCCGCCGGCTGCGGGCAAGGGCGGCCGCATCGTCACGCCGGTGAAGAGCTCGCCGGTCGCTCTATTGGAGCGCCGCAGGCTCGGCGACTGGACCTCTGTGGCCGCGCCGGCCGAGGCGCCGGCGCCGAGCGGCCGCGCGGAAAAAGTCGTCGAGACGCTGCGCGCCGAGGGCGCGCTGTTCTTCGAGGAGCTGGTCGACGCCTCGCGCCTTCTGCGCTCCGAGCTGGAGACGGCGCTCGGCGAGCTGGCCGCGCTCGGTCTGGTGACGTCGGACAGTTTCGGCGGGCTGCGCGCGCTGCTGGTGCCGTCCGAGAAGCGCAAGCCTTTCGACGGCGCGCGGCGGCGCGGCAAGGTGCTCTCCTTCGGCATGGAGGGCGCCGGCCGCTGGTCGCTGATCCGCCGCGCCTATGCGGCGCCCGGCTCGCAGATGCGGCACGCTTGCGTCGAGCATATCGCCCAGGCGCTGCTGCGCCGCTACGGCGTCGTCTTCTGGCGGCTGCTGGCGCGCGAAGGCGGCTGGCTGCCGCCCTGGCGCGATCTGCTGCGCGTCTATCGGCGGCTCGAGGCGCGCGGCGAAATTCGCGGCGGGCGTTTCGTCGCCGGATTTTCCGGCGAGCAATATGCGCTGCCGGACGCGGTCGGCCTGCTGCGCGAGGTGCGGCGGCGGCCGGCCGACGGGCAATATGTGTCGCTGTCGGCCGCCGATCCGCTCAATCTCATCGGCGTGCTGACGCCGGGCGGCAAGCTCGCCGCGCTCACCGGCAATCGGCTGCTGTTTCGCGACGGGCTGCCCATCGCCGCGCTCGCCGGCGGCAAGATCGAATTTCTGACGAGCGTCGACGAGGCGACGCGCTGGGAGGCGGAGAAACGCCTGATCCGCTCCGCGGCGCGCGGGCAGCTCGCCGATCTCGCGTGACTTATGGGGCGCTGTCGCCGTAGCGCAGCACTCGCACCGTCTCGAGCGTGACCAGCCCGCTGGTCATCATCGCGTCGAGAAGGGGGAGAAAAGCGTCGATCGTCTCCGGCGCGTCGACGATCTCGATGACGAGCGGCAGATCTTCCGAGAGGCTCAGAATCTTCGTCGTGCGGATCCGGCTGTTGTGGCCGAAGCCGACGGGGCCGCGCAGCACGGTCGCGCCGGCGAGATGGCTCTCGCGCGCCTTCAGCACGATCGCGTCATGCAGCGGCCGTCCGTTGAATTTGGCGTCCTCGCCGATGAAGATGCGAAGCAGAGTGGCGTCTCGTGGCAGTTTCATCGGTCATGCCCCTTTCAATTCGTTGAGATGAGCGGCGGCGACATGTCCGAGCCAGACGGCGAAAAGGCAGAGCCCGAACGACAGTCCGATATTGGCGAGCGCCGCGAAAGCCTCGCCGCCGCGCGCCAGATTGAGCGTCTGCAGGCCGAAGGAGGAGAAGGTCGTATAGCCCCCGCACAGGCCGATCATGACGAATTGCCGTGTCTGCGAGTCGAGGAACAGCCGGCCGTCCCCCGGCGCGGTGATGGTGGCGAAAAAGCCGATCACGAAGCAGCCGGAGATATTCACCAGCAGCGTGCCCCAGGGAAAGGACTCGCCGAAGCAGCGTGAGACGACTCCCGAGAGCCAATAACGCGCGACGCCGCCGATCGCGCTGCCGATCATGATGAGAACATAAATCATCGCATGCCTGTCGCTGGTGGGCGTTTCGCGCGAGGCCGCCGCGGCCTCGCGCGTCGTGAGCCTTACTGAGCCGTCTCCTTGCTCGCCTCCTCGAGATGCGCGAGCGCTTCCTTCGCCTGCTTGGTCGCGGCTTCCGTGTGGCTCGCCTGACCCTCTTCTATCGCCGCCTTTATATGGACGATCGCCTCGGCTGTGTGAGGATTGGGCTTGAACTTCTGGATGCCCTCGGCCTTCTCGAGCGCGAGATCGGCGTGATAGGCGAGCAGGCCGGCGTCATGAAGCTTGGAGCCCTGGGTGATCGCTTCGTTCATATGATAGATCGCCTGCGGCAGGCGGTCATCTGCGCGCGCGAGCGTCGGTCCGACCAGCGCGGCGAGGCAGAGGCTCGCGGCGAGCCCCAAAGTGCGACTGTTCATTTCACTCTCCTTATTTTTCGACCGAGGCGATCTCGGCCGGCGCTTTCGGATTCGATTTTTACGTTATCGGCCGCGCCTTCATCGGTCGTGGCCGATCGACGCGGTCACTCGAATCGCGTTTGATAGGCCGTGACCGCCCGGTCGTGGGCTCGCGTCGGCAGGCGACGAAGATCGATCGAAAGCGCAGCGGCGGCGCGCGCGCATTCGACGAATAGGTTGCGTGCGACGCATAAGATGCGCGCGACGACTAGGTTGCGTGCGACGAATAGGATGTGTGGACAGCGAAAGACCGCGGACTGCATCATGGCCGGCTCCTGCCGAGCGAATAAATCGCTCTCTCCGACGATCGGTCGATCATCGGACGTCAGCAGGAGTCATCAGCCTTTGCGGCGGTTGGAGGGGGACCCCATCCCCCGGTCGCGCGCCCTGGAGCGGCGACCTATGCGCGATTCGTAGCTAAGCGATGAGACAGCGTCAAGGACGATGCGCGGAGCCGCGCGCCTGTGGCTCCGCAGATCACGATCTGCGGGCGCGCGGCCGAGGTCAGGGCTTCTGCATCTCGTCGAAGAGGGCGCCATCGACGAAGAACTTCTTCTGCGCCGCCGGCCAGCCGCCGAAGCTCTTGTCGATCGTGACCAGCTCGATAGCGTGGAAGCGCTTCAGATCGTCGGCGGCCGCAAATTCCGGCCGCGAGGGGCGATAGCCGTGCTTGGCGATGAGCGTCTGGCCCGCCGGCGTGTAGAGGAAGCTCAGATAGGCTTCCGCCGCCTTGCGCGAGCCCTTGGCGTCGACATTGCCGTCGACGACGGCGACGGCCGGCTCGGCGAGAATGGAGAGCGAGGGAACGACGATCTCGAACCTGTCCTTGCCGAATTCGTCGATCGCGAGAAACGCCTCGTTCTCCCAGGCGATCAGCACATCGCCGAGGCCGCGCTGGGCGAAAGTGGTGGTCGATCCGCGCGCGCCGGAGTCGAGCACAGGGGCGTTCTTGTAGATCGCCTTCACCAGTTCCTTCGTCTTGGCCTCGTCGCCGCCGAATTTCTTCGCGCCATAGGCCCAGGCGGCGAGGAAATTCCAACGCGCGCCGCCGCCGGTCTTGGGATTGGGCGCGACCACGACGACGCCCGGCCGGGCCAGATCGTCCCAATCCTTGATCGCTTTCGGATTGCCCTTGCGCACGAGGAGGACGATCGTCGACGTATAGGGCGAGGAGTTGTTGGGCAGGCGCTTCTGCCAGTCGGCCGGGATTTTTCCGGTCCTGCTCGCAATGGCGTCGATGTCATTGGCGAGGGCGAGCGTCACCACATCGGCGGCGAGACCCTCGATGACCGAGCGCGCCTGCGCGCCCGAGCCGCCATGCGACGCGCGAATCTGAATGTCCTGCCCGGTCTTCTTTTTCCAATCGGCGGCGAAGGCCTTGTCGACCGCTTTGAACAATTCGCGCGTCGGATCATAGGAGACGTTGAGCAGGGTCTCGCAGGACGCCTGCGTCGCCAAGGTCACGGAAAAAGCGAGGCCGATCGCGCGCAAAAACCCACGAAACGGGAAAAGGCCGGACGTCGTCTGCATGTCGCTCCTCGCAAGCCGATTTTCAGTTAGTCTATGACATAAATAGCCATATCGACAAACGGGCGCGATGCGCAACCGCAATAGCGCGATGCGAGAGGGGCCGCGCAGGAATAGCGGCGCAGTCTCGGGGAGATCAGCGATCGCGGGGGCGAATGCTGGAGGTCACGTCCCAGTCCCTGGTCGCGCCTTCCGGCTGCAGCGCGCGCGCCGGCGGGCGCGCGGGCGGCAAAGGCGCCGCGAGGATGAAGCCATCGCTCGCGCCCTTCGACACATGCTCGGGAAAAGCCGCGAGCGGGGGACGACCGGGCGTGTCGACATCGTCGTCGTCGGGGCCATGGGCGACGAGCTGCGGCTCCAGAGCCGGCGGCGGCGCGACATCATGCGGGACCGGCTTGCAAATGCGCCGGTCGCCATTGCGCCCATGCATCGCGAGATCGACGTGAATATGATTGTAGTGGAAGGCGTTGGAGCCCGGCGACAGCACGGTGGTGAAATGCCGGCAGGAGCCGCCATGCACCTCGGCCAGAAAATCCTTGGTCTGCTGATCGCCATGCGTCCAATCGCGCACGATCGAGATCTCGCGTCCGTCGGCGAGCACGAAGCCGCCTATGTCCAGCGCATTGCCGAAGGAATGTTCCGAGAGCGGCGCGCCGGCCTGGGCGTTCATGCCGCGGCAGGCGTAGGAGCCCATGGAGTTGATCTGCGCCACCGGCTGGCCGAAGCGCGCCATGGCCGAGGGCTGCACGACATCGACGAGCCATTGGTCGAGCTCGGCGACCATGGAGCAATCGAGCGTCGCCCTGGCGTTGAAGGCGACCGCGCCGCCTTGCAGCGCCGTGACCCTCAGCGGCCGCGTCATCCCGCATATGCCGGGACCGTCGATCTCGGGGGCGAATTGCACATAGGCCGAGGGCTGCACGCGCTTCTCGGCGAGGCAGGCGTTCTCGGCGGTGGCGCGCCAGGCCGGGCGCTGCGGCTTCGACATGAATCCGCAACCCGACAGTCCCGCCGCCGCGAGCGGCGTCAGGGCGAGAAGCAGCAATGGCGAAACGCGACGAGCCATGGCCGCGACAATGGCGCGGGAGAGTTAAAGGAGGGTCGAGGAATATGGTTAAAGCCGATAGAGGCGGCGCCCCTCGTGTCTCCCGCCCGACATCCCACTGACATGCGCGCGTCTTAATCGAGTCGGCTCGCGCTCGGGCGCGTGGCGCGTGGCGCGTCCGGCTCGGGACGGGGGTGCGACTATTTTCGACGATGATTTTGACGGGTCTGCTCGCCGCCGGCGCTTCTGCGGCGGCCGATGAACGACGCTTCGAGCCGCGGCATTGTGGATCTTGGACGGGCGCGTCCGAAGAACGCGCCCGTCTCGTCTTTTCTAATAATTCAGCTCTGCGGCTGGCCGCGGTCGCGGCGCGCGCGCATGAAGGAGTCGAACTCGTCGCGGTCTCTCGCGCGGCGCAGCTCGTCGATATGATCGGCGAACTCGCGCTCGGCCTCGGCGAGCTTGCGGCGCTCCTCCTCGAGGCGGGCGAGCTCGCTCTCGCGCCAGTCGTCGAAGGCGACATTGCCCGAGGAGCGCATGAAGCCCGGACCGCGCCAGCCGCCGGAAGAGCGGCCGCTCTGCTGTCCCGTGGCGTCCTGCCAGCGCGCCTGCACATCGGCGGCGCGCTCCTGCGCGAAGGCGAAGAGATCGCCCTCATAGCCGAGTTTGCGCTGCCAGACCTTAAACAGCAGAATGGCGAGGCCGATCGGCCAGAAGACGATGAAGCCGAGCACCATGGCGAAAATCTCCAGCGGCTTCCACGGCCGTCCGCAGTCGCCGAATCGATCGCGCGCGTCGTAGCCCATTCCGCCAGGGGCGGCGCCCATGCGGTTGTGACGATGACAGCCCATGTTCGGACTCTCCAGTTCCTTCGCTCATCGCGGGCTCGCGCGGACGATCCGAACGACGCCGCCGCAATGTGAATGTAATATACATTAACATTGCTGTTTCGCCAAGGGGGCGTCTTCGAAAGCGGCCCTCTTCGAAAGGGTCCGGCGCCGATTTCGTTTCTCGCGCCTCCGCGCGCTATCCTGCGCCGATCCGGCAGGCGAATCGCTTCAATGTTCGAAATTTCCGAGGATGACGCGCGCGCGCTCCTCGCTCTGGCGACGCTCATCGGCGCCGGAGCGTTGCCGTTTCTGTTCCGCCTCGCCTTCGGCCGTCGCCGCCCCCGCCGAGGCCGCGCGCGCGCCGCCATTTCGGTCGCATTGGCGCTCGGCCGGCCGCGCCGCCTCATTCTGCTCCGCGCCGCGGGGGCGGAGCGCCTGCTGCTGCTCGGCGAAAAGCGCGATCTGGTCGTCGAGGCCGATATTGCCGCCGCCGCGCCGGCGCCGCCGGCGCCGCGAGCGCCGTCGGAGCTGGCCGGGCTGTTTTCGCTCGGCCTCGTCTCGCTCGCGGCCGGGGTCGCGGTGGGGACGCTCTGCGGCGTCTTCCGCCTCGTCCTCGATGCGGCCGGGCGCTTGCGTTCGGCGGTCCCGGACTGGTTCCAGGCCAATCCGGCGCTCGGCGCGGCGGCGATGGCGCTCGGCGCGGCGGTCGCCGCCGGTCTCGCGGCTTATCTGGTGCGCCGCTTCGTTCCGGCGGCGGTCGGCAGCGGCATTCCGCATGTCGAATCGGTCATCGACGGCGGCGAGCCGCCATCGTCGCCTCTGCTGCTGCCGGTGAAATTCATCGGCGGCGTTCTGGCGATCGGCGCCGGCCTCGCGCTCGGCCGCGAGGGACCGTCGGTGCAGATGGGCGCGACGCTCGCCCATCAGTTCGGCCGCTTCTTCCGCTACGACTGGCGCGATCAGCAATCGCTGCTCGCCGCCGGGGCCGGGGCGGGGCTCGCCGCGGCCTTCAACGCCCCGCTCGCGGGGGCCGCTTTCGTGCTCGAGGAGCTGCTGCGCCGCTTCGACATGCGCCATGCGACCATCGCGCTCGGCGCCTCGGTCGGCGCCATCTCCGTGGTGCGGCTCATCGACGGGCCGACGCCGGAGCTGAGCGTCGCCGCGCATTATCCGACCGGCCCCGTCGATGTTCCGCTCGGCCTCCTGCTCGGCGCGGCGATGGGGCTCGTCAGCCTCGCCTATAATCGCGCCATTCTCCACGCGCTGGACATCGCCGACCGCTCGCCCTGGGCGGCCGAGGCGAAGGCCGCTCTGGTCGGCGCCGGCGTCGGCGCGCTCGGCTTTTTTGCGCCCGATCTCGTCGGCGGCGGCGATCTCCTCACACAGAAAACGCTCGACGGCGCCTTTTCGCTCGAGGTGCTGCCGCTGGTCTTCGCTCTGCGCTTCGCGCTCGGCGTCGTCTCTTATGCGGCGGGGACGCCCGGCGGCCTGTTCGCCCCGCTGCTGGCGCTGGGCGCCGAGATCGGCCTGTTCTTCGGCCTGCTGATTCCGGACCTGCTGATTTCTGGCGATGACGCGCGGACGACGGGAATGAAATTCGCGCTCATCGGCATGGCGGCGTTTTTCGCCGCCGTGGTGCGCGCGCCACTCACCGGCATGATCCTCATCACCGAGATGACCGACAGCTCCGAGCTTTTGCTGCCCATGCTGGCGGCCTGCTTCGGGGCGATGGCGATCGCCGCTGTGTGCCACAACGAGCCGATCTATGACGCGCTGAAGGATCGCTCCGCCCGTCTCGCGCGGCGGGCGGAAACATAGAGGTCAGCTTTGCGCGGGCTCGGCGCGGCGGACGGCGGCCTCCATCAGATTGCGCACGGCGGCGTCGAGCACGGGGACGGGATCGAGGCCCTTGGCGGCGTCGAGATGGCCGGAGATCGACAACATGGCGACGCCATGGGCGAGCGCCCAGAGCTGCAGCGCGAGCTTGCGCGCACCCTGCGCCGGCGCGCCGCGCTGCTGGAGAAAAGCGACGACCGAGCGCCAGAGAATGTCCAGCGCATGATCGGCGGCGTCGGCGGAGGGCTCGCTCGCCAGCGACGCCGCCGAGCCGAACATGGCGCTGTAGAGGCCGGGCTCCTCGCGGGCGAAAGCGAGATAGGCGGCGCACATGCGCCACATGGCGCCCGCCGCGTCGGGGCGTCCCTCGTCCCAGGCCTTTTCGATCGCAGAGCCGAAGGAGAGGAAGCCGCGCCGCGCCACCTCGTTCAGCAGCTCGTCGCGGCTGGCGAAATGGCGATAGGGCGCGGCCGCGGTGACGCCGACGCGCTTGGCCGCCTCGCCGAGGCTGAGATTGGCCGGCCCGCCTTCCGCCAGCAGCTCGAGCGCAGCTTCGACCAGCGCCTCCTTGAGGGCGCCATGGTGATATTTGCGCTTGATGGTCATTCTTGCGGCATGCGTGGAGGCGAAGGGGCGTCTCGCGCAGCCGTCGCACAGTCTCGCGTCGAAGGGAAGTGGGAGGCGCGAGAGGAGAGCCGTCGAGCCCGGCGCGCTTCGAGACGCGGCCTGCGGCCCTCCTCGGCATGGGGGAGAATGGGAGAACCCGAATCCCCCTCATGCCGAGGAGCCCGCATAGCGGGCGTCTTAAAAGCACGAGGGGCTCCAGAAGGCGGAAAGCCGCGTTCAGCCCTGCTCCGGCCGCACCATATGCTCTTTCAGCACCTGCTCCGTGCCGGCGTCGATCTCCTGCAAGAGCACCTCATAGCCCCAGAGATTGGCCAGATGGCCGAGCACCATCGAGGCGTTGGCGAGCTCGAGCATCTTGCCGTCGCGGACGCGGTGATGCAGCACCAGCTTGCGATTGCCGGCGAGATCGACGTCGACGATCTGAATGTCCGGCGCATAGCCGCCCACATCATATTGGGCGGCGAGGCTGCGGCGCAGATCGCGATAGCCGCGCTCATTATGAATCGCCGAGACCTCGAGATTCGGCTGCTCGCGATCGTCCACCACATGGAACAGCCGCCAGTTGCGGATCAGCCTGGGGCTCAAAAATTGCGCGATGAAGCTGTCGTCGCGATAATTCTCCCAGACATTGCGCAGCACCGCCATCTCATCGCCGGTTCCCGCGATCTCGGGGAACCAATAGCGATCCTCCTCGGTCGGCTCGCGCACGATGCGCTCTATGTCGCGCATCATGTCGAAGCCGAGCGCGTAAGGGTTGATCCCGCTATAGGCGGGGCTGTCGTAGAAGGGCTGGCGCGTCGCGTTGGTGTGCGAGGTGAGGAACTCGAGGAAGCTGCCGTCGTCTATGCGCCCCGTCTCGTGCAGGCGACCCAGCAGGCGATAGTGGCAATAGGTGGCGCAGCCCTCGTTCATCACCTTGGTCTGCTGCTGCGGATAGAAATATTGCGCGATCAGCCGCACGATGCGCAGCACCTCGCGCTGCCAGGGCTTCAGCCGCGGCGCCGCCTTCTCCAGGAAATAGAGGATGTTCTCCTGCGGCAGGCCGAGCAGCGCGCGGCGCTTGTCGCCGGCCATCTGCTTGGAGCCGCGCGCGCGGCCCGGCACAGTGCGCCACAGATCGTCATAGAGACGCTCGCGCTCATCCTTGCGATCCTGCTCGCGCTTCTCTTCCATATGCAGATTGAGCGGACGCTTGCGCGGATAGCGGTCGATGCCCTGCGGCATCAGCGCATGGGCGGCGTCGAGCAGGCGCTCCACCTCCGCATGGCCGTAGCGTTCCTCGCAATTGGCGATATAGGCCTTGGCGAAGGAGAGATAGTCGAGAATGCCTTCGGGATCGGTCCACTGGCGGAACTGGTAATTGTGCTTGAAGAAGTGGTTGTGGCCGAAGGCGGCGTGCGCGATCACCAGCGTCTGCATCGTGGCGGAATTTTCCTCCATGATATAGCTGATGCAGGGATCGGCGTTGATGACGATCTCATAGGCGAGGCCTTGCAGCCCCATTCGGTAGACGCCTTCGTGCTGGGCGAAGCGCTTGCCGAACGACCAATGCTTGTAGAAGAGCGGCATTCCGGTCGAGGCATAGGCGTCGAGCATCTGCTCGGCGGTGATGATCTCGATCTGATTGGGGAAAGTGTCGAGGCCGAGCTCCTTATGCGCTATTCCCGCGACCGCGTCATGGATGCGCTGGATCGTGCCGAAATCCCAGTCCTTGCCTTCATAGAGCAATTCGCCGCGCATCAGCTGGCCTCCGCGGTCTTGGCGGCGCGCCGCTGGAACAATTGCCGGAACACCGAATAAATGTGCTCGCGCCGCGAGACGCGCCGCATCTGGAATTTTTCATTCTCCTTTTGCAGCGCCGCATAGGTGAGCCAGAGCGAGCTCTGGCCGTGATGGGGCACATAGCCATGCGTCTCGGCGTTGGGCCCGCTCACCTCGACATAGGCGAAATATTGGCAGAGCGGCAGAATCTGGTTTTGCAGCAGCTCGCGCGTCTGCGGATTGTCGCTGGAGAGATTGTCGCCGTCCGAGGCCTGCGCGGCGTATATGTTCCAGACGCCAGGATCATAGCGCTCGCGAATGACCTTCAGCATCTCCTGCAGCGCCGAGGAGACCATCGTGCCGCCGGTCTCGGCGGAGCGGAAGAAGGTCTCCTCGTCCACCTCGCCGGCGCGATCCGTGTGGCGGATGAAGACGATCTCGACGCGCTTGTAGCGGCGCGTCAAAAACACATGCAGCAGCATGAAGAAGCGCTTGGCCAGATCCTTCATATGCTCGGTCATGGAGCCGGAGACGTCCATCAGGCAGAACATCACCGCCTGCGTCACCGGCTTGGGAAAACGCTCGAAACGGCGATAGCGCAGATCGATCGGATCGAGATAGGAGATGCGCGCGCGCTTGTGACGCAGCGCCTCGAGCTCGGCGGCGAGCCGCTCGACCTCGGGACTTGCGAGCCGCTGCGCCTCCTCCAGCCGCTGCGCGAGATCGTCGAGCGCGCCTTGCTTGGGGCGCTTCAGCGCGATGCGGCGCGACAGCGAGGTTTGCAGCGTGCGGTGGAGCGCGAGATTGGCCGGCGTGCCGGTGGTGGTGAAGCCGGCGCGGCGCAGCCCCTCTTTCTCGGTCTGGGCGACGCGCCGCTTGGCGAGATCGGGCAGCTCGAGATCATCGAGGAAGATGCTCAAAAATTCATCGCGCGTGAGGATAAAACGGAAGGCGTCCTCCTGGCCGTCGCCGCCGCCGACCTGACCGCCGGCTCCGTCGCCCTCGCCGTCGCCGCGCGGGCGCTCGATGAGGTCGCCCTCGACATAATCCTTATTGCCGGGCAGCACGAGATCGCGCCGCGAGCCCTGTGTGTGGCGGAAGGTCGGCTCGCGCGTGCCCTCGGAGGGAATGGAGATCTCGCCGGGGCTCTCGAGGTCGCCGATCGCCCTGTCCTTGCTCGCCTCGCGAACCGCCTTCTCCACCATATCCTTGGCGCGGCGGAGAAAGCGCTGGCGGTTCGCGAAGCTCTTGCTTCCGGGGTTCAACCGACGATCGACGATGTGCATCGTTTCATCACCCGTTTTCTCGCCGGCCGCCTTACGGTCAACCGGCTTGTTTTACGCGCATGTACCACTCGACCAGGCGGCGAACCTGCCGCTCCGTGTAGCCGCGAGCCATCATGCGGCTTACGAATTCTGCATGTTTTTTTTCTGTCTGAGTGTCTTTTTTCGATCCGAATGAAATGATCGGCAGCAGCTCCTCGACCTGCGAGAACATGCGCCGCTCGATGACGTCGCGGATCTTCTCATAGCTCGCCCAGGAGGGATTGCGCCCCTCGTTGGCGGCGCGCCAGCGCAGCGCGAACTTGACCACCTCGTTGCGGAAGTCCTTCGGATTGGCGATGCCGGCGGGCTTCTCGATCTTGGTCAGCTCCTGGTTCAGGAGATCGCGGTCGAGCATCTGGCCGGTGTCCGGATCCTTGAAGTCCTGATCCTCGATCCAGGCGTCGGCGTAGTCGATATAGCGGTCGAAGAGGTTCTGGCCGTAATCCTGATAGGATTCGAGATAGGCCTTCTGGATTTCATGGCCAATGAATTCGGCGTAGCGCGGCGCGAGCTCGGCCTTGATGAACTCGAGATAGCGCTTCTCCGTCTCCGGCGGCATCTGATCGCGGCGCAGCGACTGCTCCAGCACATACATGAGATGCACCGGATCGGCCGCCACCTCGACCGTATCGTGGTTGAAGGTCGCCGCCAGCACCTTGAAGGCGAAGCGGGTGGAGCAGCCGTCCATGCCCTCGTCCACGCCGGCCGCGTCCTTATACTCCAGCATGCTGCGCGCGCGCGGGTCCACCTCGCGCAGGCTCTCGCCGTCATAGACGCGCATCTTGGAGAAGAGGTTGGAGTTCTCATGCGGCTTCAGGCGCGAGAGCACGATGAAGCGGGCGAGCATTTCCAGCGTGCTCGGCGCGCAGCTCGCCTCGGCGAGCTCGGAGCCGTGCAGCAGCTTCTCATAGATGTGCTGCTCCTCCGTCACGCGCAGGCAGTAGGGCACCTTGATCACATAGATGCGATCGATGAAGGCCTCATTGTTGCGATTGTTCTTGAAGCTCTGCCATTCCGCCTCGTTGGAATGGGCCATCACGATGCCGGAGAAGGGGATCGCGCCGATGTTCTCCGTGCCGATGTAATTGGCCTCCTGCGTCGCGGTCAGCAGGGGGTGGAGCATCTTGATCGGGGCCTTGAACATCTCGACGAATTCGAGAAGGCCCTGATTGGCGCGGTTGAGGCCGCCCGAATAGCTGTAGGCGTCCGGATCGGCCTGCGCGAGATTCTCGAGCTTGCGAATGTCCACCTTGCCGACGAGCGAGGAGATGTCCTGATTATTCTCGTCGCCCGGCTCGGTCTTGGCGATGCCGATCTGGCGCAGGCGCGAGGGCGTGATCTTCACCACGGTGAATTTGGTGATGTCGCCGCCGAACTCGTCGAGGCGCTTGAGGCACCAGGGGCTCATCAACCCGTTGAGGCGCCGCCGCGGAATGCCGTAGCTCTGCTCGAGCATGTCGCCCGCCGTGGCCGGATCGAAGAGGCCGAGCGGGCTCTCGAAGACCGGGCTCATCTCCTCGCCGGCCTTCAGCACATAGATCGGATCGATCTCCATCAGCGCCTTCAGGCGCTCGGCGAGCGAGGATTTGCCGCCGCCGACGGGGCCGAGCAGATAGAGGATCTGCTTGCGCTCCTCGAGCCCCTGCGCCGCATGGCGGAAGAAGCTCACGATCCGCTCGATCGTCTCCTCCATGCCGAAAAATTCGGCGAAGGCCGGATAGACGCGGATGGTGCGGTTCATGAAGATGCGGCCCAGCCTCGGGTCGCGCGACGTGTCGATGAGCTCCGGCTCGCCGATGGCGTCGAGAATACGCTCCGCGGCGGTCGCGTAGGTCTTCGGACTTTCACGGCATAGGTCGAGATAGTCGGACAGCGTCATCTCGACGGCCCGTCTGCCTCTGTATGATCTCGCAAAATCCGCAAAAACGTCGGAGTTCGTCATGGGGCACCTGTGGCTCGAGCGCTATGGCTCACGAATCCCGGCGGCGCGAAAACCGATCGGGCCGCCTCTGGTCTTCGCCGTCGACCGCCCCACCCCTGTCGACTGGTCTAAGACCGAGTTCAGGGAGTGCGAGGCAAAGATTGTGCCGGCCGCGGCGGGAAGCTCGTCTCCTGTCATATGAGCATCGATGTGTGCTCAGGGTAGACGTAACGGTTGATTCCCTCGTCACTGGGGGCGTGATCCATCAGTTGGGGCGCGATCGACGATATTGACGAAGATCGGCGTCGGCGTCGACACTAATCCTTTGCCCGATGGTAAAGTTCTCGAGTAGGCGGCGCCGGGGAGGCGGGCTCATGCCTCCTTTCGCGCGGCGGCGGCGGCGCAGCGCTCGCATAGTCCGGCGATCTCGACGACGCGCGTGCGCGGCTGGAAGCGGGCCGCCGCGGTGAGGCCGGCGAGGCCGCGCGTCAGCTCGGGGCTGGTCGCCTCGCTCACCTCGCCGCATTCGTCGCAGATCAGAAAGATCACCGGCTCGCCCGCCTCATGGGAGTGGCCGCAGACGACGAAGGCGTTGCGGGAGGCCAGCCGATGGGCGAGGCCCTGGTCGAGCAGATAGCCGAGCGCCCGATAGACGGAGATCGGGGCCGGCCGCTTGCCGTTCTCGTCGGCGAGAAGATCGATCATCTCATAGGCGCCGACAGGTCGGTTCGCCCGGGTGAGAATGTCCAGCGCGGCGCGGCGCGCTGGCGTGAGGCCCCGCGCCGCCGTCCCGGGCGCGACTCGCTTCGTGGTCATGCCCCATTGTAGCGCGCCGCGGCGGCGATGACGAGACCGGGGAGCGCTGTTGGCTGTCGGGCTCCGGCTTGCGCGCGCGCGGGGCGTCTCTATAGTCGCGGCGCGATGCGCGCCCGCGCGAGGCGGCGCCGAAAGAAGAACCTCGAATGACCCGCTCCAAGAAAGACATCAAACGCGTCGTTCTCGCCTACTCCGGCGGCCTCGACACCTCGATCATCCTCAAATGGCTGCAGATGACCTATGGCTGCGAGGTGGTGACCTTCACCGCCGACCTCGGCCAGGGCGAGGAATTGGAGCCCGCCCGCGCCAAGGCCGAGCTGCTCGGCGTCAAGCCCGAGCATATTTTCATCGAGGATCTGCGCGAGGAGTTCGTCCGCGACTTCGTTTTCCCCATGTTCCGCGCCAACGCCCAATATGAGGGGCTCTATCTGCTCGGAACCTCGATCGCCCGCCCGCTCATCGCCAAGAAGCAGATCGAGATCGCCCGCCGCATGGGCGCCGACGCCGTCTGCCATGGCGCCACCGGCAAGGGCAATGATCAGGTCCGTTTCGAGCTCGGCTATTACGCGCTGGAGCCGGATATCGCCGTCATCGCCCCCTGGCGCGAATGGGACCTGACCTCGCGCACGGCGCTCATCGATTTCGCCGAGAAGAACCAGATTCCGATCGCCAAGGACAAGCGCGGCGAGGCCCCCTTCTCGGTCGACTCCAATCTCCTGCACACCTCCTCCGAGGGCAAGGTGCTCGAGGACCCGGCGCAGGAAGTGCCGGACTATGTCTATTCCCGCACCGTCGATCCGGAAAAGGCGCCCGACGTCGCGCAATATGTGACAATCGACTTCGACAGGGGCGACGCCGTCGCCGTCGATGGCGTCGCGCTCTCGCCGGCGGCGCTGCTGACCAAGCTCAACGAGCTCGGCCGCGCCCATGGCGTAGGCCGGCTCGATCTCGTCGAGAACCGCTTCGTCGGCATCAAGTCGCGCGGCATGTACGAGACCCCCGGCGGCGCCATTCTGCTCATCGCCCATCGCGGCATCGAGAGCGTGACGCTGGACCGCGGCGCCGCGCATCTCAAGGACGAGATCATGCCGAAATACGCGGAGCTGATCTACAACGGCTTCTGGTTCGCGCCGGAGCGGGAGATGCTGCAGGCGTTGATCGACAAGAGCCAGGAGCTGGTCACCGGCCGCGTGCGGCTGAAGCTCTACAAGGGGAGCGCCCATGTCGTCGGCCGCGAGAGCCCCTATTCGCTCTACGACAAGGAGCTCGTCACCTTCGAGGAGGGGGCCGTCGCCTATGACCATCGCGACGCCGAGGGCTTCATCAAGCTCAATGCGCTGCGCCTGCGCACGCTGGCCAAGCGCAGCGCCCGCGGCGCGAAGGAAAAGCCCTAGCCTCCACGACTTCGCCGCGGAGAAATCCCGAATCGGGCGCACTCTATGAGCACATTCGGCTTCGCAACCGAGGCTGATCCCATGCTGCGAACCATTCTCGCGGTGCTGATCGCCTGCCTCACCCTCGTCGGCGGGGCGGCGACGGCGCTCTATTTCTACAACCGACCGGCGGAGCTGCGCGTCGCCGTCGCGCAGGGGACGCAGGATTTCCGCCTGCTCACCGCGGCGGCGCAGGCCTTCTCGCATCAGCACGAGCCGGTGCGGCTGAAGGTCGTGCCGGTCGTCGACACCGCCGCGGCGGCGGCCGCGCTCGAGCAGGGCTCGGCCGAGCTCGCGGTGGCGCGCAGCGACGCGCTGCCGCCCTCGGCGCAGGCGATCGTCATCCTCCACCGCAACGCCGCCTTGCTGGTCGCGCCCGGCGGCTCCAAGATCAAGCGCGTCGCCGATCTGCGCGGCAAGAAGATCGGCGTCGTCCAGGAGATCGTCGCCGCGCGCGGCAATGTCCGGCTGCTCGAGACAATCCTGGCTCAATATGAAATCCCCGAGCAGGGCTTTGCGACAGTCACGCTCCAGCCCGCCGAGGTCGGCGCGGCGCTGCGCGCGGGCAAGATCGACGCCGTCTTCCTCGTGACCCTTCCGCAGATCGGCCCGGCGAGCGACGTGATCCATCAGATCGTCGCCGGCTCCAAGAAGCCGCCCGTCTTCCTGCCGGTCGCCGAGGCGAAGGCCATCGCCAAGCGCTATCCGACGCTGGAGGAGACCGAGATCGTCCACGGCGCCTTCGGCGGCGATCCGCCCCGCCCGGATCAGGCGCTCGAGACCACCAGCGTCACGGTTCTGCTGGTCGGCCGCTCCTCGATTCCCGCCAGCGTCGCCGGCGAGGCGACGCGCCAGTTCCTGACCCATCGATCGACGATCGCCGCCCTCGCGCCGCTGGCCAATAATATCGAGGCGCCCTCCACCGACAAGGATTCGGCGGTGCCGGCGCATCAGGGCGTGATCGACTTCATCGACGGCAACGAGCACGGATTCTTCGATAAATACAGCGACTTCTTCTATCTCGGCGCGATGCTGGCGTCGCTCGTCGGCTCGGCCGCCGCGGCGCTTGCCAGCCGCATGAGGACGAAGACGCATGAGCGCTCCGAGCAGCTGATCGAGCGCCTGCTCGAGATCTTGCCCGCCGCCCGCGCCACGCAGGACATCGCCGAGCTCGACGACTATGAGCGCGAGCTGGACCAGGCGCTGGTCAGCGCCGTGGCGGATCTGCGCCTGCGCAATATGGACGCGACCGCGCTGCATGTGGTCTCGCTGGCGCTGGACCAGGCGCGGCTGGCGATCCAGGAGCGCCGCCGCTCGCTCTGCGAGGCCAGAGGCGAGCTGGCGAAGGGCGAGCTGGCGAAGGGAGAGGTCGCCGCCTTCCCGGGGCTGCGCAAGATTCCGGCGGCGGAATAGGCCGCGCGTCAGCCGGCGCGCGGATCATCGTCCGGCGGAAGCGCTTCCTCCAGCACGCCGATATATTCGGCCAAGGTCGCGTCGAGCCGCTCGCCCATGAAAGTCCGATAGGGACTGGCGTCGTCGGCGAGCGAGGCGCGCTCGAGTCCGTCCAGATAGGCCTTGCGATCCTCTGGCCGCACCGAGACCGGCGGGTAGCCGCCGCGAATGAGCAATAAATTCATCAGCAAGCGCGCCGTTCGGCCATTGCCGTCCGCGAAAGGATGGATCGCCGTCAGCCGGAAATGCGCCTCGAAGGCCGCGAGCGGCTCGGCGGCGGCCGACAGCAGCCACGCGCCGAGCTCTTCCATCAATTGCGGGATCTTCGCCGGATTGGGAAAAGTCACGGCCGAGCCGGCGATACGGCGAGGATTGCGGCTGTAGATTCCGGCAATGCCCGGCTGGCTTCGCGCGACGATCCGGCGATGCAGCTCGCACACCGTATCCTCGCCGACGAGACCGCTCTGCGCCGCCAGCTCGCGCATCCAGAGCAGGGCTTCGTAATGGTCGACGGCTTCGAGATGCTCACGAAGCGATTTGCCGCCGACCGTGATCCCATGCTCGACGACCTCGGCCGTCTCGCGAAGCGTCAGCGTGTTGCCCTCTATCGCGTTGGATGTGTAGGTGAGCTCGACGTCATAGTGCTTTTGGAGCCGGGCGACCGCATCGGCCCGCAAAGGACGCAGCCGGTCGAGCCGGGCCTTTTTTCTCGCAATTCTGTCAATGAGATCGCCCGCCATGCGAATCTCATATCAGATAATTGAAATTACGTCATGTTTCACGAAAGCCGGACCCTGTCGGGCGCGGTTCCGCCGCTCTGCCGCCACGCTTCCCATTCGGCCCGCGCTCCTGTATGAGATGCCGCACTGCAATAAGCTGCGGCCTGCCGCGCGCCCCGGAAGGGGCGTCGCGCCGCGCTTCGCCCGCGAACCGATCGGCCCTAATCCCATGAAACTGCGCAACATCGCTATCATCGCCCACGTCGACCACGGCAAGACGACGCTCGTCGACCGTCTTCTCCAGCAGTCGGGCGCCTTCCGCGAGAATCAGCGCGTCATCGAACGGGTGATGGACAGCAACGATCTGGAAAAAGAGCGCGGCATCACCATCATGGCCAAGGCGACCTCCATCGCCTGGAAAGACACCCGCATCAATATCGTCGACACCCCCGGCCACGCCGATTTCGGCGGCGAGGTCGAGCGCATCCTGTCCATGGTGGACGGCGCCATCGTGCTGGTGGACGCGGCCGAGGGCCCGATGCCGCAGACCAAATTCGTCGTCGGCAAGGCGCTGAAGATCGGCCTTCGCCCGATCGTCGCCATCAACAAGGTCGACAAGCCCGACGCCCGCATCAGCGAGGTCGTCAATGAGGTGTTCGACCTCTTCGCCGCGCTGGACGCCACCGACGAGCAGCTCGATTTCCCGATCATCTACGGCTCGGCCAAGCAGGGCTGGATGGCGGAGGAGCCGACCGGTCCGCAGGACGGCATGGGGCCGCTGTTCGACCTCGTCGTCAAGCATGTGCCGGAGCCCAAGATCGAAGAGGGCGGCTTCCGCATGCTGGGCACGCTGCTCGAGGCCAACCCCTACCTCGGCCGCATCGTCACCGGCCGCGTCTTCGCCGGCAGCGTGAAGCCCAATCAGGCGGTGAAGGTGCTCGACCGCACCGGCAAGATCGTCGAGCAGGGCCGTATCTCCAAGATTCTCGCCTTCCGCGGCATCGAGCGCCAGCCGATCGACGAGGCCGAGGCCGGCGACATCGTCGCCATTGCGGGCCTCGAGAAATATAACGTCGCCGACACGCTCTGCGCGCTCGAGGTGAACGAGCCGCTGCAGGCGCAGCCGATCGATCCGCCGACGCTGTCCATGACCTTCCTCGTCAACGACTCGCCGCTCGCCGGCACCGAGGGCGACAAGGTCACGAGCCGCATGATCCGCGCCCGCCTGTTCAAGGAGGCCGAGGGCAATGTGGCTCTGCGCGTCGAAGATTCGCCCGGCGGCGAATCGTTCATCGTCTCCGGCCGCGGCGAATTGCAGCTCTCCATTCTCATCGAGACGATGCGCCGCGAGGGTTTCGAGGTCGGCGTCTCGCGTCCGAAGGTCGTGTTCCAGAGGGACGAGGACGGCGAGATTCTGGAGCCGATCGAAGAGGTCGTCATCGACGTCGACGAGGAGCATTCCGGCGTCGTCGTGCAGAAAATGTCCGAGCGCAAGGCCGAGATGATCGAGATGCGCCCGTCGGGCGGCAATCGCCTGCGCCTCGTGTTCCATGCGCCGACGCGCGGCCTCATCGGCTATCAGGGCGAATTGCTGACCGACACGCGCGGCACGGCGATCATGAACCGCCTGTTCCACTCCTATTCGCCTCACAAGGGCGAGATCGTCGGCCGTCGCAATGGCGTGCTGATCTCCAATGAGCAGGGCGAGGCGGTCGCCTACGCCATGTGGAAGCTCGAAGATCGCGGCCCGATGATGATCGAGCCGGGCTGGAAGGTCTATCGCGGCATGATCGTCGGCGAGCATACGCGCGACAACGACCTCGAGATCAACGTGCTGAAGGGCAAGCAGCTCACCAATATCCGCGCCGCCGGCAAGGACGAGGCCGTGCGCCTGACGCCGCCGATCCGGATGACGCTGGAAAAGGCGCTGGCCTACATCGAGGACGACGAGCTCGTCGAGGTGACGCCGAAGTCGATCCGCCTGCGCAAGACCTACCTCGACCCGAACGAGCGCAAGCGCGCGCGCGGCAAATCGGCCGCGGTGGCGTAATAGCGTCCGACCACTCGGCGTTCTCCCTTCTCCCGCTTGCGGGAGAAGGTGGCCCGACGTAGTCGGGTCGGATGAGGGCCCTCGAAGCGGCAACGCCATCGAAAGACCCGCGAGCGACAGCATCGGCGGCGCGGACCCTCATCCGACCCCGCTTCGCGGGGCCACCTTCTCCCACGAGTGGGAGAAGGAAGCATGCCTCCTCACGCTGCGAGCGGCATGCGGCAAGCGCTGAGCGCGCGCAAATATCCGTCCATCCAATTGAAGGAATCATGCTTGCGCACGCGCGCGAGCAGCGCCGCATGGCGCTCCTTGCGCTCGGCCAGCGGCATCACGATCGCCTTTTGCATCGCATTGGCGACCTCGTCGGCGTCATATGGATTGACGATCAACGCCTCTTGCAGCTCCTCCGCCGCGCCGGCGAAGCGCGACAGCACCAGCACGCCGGGGTTCTCGGCGTCCTGCGCGACGACATATTCCTTGGCGACGAGATTCATGCCGTCGCGCAGCGGCGTCACCAGCCCCACCTGGCTGCCGCGATAGAGCGCGGCGAGCGTGTCGCGATCGACGCGCCGATGCAGATAGCGCACCGGCGTCCAGTCGAAATCGCCGAACTGGCCGTTGATCTCGCCAGAGAGCGCCTCCAGCTCGTGGCGAATGTCGGCATAGGCCTGCACATCCTCGCGCGTCGGCGGCGCGATCTGCATCAGCGTCACCGCCTTGCAATTCTGCGGATAGATCTCGAGCAGACGCTTGAAGGAGCGCAGCCGATCCGGCAGCCCCTTGGTGTAGTCGAGCCGATCGACTCCGATGACATTTATGCGCGGCTCGCCGGCGCGATGCAGACGCTGGATGCGCTTGGCGGCGCTCGGGCTCTCGGCCATGGCGGCGAATGCGTCGACGTCTATGCCGACCGGAAACACCGAGGCCGTCACCGTCTTGCCGCCGACGCGCACGAGATCGGGAGTCAGCATCTCGCCCTGCATGAAGTCGCACATGAAGCGCAGGAAATTCGCCTGATCGGTCTTCGTCTGGAAGCCGACGAGATCATAATCGACGAGCGCCCGCATCAGCCATTCATGCTCCGGCATGGCGACGAGCACGTCGGGCGGCGGAAACGGAATGTGCAGAAAAAACCCGATGCGATTGGAGACGCCGCGCTCGCGCAGAGCGGCGCCGAGAGGGATGAAATGATAATCATGCACCCAGACGAGATCATTGCCATTCAGCATGGGCGCGAGCTTTTGGGCGAAGCGATCATTGACGCGGCGATAGCCGTCGATCGCCTCCTGCGCGAAGCGCGCGAGATCGAGCCTGTAATGATGCACGGGCCACAGCGCCGCATTGGCGAAGCCGAGATAATAATCGCGATAGTCGCGCTCGCTGAGCGGCATCGTCGCGAGCGTCAGCTCGTCGAATTTGACGCAGGAAACGTCGATCTCGGCGTCGTCGGCCACGATCTCGCCGTTCCAGCCGAACCACATGCCGCCGCGCTTGCGCAGAGCGTCGAGAATGCACACCGCGAGGCCGCCGGCGGCTTGGCTGCAGCCGGGGTCGGCGACGCGGTTGGAGACGACGACGAGGCGTTTCATATGGCTTTCTCCCAAGAACGCGACAGCCTCATCGCGCAGTTGATGATGCCGACCATGGAATAGGTCTGCGGATAGTTTCCCCAGGATTCCCCGGTTTTGACGTCGATGTCCTCGGACATCATGCCGAGTCGATTGCGCTGGGCGAGCAGCGCCTCGAAATACTCGCGCGCCTCCTCGCGCCGGCCCATGCGGGCGAGCGCGTCGATGCGCCAGAAGGAGCAGGTGGTGAAGGCGGTGGTCGGCTCGCCGAAATCATCGGCGGCCTCGTAGCGCATCATATGCGCGCCGCGGCCGAGCGTGGATTCGATGCGCTCCAGCGTCGCGACCATGCGCGGATCATTGGCGTCGATGAAGCCGACCTCGATCATCAGCAGCACGCCGGCGTCGAGATGCTCGCCGTCGAGCGATTCGACGAAGGCCTGGCGCTTTTGCGACCAGGCCCTCTCGAGTATCACCTGCTTGATGCGCTCGGCCTCGACGCGCCAGTCGCGGGCGCGTTCCGGCTCGCCGATGTAGTCGGCGATGCGGGCGAGGCGATCGGCCGCCGCCCAGCACATGAGGCTCGATGTCGTATGCACGCGCGCGCGCGAGCGCAGCTCCCACATTCCGGCGTCCGGCTTGTCGTAGCAGGCGAGCGCCTGCCGGCCCATATCCTCGAGCCGCAGGAAATCCATGCGCGTCGGCGGCGACAGCAGGCGCCGGTCGAGAAAGGCCTGGGCGACGCCGAGAATGACATTGCCGTAGGAGTCATGCTGGAAGTGCTGATAGGCCTGATTGCCGACGCGCACCGGCCCCATGCCGCGATAGCCGGGCAGATTGGGAATGATGCGCTCGGTGAGCTCGGATTCGAGGCCGAGCCCATAGACCGGCTGAATATGCGAGCCCGCCGCGGAGGCCACGACATTCATCAGCCAATCGAAATAATTCTCCATCTTGCGCATGGCCGCCATGCGATTGAGCGCGCGCACGACGAAATAGGCGTCGCGCACCCAGCAATAGCGATAGTCCCAATTGCGCTGCGTGTCCGGCGCCTCGGGAATGCTCGTGGTCAGCGCCGCGACAATGGCGCCGGTCCCTTCATAGGTGCAGAGCTTCAGCGTGATCGCCGCGCGGATCACCGCGCTCTGCCATTCGAAGGGAATGTCCAGCCGATGCACCCAGCGACGCCAATAGTCGCGCGTGCGCTCCTCGAAATTGCGCGCCGTATGCGCTATGCCCTCGTGCAGCGTCTCATCCGGGCCGAGGACGAGATCGACCGGGCTGCTCAGATTGAACAGCGTCTCCTCGCGCACATAGTCGAGCGGCGCATTGGTGGTCAGGCGCAGAATCGTGTGCGGGCCGACAAAGCGAATGTGATGCGAGCCGAAGGTCATGCTCGGAACGGCGGCGCCATAGTCGTAGCGCGGCCGCAGGCGAATGCGGATGCGCGGCGTGCCGGAGACCGGCGTCAACCGGCGGATCAGCATGTTCGGATGATAGAGCCGGTCGCGCCAGAAGAAGCGCGGCGCGAAATCGGTGACGCGCACCGATCCCTGCTTGCCGTGCAGGACAGTCTCGAGGACAGCGGTGTTGCCGCAATAATCCTGCTCGCTATGCACGCGATCCTCGAGGTCGATCGCGAAGAAGCCGCCGTCCTCCATGTCCGGCGGCGAGCCGAGCAGGCTGTGGAACACGGGATCGCCGTCGAAGCGCGGCAGGCAGCACCAGACGACGGTCGCGTCGCGATCGATCAACGCGGCGAATGCGCAATTGCCGACGACGCCGAGGTCGAGGCCGCTGACCTTGCGTTCGTTCTGCTGCGCGTCGCTCATCGCGCGCGCTCCGTTTGCGAGGCGCGCGCGAGCTCGGCGAGCCATTGATGCAATTCGCGCCGATCCGCGGCCCGGTAGCGCGCCAGAGTGGCGTTTCTCCCCACCTTGATGGAAAGGCCGCCGAGCGCATTGACGGCGGCGAAGGCGACCTCATCCGTCACATCGTCGCCGGCGAAAATCGGCCTGCGCCCGCGGAACGGCGCTTCCTTCGAGAACGCCTCGATGACGTCGCCCTTGTCGCCGCCTTGCAGGCGAATCTCGAAGACCATTTTTCCCGGTAGAATCTCGAGATCGGGCCGCTCGCGCGCCGCGCGTTCGGCGATGGACCGGCATTTCGCCTCGAGCTCTGGCCGAAGCCGATAGTGCAGCGCGACGGCGCCGGTCTTGTGCTCGATGATGACGCCGGGCTCGCGACCGACCTCCGCCTCGATCGCGCGAATGACGGAGCCGAGATCGGCGGAGGCTTCCGCCGAGCGATGCATGCGGCCGGCGGCGTCGCGGCGCTGCAATCCATGCACGCCCGCCACCGGCAGCGTGAGCGGGCTCAGCAGCGCGTCGATCACCGTTATATCGCGGCCAGAGACGACGGCGAGAGCGTCGCCGGCGGCGCGCCGCAAAGCGTCGAGAAGCGTGATCGTCGCCGCATCGACCTGCACAGCGTCCGGCCGCTCGGCGATTTCCGCGACCGTGCCGTCGAGATCGAGGAACAGCGCGAAGCGGCCGATATCGTCGACATTGGGCAGCATTATTCGAGCGTCTCCCTCTGGCGGCATCTTGCGCTGCGATCCGCATTGCTCGTGTCGGACGGTCGGAACGCCGACGCTCGCGCCGGCTCGCGCAGGTCGCGATTCTCGTGTCCGCGACCCCCTCGTGTCCGCGATCCCCGTGTAAATCCCCGTGTTCCCGCCTTCGCTTGTGAAACAACTATGGACGACTCGCTCGTTTTCAATGACGATGTCGGACATCGTAACGGCGACGCTCGCGTCACTGTCGTCTCGAGCGCAGCCGGCCGACGCCATGGTTCAGGCCGGACGACGCCATCGCTCAGGATGAATCCGATGCCGGGACCGGCCCCGTTTCACGCGCCTTACGCCCCCGCCGACGAGGAGATCGCGGCGCAGCTCTTGTCGGCGCCCTTCGATGCGGAGCGGAGCGCGCGCGTCGAGCCGCTCGCGCGGCGCCTGCTCGCGGCCGTGCGCGCGCCGAAGGGCATGGGACATGTCGAGCGGCTGCTGCAGGAATATTCATTGTCGACGCGCGAGGGGCTGGCGCTGATGGCGCTCGCCGAATCGCTCTTGCGCGTTCCCGACGATTCGACGCTCGATCTGCTCATCGTCGACAAGCTCGCCCTCGGCGCCTTCGATCGTCACGCGCCCGCCTCCGATGCGCTGCTGGTGCAGGCGACGGCCTTCGCGCTCGGATTGTCGACGAAGATTTTCGCTGCGGAGGAGACGCCGCGCGGGCTCGTCGCGCAAGCGGCGCGGCGGCTCGGCATGCCGGCGTTGCGCGGCGCCGCGCGGCAGGCGATGAAGCTGATGGGCGGTCATTTCGTGCTCGGCGAAACCATCGACGAAGCGCTCTCGCGCGCCTCCGCGGATGACGCGCGCCGCTGGCGCTATTCCTTCGATATGCTGGGCGAGGGCGCGCGCAGCGGCGCGGACGCCGAGCGCTATTTCGCGGCCTACGCCGCATCGATCGCGGCCATAGGCGCAAAGGCCGGATCGCGCGCGCTGCCCGAGCGGCCGGGCGTCTCCGTCAAGCTCTCAGCGCTGCATCCGCGCTTCGAGCCTTTGTCGCGCGAGCGCGTGCTGCGCGAGCTCGCGCCGCGCCTGCTCGCGCTCGCACGCCTCGCCAAGCGTCACGATCTGGTCTTCACTGTCGACGCCGAGGAGGCCGATCGCCTCGAGCTGTCGCTCGATGTCATCGACGCGGTCGTCGCCGATCCTTCGCTCGCCGGCTGGGATGGCTTTGGTCTCGCCATTCAGGCCTATCAGAAGCGCGCCGCCGCGGTGATCGATCATGTCGCGGCGCTCGCCGAGGCGCATGGTCGGCGCTTCATGGTCCGCCTCGTCAAAGGCGCCTATTGGGACACGGAGATCAAGCGCGCGCAGGAGCGCGGGCTCGCCGATTATCCGGTGTTCACGCGCAAGGCGATGACGGATTTGAATTACATCGCCTGCGCCGATCGTCTGCTCGCGGCGCCGCGCATCTTCCCGCAATTCGCGACGCATAATGCGCTGACCGTGGCGACGATCGTCGCGCGCGCCGGCGACGCCTCGGCCTACGAGTTCCAGCGTCTGCATGGAATGGGCGAGGAATTATTCGAGGCGCTGCTCGCCGAGGAGACAGGCGCGCGCTGCCGCGTCTATGCGCCGGTCGGCCCGCATCGCGATCTGCTCGCCTATCTGGTGCGACGGCTCATCGAGAATGGCGCCAATTCCTCCTTCGTCGCGCGCGCCGCCGACGTCGCGACGCCGGAAAGCGAATTGCTCGCGCCGCCATGCGCGATCATCGGCGAGGCCTCGCGCGCGCGGCATACGCGGCTGCCGTCGCCGGCCGATCTCTATCGTCCGCTCCGCGCCAATTCCAGAGGCGTCGAATTCGGCGACCGCGAAGCCATCGCCGCATTGCTCGCGGAGCGCGACGCCGCGCCTGCGCCCATCGCGGCGGCGACGCCGTCCGCCGGACACAGCGGCGTCGCGCCGCGCGAATTGCGCTCGCCGATCGACGATTCTCGCGTAGGTTCTGTGACAGAGGCCGATGCGGATGCGGCGCGCGCCGCGATGGCGGCGGCGTCGCGCGCCTTTCCGGCATGGGAGGCGACGCCGTTCGAAACGCGCGCGACGATTATCGAGCGCGCGGCCGATCTCGTCGAGGCGCGGCGCGGTCGGCTTATCGCGCTGCTGCAGGAGGAGGGCGGCAAGACGCTCGACGACGCGCTGGCGGAGCTGCGCGAGGCCGCCGATCTCTGCCGCTATTATGCGGGGCAGGCGCGGCTGCTCTGCGCGGAGGAGACGCTGTCCGGCCCGACGGGAGAGGCCAATCGCCTGCGCCGGCGTGGGCGCGGCGTGTTCGTCTGCATCTCGCCTTGGAATTTTCCGCTGGCGATTTTTCTCGGCCAGATCGCGGCGGCGCTCGTCGCCGGCAACGCTGCTGTGGCCAAGCCGGCCGAGCAGACGCCGCTCATCGCGCAGGAGGCCGTCGCGCTTCTGCTCGAGGCCGGCGTGCCGCGCGAGGCTCTGCAATATGTTCCCGGCGATGGCGCGATCGGCGCCGCGCTCGTCGCGCATCCGCAGGTCGCCGGCGTCGTCTTCACCGGCTCGACCGCGGCTGCGCAATCCGTTCATCGCGCGCTCGCGGCGTCCGATGGGCCGATCGTTCCGCTCGTCGCCGAGACCGGCGGCGTCAACGCCATGATCGTCGACTCGACGGCGCTGCTCGAGCAGGTCGTCGACGACGTCCTCGTCTCGGCCTTTCGCTCCGCCGGCCAGCGCTGCTCGGCGCTGCGGCTGCTCTGCCTGCAAGAGGATATCGCCGAGACCGCGCTGGCCATGCTGATCGGCGCCGCGCAAGAGCTGCGCGTCGGCGATCCGCGCGCGCTCGCCACCCAAGTCGGTCCCGTGATCGACCACGCGGCGCAAGCGCGGCTGGAGGAATATCTCGCGCTTCGGCGTGCGGAGGGTCGCGTGCTCTATGCCGGCGCGGCCCCGCAGCGCGGCCGCTTCGTCGCGCCACATATCATCCGGCTCGATCGCGCCGGCGATCTGCGCGAGGAGATATTCGGCCCGGTCCTCCATGTCGCGCGCTGGCGCGCCGGCGACGACAAGGATTTTTTAAGGCTCGTCGAAGAAATAGCGGCGAATGGATTTGGCCTCACAATGGGTCTGCATACGCGCATAGAGGCGCGCATACGGGCGCTCGCCGAGATGACGCCGGCCGGCAATCTCTATGTCAATCGCAATATGATCGGCGCAGTGGTGGGCAGCCAGCCTTTCGGCGGATCGCGCATGAGCGGCACGGGGCCGAAGGCCGGCGGGCCGGATTATTTGCGCCGCTTCCTGCGCGAGGAGACGGTGACGATCAACACCGCCTCCTTCGGCGGCGACGCGCATCTTCTGGCCATGAAGGAGTGACCACAGCGCGCGGCCAAATGAGGTCTCGCCCGCGCTCTCGGTCTTGAAAAGGACGGCGGCGGCCAAATATAGGCCCTTATCGCGTCCGGAGGCTCGGGACCGATGCGTCACTGGATTCCTTCGCTCGATTTCGCGCTCGGCGAAACCGCCGACATGTTGCGTGACCACGTCGAGGCTTTCGCGGCGCGCGAGATCGCGCCGCGCGCCGCGACGATCGATCGCGACAACGAGTTCCCCGCCGATCTCTGGCTCGAGATGGGCGCGCTCGGCCTGCTCGGCGTCACCGTCGAGGAAGATTATGGCGGCGTCGGCCTCGGCTATCTCGAGCATGTCGTCATCATGGAGGAGCTGAGCCGCGCTTCCGCTTCCGTCGGCCTCTCCTATGGCGCCCATTCCAATCTCTGCGTGAATCAGCTGCGTCGCAACGGAACGCGCGAGCAGAAGCGGCGCTATCTGCCCAAGCTCGTTACCGGCGAGGCTATCGGCGCGCTGGCCATGTCCGAGCCGGACGCCGGCTCGGATGTGGTGAACATGTCGATGCGCGCCGAAAAGCGGGGCGATCGCTATGTGCTGAACGGCCACAAAATGTGGGTGACCAACGGCCCCGACGCCGATGTCGTCATCGTCTACGGCAAGACCGACCCCGGCGCCGGCGCGCATGGCATAACGGCGTTCATCGTCGAGAAGGCGTTCAAGGGATTCGCGCGCGCGCAAAAGCTCGACAAGCTCGGGATGCGCGGCTCCAACACATGCGAATTGCTGTTTGCCGATTGCGAAGTGCCGGAAGAAAATGTGCTGGGCCTGCCCGAGCGCGGCGTCAATGTGCTGATGAGCGGTCTCGATTACGAGCGCGCCGTGCTCGCCGCCGGACCGATCGGCATCATGCGCGCCTGCATGGATATCGTCGTGCCCTATGTGCATGACCGCAAGCAGTTCGGCCATCCGATCGGCGAGTTCCAGATCATGCAGGCCAAGCTCGCCGACATGTATACGACGCTGAACGCCGCGCGCGCCTATGTCTATGCCGTCGCGCGCGCCTGCGATCGCGGCCGCACGACGCGCAAGGACGCCGCCGGCGCCATTCTCTTCGCCGCCGAGAGCGCGACGCGCATGGCGCTGGAGGCCATCCAATGCCTCGGCGGCAATGGCTATATCAATGATTATCCCACCGGCCGGCTGCTGCGCGACGCCAAGCTCTATGAGATCGGCGCCGGCACCAGCGAAATTCGTCGCATGCTGATCGGCCGCGAGCTCTATAGCGAGACTGCGTGATGGCGCGCGGCGGTCTTCGCCGCGACGAGAGAATTGACAATGCCGGTTCTAGAGACGCGATTGGATCTGAGCTCCGCCGAATTTGCGGCCAATGCGCTGGCGATGCGCGGGCTGGTCGCCGATCTGCGCGCCAAGGCGGCGCGGGTCACCGAGGGCGGCGGCGCCGTGGCGCGCGGGAAGCATATCGCGCGCGGCAAGATGACGGCGCGCGAGCGCATCGACGCGCTCGTCGATCCGATGTCGCCTTTCCTGGAGATCGGCCAATTCGCGGCTTTCGAAATATACGACGATGAGGCGCCATGCGCCGGCGTGGTCGCCGGCGTCGGACGCATTCACGGCCGCGCCTGCATGATCGTCGCCAATGATGCGACGGTGAAGGGCGGCGCCTATTTTCCGCTCACCGTGAAGAAGCATCTGCGCGCGCAGGAGATCGCCGCGCACAACTGCCTTCCCTGCCTCTATCTCGTCGATTCCGGCGGCGCCAATCTGCCGCGCCAGGACGAGGTGTTTCCGGATCGCGACCACTTCGGCCGCATCTTCTATAATCAAGCGCGCATGTCCGCGGCGGGCATAGCGCAGATCGCCGTCGTCATGGGCTCCTGCACCGCGGGCGGCGCCTATGTGCCGGCGATGTCGGACGAGTCGATCATCGTGCGCGACACCGGCACGATATTTCTCGCTGGACCGCCGCTCGTGCGCGCCGCGACCGGCGAGGTGGTGACGGCGGAAGAGCTCGGCGGCGCCGACGTGCATACGCGCCGTTCGGGCGTCGCCGATCATTATGCGGAAACCGACGCGCATGCGCTCGGCATTGCGCGCGCGATCGTCGCCGATCTCGGCGCGCCGCCGCGTCCATCATTGCAGCGTCGCGAGTCGCGCGAGCCGCTCTACGAGGCGATGGAGATTTATGGATTGGTCCCGGCCGATCGGCGCCGGCAATATGACGCGCGCGAGCTCGTCGCGCGGCTCGTCGACGCCAGCGAGTTCGACGAATTCAAGCAGCGCTATGGCGAGACGCTCGTCACCGGCTTCGCGCATATCTGCGGCTATCGCGTCGGCGTGCTCGCCAATAATGGGGTGTTGTTCGGCGAGAGCGCGCTCAAAGGCGCGCATTTCATCGAGCTCTGCGCGCAGCGCGACATTCCGCTGCTGTTCTTGCAGAACGTCACCGGCTTCATGGTCGGCCGCGACTATGAGGCGCGCGGCATCGCCAAGGACGGCGCGAAAATGGTGACGGCGGTGGCGACCGCCGCCGTGCCGAAATTCACCGTCATCGTCGGCGGCAGCTTCGGCGCCGGCAATTATGCGATGTGCGGCCGCGCCTATGGTCCGCGCTTTCTGTGGAGCTGGCCCAATGCGCGCATCTCCGTCATGGGCGGGGAGCAGGCGGCGGAGGTTCTCGCGCATGTGCGCGGCGAGAGCTATATCGCAAAGGAGCGCAGCTGGACCGAGGCGCAGCATGACGCTTATCGAGCGCAAATACGCGAGCAATATGAGCGGCAGGGCAATCCCTATTATGCGAGCGCGCGTCTTTGGGACGATGGCGTCATCGATCCGGCGGACACGCGCCGCGTGCTTGCGCTCTCGCTCGCCGCGGCCTCCAACGCGCCTCTCGAAGCGACGCGCTTCGGCCTGTTCCGCATGTGAGGCGCTCATGTCATTCATCGCATCATCGCTCGATTCCCGCGGGGTCGCGACTCTCGTTCTCTCGCGGCCGGAACGACGCAATGCGCTCGATCAGGCGATGGTGAGCGAGCTCACCGATGCGCTGCGTCACGCCGCGAGCGATGCGCAGACGCGTCTGCTCGTGCTCGCCGGCGCCGGCGCGGCCTTTTGCGCCGGCGGCGACATCGACTGGATGAGGCGCGTCGCGGCCGAGACGCCCGAGGCCAATGAGCGCGACGCTCTCCTGCTCGCCGAATTGATGCGCGCGCTCGACACTCTGCCCAAGCCGACGATCGCGCGCGTGCATGGCGCGGCCTATGGCGGCGGCGTCGGGCTCGTCGCCTGCTGCGATATCGTTCTCGCCGCCGATACGGCGAGCTTCTGCCTCAGCGAGGTGAAGATCGGCCTCACGCCTTCGATCATCGGCCCCTATGTCCAGCGCGCGATCGGCGCGCGTCAGGCGCGCCGCTATTTCCTCACCGCGGAAGTTATTTCCGTCGCTCATGCGCGCGAGCTCGGCCTCGTTCACGAGATCGCGCTCGCCGAAGAGCTCGACGTCCGAGTCGCGCGCATGGTGGAGGCGCTGCTCGCCGGCGCGCCCGGAGCGCAGGCGGAGGCCAAGGCTTCGACCGCGATCTTCGCCGATCATCCGATCGACGAGTCGCTCATGCGAGAGACGGCGAAGCGCATCGCCGCGCGGCGCGCCTCCGCGGAAGGAAAGGAAGGCCTCGCCGCCTTCCTCGAGAAGCGCCCGCCGTCCTGGCGACGAGATCGGAACGGCGACGATGTTTCGTAAGATTCTCATCGCCAATCGCGGCGAGATCGCCTGCCGCGTGATCGCGACGGCGAAGCGCATGGGCGTCGTCGTCGTCGCCGTCTATTCGGATGTCGACGCGCGCGCGCGTCATGTCGCGCTCGCCGATGAAGCCTATCCGCTGGGCGCGGCGCCGGCGCGGGAAAGCTATCTCTCGATCGACAAGCTCATCGCCATTGCGCGGCGGGCGGGCGTCGAGGCCGTGCATCCGGGCTATGGCTTTCTGTCGGAGAACGCGCTCTTCGCCGAGCGCTGCGCGGAGGCCGGCCTCGTCTTCATCGGGCCGACGCCGCAGGCCATGCGCCTGATGGGATCGAAAGCGGAGGCGCGCGCCGCGATGGAGCGCGCAGGGGTTCCGATCGTGCCGGGCTTTCACGGCGCGCAGGATGCGGACAGTCTCGTCGAGGCGGCGACGCGCATCGGCTTTCCCGTTCTCGTCAAAGCCTCGGCGGGCGGCGGTGGAAAAGGCATGCGCCTCGTCGCGACGCCGAATGAATTGCGCGGCGCAATCGACAGCGCGCGACGCGAGGCGGCGTCCGCTTTCGGCGACGAATCGCTGCTGATCGAAAAGGCGCTCGACGATCCGCGTCACATCGAGGTGCAAATCTTCGGCGATGCGCATGGCGGTCTCGTCGCTTTCCCCGAGCGCGACTGCTCGATCCAGCGTCGACATCAGAAGGTCGTCGAGGAGACGCCGGCGCCGGGATTGTCGGCGGCGTTGCGGCGCGCGCTGCGCGAGGCGGCGCTCGTCGCGGGCCGCACGGTCTCTTATCTCGGCGCGGGGACGGTCGAATTTCTCGTCACCGGCGAGACTTTTTATTTTCTCGAGATGAACACGCGGCTGCAGGTGGAGCATCCGATCACGGAAATGGTCGCTGGACGCGATCTCGTCGAATGGCAATTGCGCGTCGCCGCCGATGAACCATTGCCCGCGAAGCAGGAGGAGATCGCATCGCATGGACATGCGATCGAAGCGCGGCTCTATGCGGAGGCGCCGGCGCGCGACTTTCTGCCCTCCGTCGGACGGCTCGACCATTGGCGCGTGCCGCCGGAGAGTCGGTCGCTTCGCGTCGAGACCGGCGTGCGCGAGGGCGATGCGGTCACGCCATTCTATGATCCTCTGCTCGCCAAGATCGTCGCGCATGGCGAGGATTGCGACGCCGCGCGCGCGCGCCTGGCCGCCGCCTTGCGTGAGTGCGAGATTGTCGGCGTCGAAACCAATCTGCTCTTGCTGCGCGCCATTCTCGAGAGCGAATCCTATGGGGCGGAGCGGATCGATACGCGATTTCTGCCGCGTCATCTCGATTTGATCCTCGCCGGGAGCGATGCGCCGGACGAAGCGCATGAGACGATCATTCTCGCGGCGGGCGCTGCGGCCTGGCTCGCCAGCCTGCGCGCCGAATGCGCGGACGGGACGCCGTGGGATGCGAGCGACGCATGGCGCCTCAATGGCGCGGCGCGGCAAAAGCTCTGCCTACGCCTCGGCGATCGCGTCATTTGCCTCGCGCTCGCGCCTCTGCCGAAAGGCGCGTTTCGTTTGGAGAGGGCGACGGCGCTGCATCACGTCGAATTCGAGACGCGCGCGCGCCGCATGAGCTTGCGCATCGACGGCGTCGAGCGAAAGCTCTCGTTCGTCGCGCGCAAGGGAGGCTTCGTCATCATTGTCGACGGACGAAACCACGCGCTCGCGCTCGTCGATCCGCTCGCGCCGCCGCATGCGCGAAGCGAAGGAGACGCAGCGCTCGCGGCGCCGCTGCCGGCGCGCGTCACCGGGCTTTTCGCGAGCGTCGGCGAGAGCGTAAAGAAAGGCGCGCCGCTCGTCATGCTCGAGGCGATGAAGATGGAGATCGCATTGTCGGCGCCGCGCGACGGACGCATATCGGAGATTCGTCGGGCGGTCGGCGATATGGTGAAGCAAGGCGAGCGGCTGATCGTCTTCGCGGAGGGAGAGGCGGCATGAGCATTCCGCAGCGCGTGCGCATCGTCGAGGTCGGTCCGCGCGACGGCTTGCAGAACGAAAGCGTCCTGCTCCCCGTGGAGATCAAGGCGGCGCTGATCGAGAAGCTCGCGGCGGCGGGGCTCCGCGACATAGAGGCGGGAAGCTTCGTCTCGGCGAAGCGCGTGCCGCAAATGGCCGACACGAAAGCCGTGCTGGCGCGGTTGCGGCCGCCGCCGCATGTTCATTTGTCCGCGTTGATTCCCAATCGGCGCGGGCTCGAGGACGCGCTCGCCGGCGGCTTGCGCGGCGTCGCCGTCTTCGCTGCGGCGACGGAGACGTTTTCGAAAGAAAATATCGGCTGCTCGATCGCCGAGAGCCTCGCGCGCTACGCCCCGCTCGTCGAGGCGGCGGTCGGCGCAGGTCTCGATGTGCGCGGCTATGTGTCCTGCGCGCTCGGCTGCCCGTTCGAAGGAGAGGTCGCGCCGCGCGCCGTCGCCGATCTCGCGCGCGATCTCGCCGCGCTCGGCTGCGGCGAGATTTCGCTCGGCGATACCATCGGCGTCGGCGCGCCCTTGCAGGCCCGCAGGCTCGTCGAGGCGGTCGGGCGCGATGTTCCGGTGGCGCAGATCGCGGTGCATTTTCACGACACTTATGGTCAGGCGCTGGCCAATATATTCGCGACGCTCGAAATGGGCGTCGGCGTCGTCGACGCTTCGGTCGCCGGCCTCGGCGGTTGTCCTTTCGCGCCGGGGGCCGGCGGCAATGTCGCGACGGAGGATGTCGTCTATATGTTGGAGCATTCGGGAATCGAGACCGGCGTCGATCTCGCCGCGCTGATCGACGCCGGCGTTTTCATCTGCGAACGGCTCGGACGCGAGAGCCGGAGCCGCGCGGCGCGCGCGCTGCTCGCCCAGCGCAGGAGGGTCCCTGGCGCATGAGCGAGATTCTCGTTTCCCGCACGCGCGCTGTCGGCTCCATCGCGCTCGATCGTCCAAAAGCGCTGAACAGCCTCACGCTCGAGATGATCCGCGACTTCGCGCGCGCGCTCGATTGCTTCGGCGCCGACCGGCAGATCGTCGCCGTGGTCGTGACGGGGGAGGGGGCGCGCGGCTTTTGCGCCGGCGGCGACATACGCGCGCTCTATGAGCTGCGCGGCGGGGATCGCGCGCTCTACGAGACCTTCTGGCGTGAAGAATATGAATTGAACGCGCGCATCGCCGGCTTTCCGAAACCCTATGTCGTCGTGATGGACGGGATCGTCATGGGCGGCGGCGTCGGCCTGTCCGCGCATGGCAATTTTCGCATCGTGACGGAGCGCACGCGCCTCGCCATGCCGGAGACCGGCATCGGCTTCATTCCCGATGTCGGAGGCTCGTTTCTGCTCACGCGCAATGGCGGCGTCGGCCGCTATATGGCGCTCTCCGGCGCGGTGGTCGGGCCGCATGACGCGATCTTCGCGGGCCTCGCCGATGTTCTCGTCGACTCCGCATCGCTTGCCGAGCTGCTCGCGCTGCTGCGCGACATCGACGATGCGGCGGAGGTGAGGGGGCTGCTCGCGCGCTTCGCGAAATCGACGGGCTTCGGCGCTTTGTCGCGTCACGAATCCTTGCTGCGCCGGGTGATGGCGCATTCGAGCGTCGAACGCGTCATCGCCGCGCTCGAGGCGGACGGTTCGGATTTCGCGCGCGAGGCGGCGGCGACGATCGGCGCGCGCTCGCCGACGAGCCTGAAGCTCACGCTGCAGCTGCTGCGTCGCGCGGCCGAGGCGGACAATCTCCAGGCCTGTCTGCGCCAGGAGTTTCGCACCGCTTGCAATCTGCTCGCGACGCATGATCTCTACGAGGGCATTCGCGCCGCCGTCATCGACAAGGACCGTGCGCCGCATTGGTCGCCGGCGACGCTCGCGGAGGTGGACGACGCTTCGGTGAAGGCGCTGCTCGACGGCGGCGCGGAGCCGAAGCTCGAGTTTCGGGCCTGGACATGAATGCGTCAGAACCCTTCGATCCGGTCGTCATCATCGGCGCCGCTCGCACGCCGATCGGCGGCCTGCTCGGCGAGCTGAAGAGCGTCGCGGCGCCGCGGCTCGGCGCGGCCGCGATTCGCGCGGCGGTCGCGCGCGCCGACGCTCCCACCGATCAGATCGACGATGTGCTGATGGGCTGCGTGCTCTCTGCCGGTCAAGGCCAGGCGCCGGCGCGGCAGGCGTCGCTCGCCGCGGGCCTGCCGGAGGCGGCCGGCTGCGTGACGATCAACAAAATGTGCGGCTCCGGCATGAAGGCGATTCAGCTCGCGAATGATCAATTGCTCGCCGGCAGCGCGCACGCCATCGTCGCCGGGGGCATGGAGAGCATGAGCAAGGCGCCCTATCTGCTCGAGCGCGCGCGCGATGGCTATCGCATGGGCCATCAGACGCTCGTCGATCACATGTTTCTCGACGGGCTCGAGGACGCCTATGACAAGGGCCGGCTGATGGGCGATTTCGCCGAGGATTGCGCGACGACCCATCAATTCACGCGTCAGATGCAGGATGATTATGCGATGGCGTCGCTGCTGCGCGCGCAGCAGGCGGCGCGTGAGGGCGCGTTCGATTGGGAAATCACCCCTGTCGAGACGCAGGACCGCAAAGCGAGAGCGACGATCGCGCGCGACGAATTGCCGGCGAAGGCGACGATCGATGCGATCGGCAAATTGAAGCCGGCGTTTCGCGAAGGCGGCACGGTGACGGCGGCCAATTCCAGCGCCATCTCCGACGGCGCCGCCGCGCTGGTGCTGATGCGGCGTGGCCGCGCCGAGCGCGCAGGGCTGGCGCCGCTGGCGGTCATTCGCGCCCATGCGACGCATGCCGGGCCGCCCAATCTGTTTCCGACGGCGCCCATCTCGGCGATGCGCAAGCTCGCGGAGCGCGTCGGCTGGCCGCTCGCGAGCGTCGATCTCTTCGAGATCAACGAGGCCTTCGCCGTCGTCGTCCTGGCGGCGATGCGCGAGCTCGATCTACCGCGCGACAAGGTGAATGTGCATGGCGGCGCCTGCGCGCTCGGCCATCCGATCGGCGCCTCGGGCGCGCGCATCGTCGTGACGCTGCTGGCGGCGCTGCGCAAATATGGGCTGCGCCGCGGCGTCGCCGCGCTCTGCATCGGCGGCGGCGAGGCGACGGCGTTGGCGATCGAGATCGTGAGCTAGCGCCAGCGCTGCGTCGCCATCATCTTGCGCAGCCGCTCCTGCACCAGAGCCGTGGCCGCGTCGCGCAGCGACAGGCGTTGGGCGACGGCGCGCGCGATGATCTCCTGCATATTGCGGGAAATCTTCTCTTCGATCGCCGCGAAGGCGGCTTTCTCGTCGCCGCCGGCGTATTCCACGGAGGCGCAGATGACGCCGCCGGCGTTGGCGATGAAATCCGGCGCGCTGACGATGCCGCGCTCGAACATCATTCGTTCGGCCTCGGCCGTCGCCGGAATATTGGCGCCTTGCACCACGAGCCTGCATTGCAGCCGGCCCACATTATCGGCGCGCAGCACGTCCGGCCGCGCGGCGGGAATGAAGATGTCGCAAGCGGCGGACAGCAGCGCGTCGGGCGCCAGCGCTGCTCCGCGGCCATGGCTCGCGACGCTGCGGCCGTCTCGACGCGTCTGCGCCAGCGCGTCTATGTCGAGGCCGGCGGCGTCGTAGATCGCGCCGCGGCTGTCCGAGGCGCCGACGAGGATCGCGCCTTTGCGCGCCAGAAATCGCGCCGCATGGCGGCCCACCGCGCCGAAGCCCTCGACGACGACGCGCGCGCCGTCGAGCGTCAATCCGGCGAAAGGCGCGGCGGCCTCGGCCGCAATGGCGACGCCGAAGCCTGTGGCGCCGATCTCGTCGAGCGGTATGCCGCCGATCTCGGCCGGCAGTCCGACGGCGCGGCCGATCTCGTCATGCACATAGGCCATGCATGTCTCATTCGTGCCCATGTCCGGGCCGGGGATGTAATCGGTCAAGGGCTCGATCGCTTTGGCGAAGGCGCGAATGAGCTGCTCCTTCTCCTGCGGCGGCATGAACGGATCGCCGAAGATGACGGATTTGCCGCCGCCGTGGCGCAGGCCGCAGGCGGCGTTCTTCAGCGTCATGGCGCGGGCGAGGCGGAAGCATTCTTCGACGCTGACGTCGGGCGCCATGCGCACGCCGCCTATGGCGGGGCCGGCGGCGACATTGTCGATGACGACGATCGCCTCGAGTCCGACGCCCGGCGTGCTCACATAGACGATCTTCGCCGGGCCGAATTCGTCGACGAAGGGGAAAGCGTCGGATTTGAACGCCGCGGACATGCATCAGGAACTGGGCGCGACGGCGCGCGCATTCAAGCGTGGGCGGCGTCTCGTAGAAAAAAAATCCCTCGACGCCAAAAAAATCCCCCGAGGCGATGAAAAGCGCGATGCGGCGCCTTACCTCACTCTGACGAAGCTCGAGGCAGGCCCGATGAGCATTGGCGTCTCCTTCCAGATCGACTTTCTTCGTTTTCTCTCTGCGGATGGCGCGCTCGACCCATCGACGCCGCGCGAGGCGATAGAGGCGGAGCGCGTGCTCGGCCTCTATCGCGCGATGGCGCGCACGCGCGCTTATGACGGCAAGGCCATCGCTCTGCAGCGCACCGGCAAGCTCGGCACTTTCGCGTCGGCGCTGGGACAGGAGGCGATCGGCGTCGGCGTCGGCTCGGCCATGCGCAGCGAGGATGTGCTCGCGCCCTCTTATCGCGACCATGGCGCGCAATTGCTGCGTGGCATGACCATGGTGGAAAATCTCCTCTATTGGGGCGGCGACGAGCGCGGCAGCGACTATGCCGTTCCGCGCTGCGATTTTCCGATCTGCGTTCCTGTCGGCACGCAGGTCGCGCATGCGGCGGGCGCGGCCTACGCCTTCAAGCTGCGCGACGAGAAGCGCGTCGCCGTGGCGATCCTCGGCGACGGCGGCGCCTCGACGGGCGATTTCTATTCGGCCTTGAACATGGCCGGCGTCTGGCGCATTCCGCTCGTCGTCGTCATCAACAATAATCAATGGGCGATCTCGACGCCGCGCGCGCTCGAATCGGCGACGGCGACGCTCGCGCAAAAGGCCGTCGCGGCCGGCGTCGAGGGACGTCAGGTCGACGGCAACGACGCCATCGCCATGCGTCACATCACGAGCCTCGCTATCGAGAAGGCGCGCGACGGCGGCGGTCCGACGCTGATCGAGGCGTTGAGCTACAGGCTCGGCGATCATACGACGGCCGATGACGCGTCGCGCTATCGCGACGCGGAGATCGTTCGGCGCGAGGCGGAAAAGGAGCCGATCGGGCGGCTGCGCAAATATCTCCTCGCGCGCGGGCTGTGGAGCGAGGAGCAGGAGAAGCGCCTCGCGAAAGATTGCGCGGAGGAGGTCGAGCGCGCGGTCGCGGCCTATCTCGCGACGCCGGCGCAGAATTTTTCCGCCATGTTCGATCATCTCTTCGCGCGCCTGCCGCAATCGATGCGCGATCAATATGAGGAGGCGCGCCGCTTCGCGCCGAACGGAGGCGGCCATGACTGAGCTCACCCTCGTCGAGGCGGTCAATCGCGCGCTGGCGCATGCGCTGGAGCATGACCCCGCCGTGCTGCTGCTCGGCGAGGACATCGGCGTCAATGGCGGGGTGTTCCGCGCGACGCTCGGCTTGCAGCAGCGTTTCGGCTCGGCGCGCGTCATCGACACGCCGCTCGCCGAGGCGGCCATCGCCGGCGTCGCCGTCGGCATGGCGGCGATGGGGCTGAAGCCGGTGATGGAGATTCAATTCAGCGGCTTCATCTATCCGGCGATGGATCAGCTCATCAATCACGCCTCGCGCCTGCGCAATCGCACGCGCGGAAGGCTCACCTGCCCCATGGTGCTGCGCGCGCCCAACGGCGCCGGCATTCACGCGCCCGAGCATCATTCCGAAAGCCCGGAGGCCATGCTCGCGCATACGCCGGGACTTCGCGTCGTGATCCCGTCGTCGCCGTCGCGCGCCTATGGCCTGCTGCTCGCCGCCATTCGCGATCCCGATCCGGTGGTCTTCCTCGAGCCGACGCGACTCTATCGCCTGTTCAAGCAAGAGGTGATCGACGATGGCGAGAGCCTGCCGCTCGACACATGCTTCGTCTCGCGCGAGGGGCGCGACGTCACGCTCGTCGCCTGGGGCGGCATGCTGCACGAGGCGCTGGCGGCGGCCGATCGTCTCGCGGAAGAGGGCGTCGATTGCGAGGTCGTCGATGTCGCGACGCTGAAGCCGCTCGATGCGGAGACGATATTGCGCTCGGTCGAGAAGACCGGCCGCTGCGTCATCGTGCAGGAGGCTGCGCGCACGGCGGGCTTCGGCGCCGAGATCGCGGCGATCATCGCCGAGCGCGGGCTCTACTCTCTGCAAGCGCCGGTCGCGCGCGTGACCGGTTATGACGTCGTGACGCCGCTGGCGCGGCTCGAGGGTCAATATCTGCCCGGCGTCGCGCGCATCGCCGACGCCGCGCGCAAGACGATGGAGGCGGCATGAGCGTCTTCAAGCTTCCCGATCTCGGCGAGGGTCTGCAAGAGGCCGAGCTGGTGCAATGGCATGTCGCGCCCGGCGAGGAGGTCGCCGTCGATCAGCCGCTCGTCTCCGTCGAGACGGCCAAGGCCGTCGTCGAAATTCCGTCGCCGCAAGCCGGGCGCATCGAGAAGCTGTTTGCGCAGGCCGGCGAGATCATCCGCATCGGCGGCCCGCTCATCGCTTTCGTCGGCGAAGGCGAGGCGACGCCGAACGCGGCGAGAGAGGATAAGGGAACCGTCGTCGGCGCCATGGAGACGAGCGGCCGCGTGCTGCAGGAGGGCGCCGCGGCGCTCGGGCGCAACGGCTCCGGCCTGCGCGCGACGCCGGCGGTGCGCGCGCTGGCGCGGCGGCTCGATGTCGATCTCATGATCGTGACGCCCTCGGGCGCCGATGGCGTCATCACCGCGAGCGATGTGCAGCGCGTGGCGCGCATATTGTCGGAGGCCGAGCCGGCCGAGCCGCTGCGTGGCTTTCGTCGCGCGATGGCGCAGAATATGGCGCTGGCCCAGGCCGAGGTCGCCGCGGCGACCGTCGTCGACGACGCCGACATAGAGGCATGGCCGCCGGGAACGGATACGACGCTGCGCCTCGTCCGCGCGCTCGTCGCCGGCTGCCGCGTCGAGCCGGGGCTCAACGCCTGGTTCGAATCCCACGCGCTGGCGCGGCGCGTGCTCGCCAAGATCGATCTCGGGATCGCCGTCGACTCGGCCGAGGGCGGGCTGTTCGTGCCCGTGCTGCGCAATGTCGCCGAGCGCGATCCGGCCGATCTGCGCGCCGGGCTGGACAAGATGCGCGGCGATATCGAGTCGCGCCGCATTCCGCCGGAGGAATTGCGCGGCGCGACCATCACCCTCTCCAATTTCGGCATGATCGCGGGGCGCTACGCCGCGCCCATCGTGCTGCCGCCGACGGTCGCCATTCTGGGCGCTGGCCGCATTCGCCGCGCCATCGTCGCCGATGACGAGGGCCGGCCGGTCGCGCGGCGCATGGCGCCGCTGAGCCTCACCTTCGATCATCGCGTCGTCACCGGCGGCGAGGCGGCGCGCTTCCTTCGCGCCGTCATCGACGACCTCGGCCGCCCCGATTGAGCGCTTGAAGGCGGAGCCGCCGACGCCATATCCGCCGCTCATCGTTCCAAAGGCCGGGGGGCGAGCGGGAAGGGGCGCATCATGTCGACGCGGCGCATCTCTCACATTCCCGATTGGAGCTGCCTCGCCATCGCGGCGATCCTGCTGCTCGCGCCCTGGATCGTCCATTACACGAGCTGGATGGCGACGCTGGCGACGAGCTTCACGGCGGTCATTCTCGTCCTGCTCTCGGCGGCCGCTTTCGCCGAGCTCGACGACAGCGAGACGCCGGAATATTTCATCATCGGAATCTGGCTGCTGGTCTCACCCTGGCTTCTCGGCTTCTGGCCGGATTCGCGGGCGCTTCTCGTTCATCTGCTGGTCGGCGGCGCGCTCGTGGCCTATGCCGCCTGGGTGATCTGGGGCGGAGCCGCCGCCCGCCGCTGAGCCGGCCGCTGGCAAACCGTCACGTCTCGGGCGGCGTCGCCGTCGCCGTGTCGCGACGGAAAATAGATAGAATTTGAATATATTTATAGCAACTACTGCCAATTAATCAGTAGAGTTTTCTATTGTTTCGCGAAAGACTGCGGAATCGCCTCGCGTGGCCGTCGCCCGGGCTCACCGATAATAAGTTGAAATATAATGATTATCGTCATAAGCGAGACGCCGTCGCGCGGCGCATAAGTACATGTCCTAATTTTGGATTCGGCCGGTGACAAGTATTGACGGACCAGCGCGGCCTTCCGCGATCCGGCCAACCAGGGAGATTGGGTGCATATGACCTCGATCGATCAATTTTATCTCCGTGCTCAATCGATCAATTTGAAGCGTTTCTTTCAGCTTCAGGTTTTTGCCGGTCCCCGAACCGCTTTGCCGATCCCTTAGTCCATTCCCGACAGCGCGGCGGCGCTCGCCGTCGGCTGATCGCCTCCTCGATCGAACGATAACGAGTTTGCGTAACGCGTAAGGAGCCCCTCATGATTACCGTGTCGCAATGCGCCGCCCAGGCGGGCCTGGCTTCCAACGAGCTGGTTCTGGGGACTGTCCCCTCTTTCGAGCATGACGCGCTCCTCGAGAGCTATCTGCTCAACGGCCATCGCGGCCTCGGCGCGGTGCGCGCCATGATCGTCGCCGATCTGCGCGCCTTTCTCGATCTCGGCGTTACGGCGCGCGCCGCCGATCTGCTGATCGTGCTCCGCTTGCTGCTCACCACCCGTCCCGAGGCCGCGCTCGCGCCGCAGCCGGCCGCCGAGACCGAGATGGGCTTCGAGGCCGCGCTGCTCGGCCATTATTTCGAGGCTCGCCGGAGCCGCGCCGACACGGGCGGGGCTCTGCGCGAGCCGGGCGTGGTGCTGTCCTTCGCCCGTGAGGGCAAGTCGTCCTCTGCGCGCGAGAGCGAGGGCCGCCGTTCCGAGCGTCGCGCGACGAGGGGCGAGACGCCGGAATCCCTTTGTGGCGGCGATCCGATCATCGCCCGCTTCGGCTCGCGCGCGACCTATCTGCGGGGCGAGCGCTGAACCCTCGCCAGTCTCCAGACGAGCAACGCCCCGGGCCCCGCTGGTCCGGGGCTATTGCCATTCGGCGCGCCGCATAGGATCATCCCGGCCCGACAGCGCCTGTCGAGGCGCAGAACCTCCGGGTGGTCGGACCCGTTTCTCGATGCGACCGAACGGCTTTTTCGATTTCGATTTTTCGGGCGACGGTCTCTCCGGGCCTCGGAACGGCGGAGCGCGCCCATGACGAGCGCGCCGGCCATCGTTCATGTCATCGACGATGACGCCGCCGTCCGCGATTCCCTCAGGCTTCTGTTGCAGACCGAAGATTTCGACGTGCGCGCCCATGCGTCGGCGCGCGATTTCCTGTCCAGCGTCGAGCCGAGCGAGATCGGCTGCGTCGTCACCGATGTGCGCATGCCGGGCGTCACCGGCCTCGAGCTGCTCGCCGAGATCAAGGCGCGGCGGATCGACATGCCGGTCATCGTCATCACCGCCCATGCCGATGTGGCGCTCGCGGTGCAGGCGATGAAGGCCGGCGCCGTCGATCTCCTGGAAAAGCCCTTCGACGGCGACGCGCTGCTCGGCTCCGTGCGTCAGGCTCTGGACCTTCGCGTCGAGGGCGCGGGCGGCCGTTCCGAGGCGTCGGCGGCGCGCGATCGCCTGGCCAGCCTCACCTCGCGGGAGCGCGAGGTGCTGGTCGGCGTGCTCGAGGGTCGGCCCAATAAGATCATCGCTCACGAGCTGGGCATCAGCGTGCGCACGGTGGAGGCCCATCGCGCCCGGCTGATGGTGAAGATGCGCGCCAAGAGCCTTTCGGAGCTGGTGCGCATATCGGTGCTCGTCCCGCGCGCCGCCTCGTTCTGAGAGGCGCCTTGCACCGCCGCTCCGCCGATATGGACGAGGCCAGGCGCGTGCTGCGCGCGCGTTTCGGGCATGACGCCTTCCTGCCGGGACAGGAGGCGGTCGTCGCCGCTCTGCTCGACGGGCGCGACGCGCTCGCCGTCATGCCCACCGGCGCGGGCAAGTCGCTGCTCTATCAATTGCCGGCGGCGATGGGTGTGGCGCCGGTCGTCGTCGTCTCGCCGCTCATCTCGCTGATGCGCGATCAATTGCGCAGCCTGGAGCGTTCGGGCGTCGCCGCGGTCGCGCTCCATTCGGGCCAGAGCGAGGACGAATACGCCGAAGCCGTCGCCGCCATCGCGGGCCGGCGGGCGCGGCTCGTCTATCTCGCGCCGGAGCGTCTCGCCGGCGACGGGACGGTCGAGCTTCTGCGCGCCGCCGGGGTCGCGCTGCTCGCGGTGGACGAGGCGCATTGCGTCTCGCATTGGGGTCACGCGTTTCGCCCCGACTACGCCCGGCTGGGGGAGATCGCCGCGCGGCTCGGCGCGCCGGTGCTCGCGGTGACGGCGACGGCCGGACCGCGCACGCGCGCCGACATCATCGCCAGCCTGTTCACGCGCGAGCCGGCGGTTTTCGTCTCCTCTTTCGCGCGGCCCAATCTGCGCCTGTCTTTCGTTCCCCGCGGCGATGCGCTGGGGCGGCTGACGCGCTTCCTGCGCCGGCGGACCGGACAGAGCGGCGTCGTCTATGTGAGGTCTCGCCGCAAGGCCGACGATATGGCGGCGACTTTGCGCCGGCTCGGCTTCGACGCGCTCGCCTATCACGCCGGCCTCGACGCGGCGACGCGCGGCGCCCATCAGGACGCTTTTTTCGCCCGCGCCGGCGTCGTGATGGTGGCGACCATCGCGTTCGGCATGGGCGTCGACAAGAAAGACGTGCGCTTCGTCGTCCACGCCGATCCGCCGGATTCGATCGAGGCCTATTATCAGGAGATCGGCCGCGCCGGCCGCGACGGGCTGCCGGCCGAGGCTCTCGCTCTGTTCGATCCGCGCGAGCTCGCCGGCCGCTTCGGCGTCGCGCCGACGCCGGACGATCCCGTCGCCGCCGGCGAGACGGAGCGCCGACGCGCCATGGCGCGGCTCTGCCTCACGCCCTCCTGCCGTTTTCAAGCGCTGCTGCGCGCCTTCGGCGAGGCCAGCGACCGCTGCGGGGCCTGCGACAATTGCCGCGGCGGCCTGCTGGCTCTGCCGCGCCGCGCCGGCCTCTTGGCGCTCGGCTGGCGCGTCGCGGTTCTCGCGCGCTTTGCCGGCGCGAGCGCCGAGGGCGTGGACGAGGACGTCGGCGAGCCGCAGGCCGCGCCGCGCCCGGCCATGGCGCCGGACGTTTCCGCACGGCCGCAGGAGGAGCGGCTCAGCGTCGCCGAGGAGCGGCTCTATCGCCGATTGCTGCTGTTGCGGCTGGACATCGCGAAACGCCGCTGTCTCGCCCCCCGCGCGGTGGCGAGCGACGCCGCGCTGCGGCGCCTCGCGATCACGCGAGCGCTCGACGGCGAGAGCGTGATCGCGGCGGAGGCGTTTTTGCGCGCGGTCGCCGAGGCGTGAGACTCAGGGGAGGGGCCTGTCCGGGGACCGGTCCGCTACCCTTCTTCCTCCGCCTCCTGCGCCGGACGGGCGCGGCGCCTCTTCAGCTCGAGCAGCCGCGTCGAGGCGCGGTCGGCCCTTTCGCGCGCCGCCTCGCCGGTCGGTTGCAGCAGCTTGCGATATTCGTCGCGCTTCTCGTGGATCGAGGCGATCACATAGCCCATCGGCACGCCGACATCGACGAGCACGGTCTCGGCGAGCTGCAGGCTCGCCTCGATCGTCTCCGGTATCGCGTCGCTCGCGCCGAGCTCGTAGAGATGCGTCGCGTGCCAGGAGTCGCGGGCGCGCGCCACAATGGTCAGATCGGCGCGCTCCTGATGCGCGAGCCGCACGACCTCCTGCGCCGCCTGCGGATTTTCCACCGTCACCACCAGCGCGCGCGCCTGGGCGACGCCGAGGCGCATGAGGAATTCGCGCCGCATGCAATTGCCCCAGCAGATATCGACGCCCTTGTCGCGCGTCGCGGCGACGAGCTTCACATCATTGTCGACGGCGACGAAGGGAATGTCGTGGCGGCTCAGCATATCGCCGATCAGCGCGCCGACGCGCCCATAGCCGACGATGACCACTTTGCCGGCGGCGATCTCGCCTTCCGGCGCGAGATGGCCGAATTCGGCCTCGTCGTCCTGCAGGCGGCGGCCCGGATTGACCCATTCGCCGAGCCGCGCCAGCGCAGGCAGGACGAATAGGCCGAGCGTGACGGCGAGCATGGCGTCGGCGCCGAGATTCTTGGGCAGCACGCCGGAGGCGATGGCCGCGCCGACGAGAATAAAGGCGAATTCGCCGCCCGGCGCGAGCAGCAGCGCCACTTCCGCCGCTATGCGTCCGCGCAGCCGAAAGGCGCGGCCGAGCAGGAAGACGATGAGCGTCTTGCTCGCGATGACGCCGACGGCGATGACCAGCACCTGCGGCAAATCCTCGATCACGCGGTCGAAATCGAGCCCGGCGCCGACCGAGACGAAGAACAGGCCGAGCAGCAGGCCCTTGAAGGGCTCGATCGTCACCTCGATCTCGCGGCGGAACTCGGTTTCGGCGAGCAGCAGCCCGGCGATGAAGGCGCCGAGCCCCATCGAAAATCCCGCCGCCGCGCTGGCGACGCCGGCGCCGATGATGACGAGAAGGCTCGCCGCCGTGAACAGCTCGATCGATTGCGCCGCGGCGACCAGATGGAACAGCGGCCGCAGCAGCAGCCGGCCGCCGACGATGAGCGCGGCCATCGCCGCCAGCGCCGGCAGAAAGGCGAGCAGCGCCTTCAGCCCCTCGCTCTGCGCCTGCGGATCGGAGAGGAAGGAGATGAGGAACAACAGCGGCGCGACCATCAGATCTTGCAGCAGCAGCACCGAGAAGGCGGCGCGTCCGGCGGCGCGGGTGAGACGCCGGCGCTCGGCGAGCAAGGGGATGACGATCGCCGTGGAGGACATCGCCAGCGCGGCGCCGAGCAGCGTCGCCGGCGCCGGGCCGAGCCCGGCCCAGAACACGCCGGCCGCCGCCAGCGCCCCGCCGCAGAGAAGGACCTGCGACAGGCCCAGCCCGAAAACCAGCAGCCGCATGCGCGCCAGGCGCTCCCACGACAGCTCGAGGCCGATCATGAACAGCAGGAAGACGAGGCCGAATTCGGCGATTTTGGCGACGCCCTCGAGATCGCTCAGCGCGATGGCGGAGAGGAATTCATGGCGCTCCGCGAGCTTGCCGAGGCCGAAGGGACCGAGCGCCGCGCCCGCCAGCAGAAAGCCGAGAATGGGGCTGACGCGCAGCCGATGAAACAAGGGAGCGACGACTCCCGCCGTCCCCAGAAACAGCAGAGCCTCGCGATATTCGCCCCACTGAAACGCCGCAGTCCCCGACATCGCTATCCTTTCCCGCTGATCCGATTCGGGTTTCAGCATAAGGGAGCGGCGCGCCGGTTACGAAGCCTGTTTCTATCGATTCTCCCGTCTCCCCTCGCGAGGGGAGACGGAGACGCGCGTTGGTCACATCCCCTTGCGCGGATCGTAGGGCTTGGCCGTGCGCCATTTCTGCGCGAAGGCCTCGAGCTCGGCGTCCGCGCCCTCGGGCAGCGCGACCCGCAGCGTCACATAGAGGTCGCCGGCCGGCTTGCCGTCGACGGCGGGCAGGCCCTTGCCGCGCAGCCGCAGCACGCGACCGCTATTGGAGCCCGCCGGAATGGTGAGCTCCACCTGGCCGCCCAGCGTCGGCGACGCCACCTTGGCGCCCAGAACCGCCTCATAGAAGGCGATCGGCAGGTCGAGCTTCAGATCGCGGCCGGAGATGGAAAAGAGCGGGTCCGGCGCGATCTTGATCGTGACGATGGCGTCGCCGGGCTCGCCGCCGGGCGGGGCGGCGTGGCCCTGGCCGCGCAGGCGGATCTGCTTGCCATCCTCTATGCCGACCGGAATATTCACCTCGAGCGTGCGGCCGGTGGGCAGGAAGACGCGGGAGGCGCCGCCCTTCACCGCCTCGGCCAGCGAGATCGTCACCTGCAGGGCGACATCCTCGCCGCGTCGGGGCGCGCGAGCGCCGCGGCGCGCTCCCGCTCCGGCGCCGAAGAGATCGGAGAAGAGGTCCGAGGGGTCGAAGCCCGCCCGGCCGCCGCCGCCGGGGGCGTCGCCGCCGAAATGAAACTCGAAATGCTCGGCCCCGCCCGGGCCGCCCGGCCCGCCGCGCTGTCCGCGCGGGTAGCCGCCGGGCCCGGCGCCGAAACCCTCGAAGCCGGAATAGCGAGGCTTGCCCTCGGCGTCGATCTCGCCGCGGTCGAATTGCCCCTTCTTCTTCTCGTCGCCGAGAATCTCATAGGCGGAGTTGGCCTCGGAGAATTTCTCCTTGGCTTTGGGGTCGTTCTTGTTCTGGTCGGGATGATATTTTTTCGCGAGTTGGCGGAACGCCTTCTTGATCTCGGGGGCGCTCGCCGTCTTGGCGACGCCCAGGACGTCATATGGATCGCGCATTTTTCTCAAAAGCCCATCGGCGCGTCCGCCTCGTGTGGCGCGGACGCTCATGTCTGACCTGTCTATTTGGGAGAAGAGGCGCCATCGCGCAAGGACGCGTCGAAGTTCGGATTTCTGGAGCGCCATCCGATCCAGCAGGATCCGGCGCTCAGGCTTTCTCCCGTCGGATCGGAAAGCGCTCTAAGCCTTGCGCCAGGGGCGGATGTCGATCAGCGCCCAATCGGCGGATTTGTCGCGGCAGGCCGTGCCCTGAAGCTGCTCGTGGCTGTCCTTCGTCCCGACTTCCGCCAAAAAGGCGCGGCACACCTTGCCCTCGGACGGATAGGGCTGGCCGACCGGCGTGAAGGAGCCGCGGGCATGGCTCTCGGGATTATCCCAATTGACGCTCGCGCCGGCGCCCTGAGGATCGAGCGCGACGCCCAGCGCCGCGCTGGCGCGCCGCCAGTCCTCCTGGTCCAGCGCATTCGAGAGCGTCGGCGTCGATCTGTGCGGAATGGAGCCGGTCACATCGTCACTGACATTTTTCCAGGCGGGCGCCGGCTCGCCGCCGGGAATGGCGAAGGAGCAGCCGGCCAGCGACGCCGCCGTGAGCGCGGCCGCGAGCAGGCGCGCGGCGGCGAGACCGATTTGAGAAGCGGCCGCGGCGGCGTTATGTGTGTCTCGCAGATCGTGCAAAGCGCTGCCTTACCACCATGACCACCGCCCTCGTTTCGGCGGCAGCTGAGGATTTTCTCGTGAAGGGGTTAAAACAGAGTGACTTCTGCGAGGCCGGCGAGCCCTACGCATTGTTCGGCGACTGGTTCGAAGAGGCGAAATCCCACGAGCCCGACGGTCCCGAAGCGATGGCGCTGTCCACGGTGGACGAATCCGGCATGCCGGATTCCCGCATGGTGCTGATGAAGGATTGGGGCGAATCCGGCTTCACCTTCTATACCAACGCCGAGAGCGCCAAAGGCCGCGAGCTCGCGGCCACGATGAAGGCGGCGGCGCTTTTCCACTGGAAATCTCTGCGCCGTCAGGTGCGGCTGCGCGGCCCCGTCGAGCTCGTTTCGGAGGCCGAGGCCGACGCCTATTTCGCCAGTCGGCCGCGCGACAGCCGCATCGGCGCCTGGGCGAGCCGCCAGTCGCAGCCGCTCGAGAGCCGTTTCGCGCTCGAGAAGGCGGTCGCTGTTCAGGCCGCGCGCTTCGGGCTCGGCGAGGTGCCGCGGCCGGCGCATTGGCGCGGCTACCGTATTGTTCCGACGGCCATCGAGTTCTGGGCGGATCGGCCGTTCCGCCTGCATGATCGCGTGCGATTTTCGCGCGACGGCGCCGGCTGGGCGAAAGCGCGGCTCTATCCCTGACGGTAAGAGAAAGCGGCGGAAGCGATGAGACGTTCGGATGGCGGAAGTGTCTTTGCGAGCGTTTTGGCGAGCGAGCCGGAAGGCTCGCGGTCCAAGGCGCGTTCTGGACCGCGAGCCTTCAGGCTCGCATTTCGTCTCGCGCTCTCTTGCGCGATTTTCGGCGCGGCGCCGGCGCGCGCGCAGGATTTTTTTCAGAACCTGTTCGGCTGGGGCCAGCAGCATTCGGCGCCGCATGTGATCGAGCGGCCGGCGCCGCAGGCCCGGCCCAAAAAGAAAAACGCCGCGAAGACGCCGCCGGCCGGCAAGCAGCAGCCGCCGCAGCCCGCGACGCCGCCGCCCGCCGCCGAAGGGCCGCCGCCGCCCTATGAGCCGCAATTGCTGCGCCTATCGGAAATCCTCGGCGCGCTCTCCTATCTGCGCGATCTCTGCGGCCCGGAGGATGGCGAGGATTGGCGCGTCAAAATGACCGCATTGCTCGAGGCGGAGGCCAAGAGCGGACAGCGTCGGCTCAAGCTGACAGGCGCGTTCAATCGCGGCTTTCGCGGCTATGAGACCACCTATCGCTCCTGCACGCCCAACGCCCGCGCGGCGATCACGCGCTATCTCGACGAGGGCGGCCGCATCGCGCATGACATAGCGTATCGTTACGGGAACTCCTGACGTCGGAAGCGCGGACGGGCGTTAACCCTCCGGCAAGGACCCGTCTCGCGCGTTTCGTCGCCGTTGATTAGAGTGGTTCACATGACGGGTTTCCCACCTTCCACATTGGACGACGCCGCCGGCTCCGAGCAGCGGCGGGTCGCGCTCGCTTATCTCGCCGAGGCTTTCGCAGAAGCCGCGCTCGCTGGAATCGAAGGCGATTCCTTCGCCCATGTGGCGCTCTCCGCAGCGCTGCACGAGCTGGTCGCCACCTATGGCGAGGAAGAAGTCGCGGCTTTCGTCGAGCGTCTGCCGCGGCGTCTGCGCGACGGCGAATTCTCGAGCGGCCTGCGCCATTGAGCGCGCTCCGCGCGGCGCGTCCGTGACATGCCGCGCGGCGTGAAGCAGCCGATCAAGCCTGCGGTCGACAAGCCTGCGGTCGAGACCATCTCCGAGCCGATGCGCGATCTCGCGACGCTGCCCGCGCCCGTGCGCGCGCTGCGCGACAAGATTCTCGCCGCCTGCGCGACCGGCGACATAGAAGCGCTGCGCATTCCGATCGATTGGAACGAATTGCGCCCGCTGTTCGAGCGCGGCGCGCGGCGGCCCGCGGGCGCCGATCCGATCGAGACTTTGACGTCGCTCTCCTTCGACCGCGCCGGCCGCGAGAGTCTCTCGATTGCGCGCGCCGTTTTGACGCAGCCTTTCCTGCGCATCGCGCGAGGGCCGTTCACGAGCTATGAATGGCCGGCCTATGCGCGTCGTCCGACGCCGCCGGCGAATGAGGAAGAAGCGCGCGCGCTATGGGCCTGCGTGCGCTTTTCCGATCTGGCGTCGTCCAATGCGGCCGGTCGTCCGAAGGTCATGCGGATCGGCGTCGGCGCGGACGGCGTCTGGCATTATTTCTGGAACGCGGATTGATGGTGGCGCGCGCGTCTCAGGCGAGACGCGCGGCGGAGCGCAGCTGATCGCGCGCGCGGCGACGATCCTGCACTGGCTGATAGGCGATCTGCGAGTGATAGTTGCAGTAGGGGCTGCCGCCGCCGCCCGGCGATCGCGCGCCGCAGAAGCGGAATTCCGCCGTCGTCGGATCGCCGATCGGCCATCGGCACATCGCCTCTCGGAGCTCCATTATCGTGACACGCTCCGACATTGGAATGACGACCTCTTCTTGCGGTCGCGCATCGGGCATGACCAGCGCGCGCGGCGCGAGAGCCAGCGCCACATTGCCGATGACGCTCGGCGCATGTCCGTGATGGGCGCGTTGCGGCGGCGCCTGCGGACGTTGCGGCTTGGCGACGCGTGGACGCGCAGCCATGGGCGTCTTGGCGCGCTGGGCGAGGCCCAGGCGATGGATTTTACCAATGACGGCGTTGCGCGTGATGCCGGCGCCGATCTCGGCCGCCACCTGACTGGCGCTGAGGCCGTCGTTCCAGAGCTTGCGCAGCATCTCGACGCGCTCGTCGGTCCAGGACATTAAGGTCCTCCTCGATTAAGCCGGCTTCATCCGAGAGAATCGGCGAACGCTCGCGCAACCGGCGGAGCCGGAGTCGACAAGACGCACACACTCGATTGAAGGCGCCACACGAGATGTCGTGGGCGATGACGCGAACGCTACCCTACCAGTTGAATCACGCGCAAGAGTCCCTGGCAAGCGAAACAGCGTTCCCCACAAGGTAATGCTCTTTCATTCTCCGAATGTGTTGCGCGAAAGACTCACTATGGGCGTTTCTCCGCATGGATTTTTGCGCATGGCGCCGCATTTGGCCGCGCGCGAACGTCTTCACGAAGGTCCGGCTCGCACGGGTCCTCTCGACGGCGGGTCGATCGCGGCCTTTCCGGCGCCGTCGTTTCGCCGCAGTCTCGGCGCCGTCGGCCGCGGGAAACGGATTTGACCGGCGCAAGGGGAGGACCTAGAATGTTTCCGTAAGAGAGATGCCGCCCCCAGCAAGGGCGGCACTTTGATTTTCAGACCCTCGCTGCACAAGACCCTCTCTGCATGGGTCCGGCGCTGTCTGCGGCGCCTGCGAGCGGGGTCTCTCCGAGGGGGACGCCAAGTGGTTTCGGCGCTGTTTCCGACTTATGCGCGGGCCGATCTGGCTTTCGAGCGGGGCGAGGGCGCCTGGCTCACCGCCGGCGACGGCGAGCGCTATCTCGACTTCGGCGCCGGCGTCGCGGTCAATTCGCTCGGCCATGGCCATCCGCATCTGGTCGGAACGCTGGCCGCCGCGGCGGCGAAGCCCTGGCACGTCTCCAATCTGTTCCAGATTCCGGAGGCCGAGCGCCTCGCTCGCCGCCTCGTTCAGGCGACTTTCGCGGATATGGTCTTCTTCACCAATTCGGGCGCCGAGGCGGTCGAATGCGCCATTAAGACGGCGCGCAAATTCCATGCGGTGGAAGGGCGGCCGGAGCGTTATCGCCTCATCACATTCGAGGGCGCCTTCCACGGCCGCACGCTGGCGACGATCGCCGCCGGCGGCAATCCCAAATATCTCGACGGCTTCGGCCCGCCGACCGACGGTTTCGATCAGGCGCCGTTCGGCGATCTCGACGCCGTCCGCGCGCTCCTCGGCCCGCAGACGGCCGGCGTGCTGCTGGAGCCGATTCAAGGCGAAGGCGGCGTGCGCGCGGCCCCGCCGCGGTTCCTGGCTGCCCTGCGCGCGCTCTGCGACGAGCATGGCCTGCTGCTGATCGTCGACGAGGTGCAGACGGGGATCGGCCGCACCGGCCGCTTCCTCGCAGTCGAGCATTCGGGCGTGACGCCGGACATTGCCGCGCTCGCCAAGGGCATAGGCGGCGGCTTTCCGCTGGGCGCCTGCCTCGCCACGGCGGAGGCCGGCAAGGGCATGACAGTGGGCGCGCATGGCTCCACCTATGGCGGCAATCCGCTCGCCACAGCGGTCGGCAACGCCGTGCTCGATGTGGTGCTGGAGCCGGGCTTCATCGAGCGTGTCGCCGGCCTCGGCGTCTTGTTTCGGCAAAAGCTCGCCGAGCTCGAGGATCGCCATTCGTCGATCATCGAGAGCGTGCGCGGCGAGGGGCTGATGTTCGGCTTGAAGACGCGCGTCTCCAACGCCGAATTCGCCGCCGCGGCGCGCGCGGCCAAGCTGCTCACCATTCCGGCGAGCGACAATGTCGTGCGTCTGCTGCCGCCGCTCATCGTGGGCGAGAGCGAGCTCGCCGAGGCGGCGCGACGGCTCGACGCCGCCTGTGTGACGCTCGAGAGCGCGGGAGCGGCGCGATGACCGCCCATGCGCCGCTGGCGGGCGTCCGTCATTTCCTCGATATTTCCGAGATCGCGCCGGCCGAGCTGCGGCGCATTCTCGATATCGCCGCCGCGATCAAGGGCAAGCGCGTGCGCGGCGCGCCGACCGCTTTCCGGCCGCTCGCCGGCAAATCGCTGGCGATGATCTTCGACAAGCCCTCGACGCGGACGCGCGTCTCCTTCGATCTCGCCATGCGCGAGCTCGGCGGCGAGACCATCATGCTGACGGGCCAGGAGATGCAGCTCGGCCGCGGCGAGACCATCGCCGACACGGCCCGCGTGCTGTCGCGCTTCGTCGACGGCATCGTCATCCGCATTCTCTCGCATGACGATCTCACCGAGCTCGCCCGCTATTCCAGCGTGCCGGTCGTCAACGGGCTCACCAAGCTCTCGCATCCCTGCCAGGTGATGGCGGACGTGCTGACCTTCGAGGAGCATCTCGGCCCCATAAAGGGACGCACCGTCGCCTGGACCGGCGACGCCAATAATGTGCTGGCGAGCTGGGTCCATGCGGCCAAGCCCTTCGACTTCACCATCAATGTGGCGACGCCGCCGGAGCTCGCGCCCGGCGACGAACTGGTCGGCTGGGCGCGCGCCAATGGCGTGCGGCTCAATCTCACCGCCGATCCTTACGCGGCCGTCGCCGGCGCCGACGCGGTCATCTCCGACTGCTGGGTGTCGATGGGCGACGAGCAGGAGGAGGCGCGCCGCCATGCGCTGCTCTCGCCCTTCCAGGTCGACGCCCGACTGATGGACGCTGCGGGCAAGGACGCGATCTTCATGCATTGCCTGCCGGCGCATCGCGGCGAGGAAGTCACCGACGAGGTCATCGACGGACCGCGCTCGGTGGTGTTCGACGAGGCCGAGAACCGCCTTCATGCGCAAAAGGGCGTGCTCGCCTGGGTGTTCGGAGTGGGCGGGCCATGAGCAGACGGGCGGACGAGGCCAGCGTCCGACCGGCGTCGCCCCTCGCCGAGGACGACAGCCTGCTTCCCTTCGCCGTCGAGCCGCTCGATCTGCGCGGACGTCTGGTGCGGCTCGGGCCGTCGGTGACCTCCATCCTCACCCATTATGATTATCCGCCGTCGGTCGCGCGGCTGCTGGGCGAGGCGGCGGCGCTGACGGCGTTGCTCGGCTCGCTCATCGAGTCGCATGGGCGCTTCCAATTGCAGACGCGCGGCGACGGGCCGGTCGATATGATCGTCGTCGATTTCGACGCGCCCGGAAAGCTGCGCGGCTTCGCGCGCTATGACGAGAGCCGCATCGTCGCCGGCATGAGTCCCAGCGCGCTGCTCGGCGGCGGCCATCTCGCGCTGACCATGGAGCGGGACAGCGACGCCGCGCGCTATCAGGGCGTCGTGCCGCTGGAGGGCGACGGCTTCGCCGAGGCGGCGCATCGCTATTTCCGCCAGTCAGAGCAAATTCCGAGCTATGTGCGGCTCGCCGTCGGCGAGGTGGTGACGCCCGCCGGACGCAGCTGGCGGGCCGGCGGGCTGCTGCTGCAATATCTGCCGGAGACGCCTGCGCGCCGCGATCTTCGCCCCGGCGACGCGCCCGACGACCTCGCCCTGCCGGAAGACGACGAGGACGACGCTTGGGTCGAGGGTCTGTCGCTGGCGGCCACGACGCAGGATCACGAGCTCGTCGATCCTGCGTTCTCGGGCGAGCGTCTGCTCTATTCGCTATTTCACGAGCGCGGCGTCACCGTCTATCCGACGCGTGAAATCGTCGAATCCTGCCGCTGCTCGACGGAGCGCATCGACAATCTGTTGCGCAGCTTCACGCCGCAGGACCGCCACGACATGATCGGCGACAATGGCCGCATCGGCGTGACCTGCGAATTCTGCCGGACGCTGCGTGAGTTCGATCCGGCGGATTTCGATTAGAGCGCTATCCGATCGAATGGAATCGATCGATCGGATAGCGCTCTAGCGCGGCGACGGGCGCTCTCTTTTCCCCGTCGGCGATCGGAGAAGCATCATGACCGATACGATGGAAATCGTCGCGAATGTCGAGCGCGAAGCCGTCTCGCTCCCTGCCGGCGCGCGCCTTCTCTCGATCGATCGTCTGCGTGGGCTGGTCATCATCGTCATGGCGCTGGACCATGTCCGCGATTTCTTCGACGCCGATGCGCTGCGCTTCGATCCGACCAATCTCGACCATACCTATCCGGCGCTGTTCCTCACGCGCTTCGTCACTCATTTCTGCGCGCCGACCTTCACCTTTCTCGCCGGCGTCTCGGCCTATCTGCACGGCCTCACGCTCGAGGACAGGGGCGAGCGCGCGCGCTTTCTGTGGACGCGCGGTCTGTGGCTGATCCTGCTCGATATTTTCATCATCAGCCCGGTGTGGACGGTCGGCTCGGGCGCGATCGAGCTCGGCACGCTATGGGCGATCGGCTGCGGCATGATCGCGCTTTCGGCGCTCATCCGTCTGCCGGCGCGCGCCGTGCTGGCGATCGGCGTCGCGATACTGGCGCTGCACAATCTCTTCGATGGCGTTCACGCGGCGCAATTGGGCGGCTTCGCGCCCTTGTGGAACGTGCTGCACGAGAAAGGTCCGCTGCCCTTCGGCCTGCGCGGACAGGTCTTTTATCCGGTGCTGCCCTGGATCGGCGTCATCGCGCTCGGCTATGGGCTCGCGCCCGTTTTCCTCTGGGCGCCGGAGCGGCGGGCCCGCGCGCTCGTCGCGCTCGGCCTCGGCTTTCTCGCGAGCTTCGCCGCGCTGCGCATCGCCGGCGTCTACGGCGACGCGCGGCTCTGGCTGACCTATCCCGACAGCGTCAAGACGGCGCTGTCCTTTTTGAACGTCAGCAAATATCCGCCCTCGCTGCATTATGCGCTGGTGACGCTCGGCGTCGGGCTTCTGCTGCTGCCGGCGCTGGAGCGGGCGGGCGGCGCGTTCGGGCGCGTGCTGGCGACCTTCGGCCGCGTGCCGCTCTTCGCCTATGTGCTGCATCTCTACGTCATTCTCGTCGCGGCCCTCGTCGTCGCCCTGGCCGAGGGCGTCGATCTGAAGGGAGTCGAGAGCAGCGGGCCGCCGCCGGACAATTATGGCCTCGGCCTCGCCGGCGCCTATGTCATGTGGGCGCTGATCATGGCGGCGATCTATCCCGCCTGCCTCTGGTTCGCCGGCGTCAAGCGGCGTCGGCGCGATTGGTGGCTGAGCTATTTGTGAGGGGAACGCGATGAGCGAAGACTTCCTGTTTCCGCCGCCGGCGCCGGCGGCGCTTTCCATAGCGGGAGAGTCGCGGCGCTTTCCGGTGCGGCGCATTTTCTGCGTCGGGCAGAATTACGCCGCCCATGCGCGGGAAATGGGCAAGGACCCCTCGCGCGAGCAGCCCTGCTTTTTTTCCAAGCCCGCCGACGCCGTCGTCGCCAGCGGCGCGACCATCCCCTATCCGCCGCGCACCGCGGATCTCCACCATGAGATCGAGCTGGTCGCGGCGATCGGTCGCGGCGGCGCCGATATCGCCCGCGCGGATGCGCTCGCCCATGTGCTCGGCTATGCGGCGGGGATCGACCTCACCCGCCGTGACCTGCAGAGCGAGGCGCGCAAGGCCGGCCGGCCCTGGGACCTCTCGAAGGGTTTCGACAATTCGGCGCCGCTCGGGGCGCTGGCGCCCGCCGAGCGCATCGGCCATCCGGCCGAGGGCCGCATCAGCCTCGCCGTCAATGGCGTGACGCGGCAGGACGCCGATCTCGCCGAGATGATCTGGAGCGTCGCCGAGATCGTCGCGATCCTGTCGGGATATGTTCGGCTGGAGGCGGGCGATCTCATCTTCACCGGCACGCCGGCCGGCGTCGGGCCGATCGTCTCGGGCGACCATGTGACGGGCGCGATCGACGGCGTCGGGACGGTCGCGCTGACGGTGGCGTGATCTTTTTCCGCGCACGGGCCTTCTCTCTCCCCGCTGGCGGGGAGACGGAAGCGGCCGGCGCCGAGCGAATCGCTCCGCTCCCGGCGGCGATATTGCTTCGCAGCGCGAAAGCTGATTAGTCCTGTTCCACTTACGAAGCTCCCGGGGATGAAGCGGGAATGAACCATTCACAGCGGCCGCCGAAGCCGATCGGCGCGGCCGTCGCGGCGCCCGCCGACGCCTCGCCCGTCGATCTCGATCCGACGGATTGGGAGGCGTTTCGCGCCGAGAGCCATCGCGCGCTCGACGCCATGATCGACCATCTCGCGACGCTGCGCGAGCGGCCGGTCTGGCGCGAGCCCTCGGCGGAGGCGCGTGAGCGCTTCCGGCGCCCCCTGCCGGCCGAAGGGCGGGGGCTTTCGGCCGCGCTCGCGGATTTCGAGCGCTACATCCAGCCCTTCGCCAATGGCAATATCCATCCGCTGTTCATGGGCTGGGCGCAGGGCGCCGGCACGCCTGTCGGCATGATCGCGGAAATGCTCGCCGCCGGACTCAACTCCAATTGCGGCGGCCGCAATCACATAGCGCTCGACGTCGAGCGGCAGATCGCCGCCTGGATGGCGCAGGCCTTCGGCTTTCCTCTGGACGCTTCGGGCGTCTTCGTCACCGGCACGTCGATCGCCAATTTCCTGTCGCTGCAGGTCGCGCGCGAGCATGCGCTGGGCGCGAAGAATGTGCGCAAGAACGGGCTCGAGGCGGTGGACGCGCGATTGGTCGCCTATGCCTCGCGCGAGGCGCATAATTGCGTGCGGCAGGCGATGGAGCTCGGCGGCCTCGGCTCGCGCCATTTGCGGCTCATCGAGTCGGACGGCGCCCGCTCGCTGCGCGTCGACGAGCTGCGCCGCGCCATCGCCGAGGATCGCGCCGCGGGGCTGCATCCGTTCCTCGTCGTCGGCACGGCGGGCTCGGTCGACACCGGCGCGATCGACGATCTCGACGCGCTCGCCGATATAGCGAAGCAGGAAGATCTGTGGTTCCACATAGACGGCGCCTTCGGCGCGCTGGCCGTTCTCTCGCCGGCGCTGAAGCCGCTGGTGAAGGGCCTCGAGCGCGCCGACTCCATCGCCTTCGACTTCCACAAATGGCTGCATGTGCCCTATGACGCCGGCTTCTTCCTGGTGCGCGATCCGGAGGCGCATCGCCGCGCCTTCGCCGCCAACGCCGCCTATCTGACGCGCGCGCCGCGCGGGCTCGCGGCCGGCGAGATCTGGCCCTGCGATCTCGGCGCCGATCTCTCGCGCGGCTTTCGCGCGCTGAAGACCTGGTTCACCATAGAAGTGTTCGGCACAGAGAGTCTCGGCGCCTGCATCGAGAAGAGCTGCGCTCTGGCGCAGCGGCTGCGCCGCAATATCGAGGCGTCCCGCACATTCGAGATGCGCGCGCCGGTGGCGCTCAATGTCGTCTGCTTCGGCGTGAAGGACGACGACGAGGCGGGGCGGCTCAATCGCGAGATCGTGATGGAGCTGCATGAGAGCGGCGAGGCGGCGCCGTCGCTGACGCTGCTCGACGGTCATCCGACGATCCGCGCGGCGATCTTCAATCACCGCACGCGCGAGGAGGACATAGACGCCTTCATGCAAATGCTGGAGCGCGCCGCGCAACGCGCCCGCGGCGAGCCGCCGCTGGAGCCGCTGCCGGAGCCGCGCGAGGACGGTGAGCCTCTGTCGCAGGATTGACGAAATTGCGAGTTCGCCGTCTAGGCGGGCCGAGTTGTTTCGGCTAAGCTTATGCCGACGTCATCTCTATATAGCGGCGGGTGTATTTCCATGACAGCCGAACATTCCACGCATGTCGAGATTCGGCGTGCGACCAAAAAACTTTTGCTGATCTTCGTCGGCAGTCTGCTCTTCACGGCAGGCGGCGTCTTCATGACGCTTCACCCGGACGAGCGTCACGGCCTCGCGGCGGGCGTGCTGGTTCTCGCCTTTTTCGGTCTCTGCACGCTCGTCGCGCTCTGGCAGCTGATTCAGGCGCGAAAGCCCGCCTTCATTCTCACGGATCGCGATTTCTCGAGCCCCTCGATCGTGAGCGGCCCGGTTTCTTGGGGCGACGTGCAAAATGTCTATATGAGCGTCGCCAACAATCAGAAACTCTTGCATCTCACTCTCTATCCGGTCGCCGCGGATCGGCTGGAGCGCGCCGGATTTTTAGCGTGGCTCGGGGGACTTTTCGGTTGGCGCAGTCGAGAGATCGTTTTTCCGCTCTCCATGTTGGACGTCGAGCCGGACAAATTGGCGACGTTCGTCGCGACGCGAGTGGAGGAGGCCAAGGAGCAGCAGACGCCGGAAGCGGCGGCTCTCGCGCGCGAGAGCGCGCCCGTCGAGCCGAAAGTGGAGCGCGTCGCGCCCTATTTCGCGATGGCTCTCTCGATCGTCCTCGCCGCGATCTTCGCCTGCGAGCTCGGCTTCGCTCCGTTTCCGGCGACGGACGCCATCACGCCCGCGGTCGGAACCTTGGTCGTCATGGGCGGCTCGTCGCTGGCCGCTGTTCGCGACGGCGAATGGTGGCGATTGTTCACCGCGCCGCTGCTGCATGGCGGGTTATTTCATCTGCTGCTCAATGTCGTCGCGCTGATCGCCGCCGGCTCGCAATTGGAGCGCCTCGTCGGGGCGGCCTGGTTCGCCGGCGTTTTCTGTGTCGGCGCGCTCGCCGGCTCGACGGCCTCCGTCTTCTTCAATCCGCCGGATATCGTCGGCGTCGGCACCTCGGGCGGCGTCGTGGCTCTGTTCGCGGCGACCGCGGTCGCGAGCTATCGCTTTCCGCCGGGGCCGGAGCGCAACAACCTCCTGACCGGCTCGTTTCAGATTCTGCTGCCCTCCCTGCTGCCGCTGGTTTCGATCAGTCACGGCGCGCATATCGATTACGCCGCGCATTTCGGCGGCGCCGCCGGCGGTCTGCTCTGCGGGCTCGCGCTGCTGCCGCTCTGGCCGATCGACCGACCTCGGCCCAGATTCGGCAAATTTCCGGCGGCGCTCGCCGCAGCCTTCTTCGTCGTCGCGTTCGGCTCCGCGACGCTCATTCCGCCGCGGCTCGCGCAGGCCCGCCTTCTCGCGCCCGACTTTCCTCTCGATTGGGATAAGGCCAGGGCGGACTCTGCCGCGATACTCGCGCGCTACCCGCGCGATCCGCGCGCGCGCCTCGCACATGGCGCTTGGTTGGCGGACCATGGATCGCGCGCCGAGGCGGAAAAAGAGCTGCGCGACGCGCTCGCCGATGCGCAGGCGTTGAATATTCCCGGGATGAACCATATGGAGCCGCGTATCCGTCTGCTGCTCGCCATGCTCATCCGCAAGGAACGGCCGGAGGAGGCGCGAAACGTCGTCGCGCCGATATGCGCTTCGGCGCTGCCGGATTTTCTCGTGAAATATCGCAATTCGACCGGGCTCTGTCCGTAGTGCGCCGCCGCGAGGACGCGGCCCTCGCTGCGCGAGAGGCATAGCCTCCGTGAACGCCGCAAATTGTTAGTGCCTCATCCGGTCAGCACAGTCCCGTGATGCGCGAATCGGCTCGCGCCTCCATGGGGATTTTCGATGAAGAGGCTCGCGGCGGCGATCGTCTGCGTTTTGTCCGGCGTCGGCGCGGCGCATGTGGAGGAGGTCGCCCTCGCGAAAGTCGTCGCGCCGGTGGTCGTCGTTCCTGTTCCGCCGCCGCCGCTGTGGGGCGGCGTCTATGTGGGCCTCAACGCCGGTTGGGGCTTCGGCGGATCGAATGACGTTCCGACCGTCGGAACCTCGATCTTCGATTGGGCCTCCGGCGCGCTCGGCATGCCTTTCGGATTCTCCTCGCCCTATATCACCGGCCTCGCCCGCATAGAGCAGAGCGGCTTTCTCGGCGGCGCGCAGCTCGGCTATAATTATCTCTGGTCGCCCGATGTGCTGCTCGGCGTCGAGACCGACATCGACGGCGCGATCATTCGCGGCTTCGGCTCCTCCCAGGGGTTCGCCGGCCAGACCGACGCGCATGGCCTGCTGCATCTGCAGACCGGCGTCGTGAGCACGCGCGCCGGCCTCTCCTGGCTCGGCTCCTTGCGCGGTCGGCTCGGCTATGTCGTCGCCCCCACGCTGCTCGTCTTCGGGACCGGCGGCCTCGCCTATGGCGGCGGCGTCGCCGATGTCTTCACCTATGGCGCCCATTGGCATCCGCAGGACCCGATCGACCATCCCGACAATCCGGTGACGCCGAGCTGGGGCAATTACAGCGACACGCGCGTCGGCTGGATCGCCGGCGGCGGCTTCGAATGGATGTTCGCGCCGCGCTGGAGCCTGAAGGTCGAGGGGCTCTATTACGATCTCGGCGAGGCGACGCTCGCCACCGCGCCGAGCGCGGTGATCAACCCCGCGGCGCCGGGCTCGATCGCCATTCTCAATGTCGGGACGACGCGCGTGAAATATGACGGCGCCATAGCGCGCTTCGGCGTGAATTATCATTTCGATTGGGTCGATTCGCCGGTGGCGATCGCGAAATAGCGACGCTTCGGAGCCTGCGCGGCCGAGGGGCTTCATCTTTCGGGCGTCTTGCTCTAATACCTCCGGCCTCGGGCCGCCGGCCCTGAGCCCAAGGGGAAGAGAATCATGCGCGCCGAGCCGCTTGCGCTGAAAGAACAGATCGAGCAGTCCATGGGACTGCTGAGGAGGCATCTTTGACGTCGAGACTTCAACGCGCCGTCTCGCCGAGCTGAACGCCAAAGTCGAAGATCCAGAACTCTGGAACGACGCCGAAGCCGCGCAGAAGATCATGCGCGAGCGCACCCAGCTCGAGGATCAGCTCGGCTCCATCGCGCGTTTCGAGCGCGATCTCGACGACGCCATCACCCTCGTCGAGCTCGGCGAGGCCGAGAATGACGCCGACACCGAGAAGGAAGGCATAGCGCAGCTCGTGGCGCTGCTGAAGGAATCGCGCGAGCGCCAGATCGAGGCGCTGTTCTCTGGCGAGGCCGACGGCAATGACACTTTCATCGAGGTGCATTCGGGCGCCGGCGGCACCGAGAGCTGCGACTGGGCGCGCATGCTGTTCCGCATGTACGCCCGCTGGGGCGAGCGGAAAAAGTTCAAGGTCGAGGTGATCGAGGAGACCGCCGGCGACGAGGCGGGCATCAAATCGGCCACGCTGCTGATCAAGGGCATGAACGCCCATGGCTGGGCCAAGACCGAATCCGGCGTGCATCGTCTGGTGCGCATCTCGCCCTTCGACTCCAATGCGCGGCGGCATACGAGCTTCGCCTCGGTCTGGGTCTATCCGGTCGTCGACGACAAGATCGACGTTCAGATCAACGAATCTGATTGCCGCATCGACACCTATCGTTCGTCGGGCGCGGGCGGCCAGCACGTCAACACGACCGACTCGGCCATTCGCATCACCCATATTCCGACCGGCATCGTCGTCGCCTGTCAGGCGGAACGCTCGCAGCACAAGAACCGAGCGACTGCCTGGAACATGCTGCGCGCGCGCATCTATGAGCGAGAGCTCGAGAGGCGCGAGGCGGAGGCCAACGCCATCGAGGCGTCGAAGACCGATATCGGCTGGGGCCATCAGATTCGCAGCTATGTGCTGCAGCCCTATCAGCTGGTGAAGGATTTGCGCACCGGGCACACCTCCGGCACGCCGGGCGAGGTGCTGGACGGCGAGCTCGACGATTTCATGCAGGCCTCGCTCGCCCAGCGCGTGCTCGGCGGCGGCCCGGAGAAGGTCGAGGACGTCGAATAGCTAAAGATGATCGGACGAAGCGTCCCTCGTACAAGGAGCGGCCGCAGGCCGCGTCTCGAAGGACGAGGGAGCCGTCACGCGCCGCCTTCTGAATCTCGCCCTCGTCCTTCGAGACGGCGGCTTCGCCGCCTCCTCGGGATGAGGTCGAGGGTTGCGGCCTTTGCATCCGATCGAGCGCTGGACGAAACAAAAAGGGCGGCCTCGCGGGCCGCCCTTTCGTTTCTACGAGATCGCGACGCGATCAGTAGGAATAATACATGTCATACTCGACCGGATGGGGCGCCATCTCGAAGCGATAGACGTCCTGATACTTGAGGTCGATGTAGGAGAGGATGAAGTCCTCGTTGAAGACGCCGCCGGCCGTCAGGAAGGCGTAGTCGCCCTTCAGGCTGTCGAGCGCCTCGCGCAGCGAGCCGCACACCGTCGGGATCGCCTTCAACTCCTCCGGCGGCAGATCGTAGAGGTCCTTGTCGGACGGCGCGCCCGGATCGATCTTGTTGGCGATGCCGTCGAGGCCGGCCATCAGCATGGCCGCGAAGGCGAGATAGGGATTCGCCGTCGGATCGGGGAAGCGAACCTCGACGCGCTTGGCCTTCGGGCTGGTCGCGAAGGGGATGCGGCAGGAGGCCGAGCGATTGCGCGACGAATAGGCGAGCAGCACCGGAGCCTCGAAGCCCGGAACCAGGCGCTTATAGGAGTTCGTCGACGGGTTGGTGAAAGCGTTCAGCGCCTTGGCGTGCTTGATGATGCCGCCGATATACCACAGGCACTCCTGGCTCAGGCCGGCGTATTTGTCGCCGGCGAACACCGGCTTGCCTTCCTTCCAGATCGACTGGTGGACATGCATGCCCGAGCCATTGTCGCCGAACACCGGCTTCGGCATGAAGGTCGCCGTCTTGCCGTAGGAATGCGCCACCTGATGAATGGCGTATTTGTAGATCTGCAGATGGTCGGCGACGGTGACGAGCGTCTCGAACTTCAGGCCGAGCTCGTGCTGGGCGGAGGCCACCTCGTGATGGTGCTTCTCGACCTTGACGCCCATGGCCGCCATGGCCGCCAGCATCTCGCCGCGCATGTCCTGAGCGGAGTCGATCGGCGGAACCGGGAAATAGCCGCCCTTGGTGCGCACGCGGTGGCCGAGATTGCCGCCCTCGTACGCCGTGTCGGAGTTGGTGGGCAGCTCGACGGAGTCGACGGTGAAGCCGGTGTTGTAGGGATCGGTCGAGAAGCGCACGTCGTCGAAGACGAAGAATTCGGCTTCCGGGCCGAAGAAGGAGGTGTCGCCGACGCCGGTCGCCTGCAGATAGGCCTGGGCCTTTTTGGCGATGCCGCGCGGGTCGCGGTTATAGGGCTGGCCCGTCGTAGGCTCGACGACGTCGCAGACGATCGACAGGGTGGAAGCGGCGAAGAAGGGGTCGTGCGTGACCGTCGAGAGATCGGGCAGCAGCGTCATGTCGGACTCGTTGATCGCCTTCCAGCCGGCGATGGAGGAGCCGTCGAACATAATGCCTTCGTCGAGCGCCTCTTCGTCGACGATCGACACGTCGAAGGTGACGTGCTGCCACTTGCCGCGCGGATCCGTAAAGCGGAAATCCACATATTTTACGTCATTGTCGGCGATCTGCTTGAGAACGTCCTTGGCCGTTGTCATGTCGTGGAGCCTTCAGTTCGATGTGGACGGTCGTGCCCGGATAAAGGGACGCGAATGTCAGCCGCGGGGCTGCGGGGCGTAGCGAATTCGGCGCCGGCTAGATCGCGTCCGCGCCGGTCTCGCCGGTGCGAATCCGGATCGCGCCTTCGACGTTGGAGACGAAGATTTTGCCGTCGCCGATGCGCCCGGTCTGCGCGGCTTTGCGGATGGCCTCGACCGCGCGATCCACCGCTTCGTCGGCGAGCACGATCTCGATTTTCACCTTGGGAAGAAAATCGACCACATATTCTGCGCCGCGATACAGCTCGGTATGCCCCTTCTGGCGACCAAAACCCTTCGCCTCGGTGACAGTAATGCCCTGCAGGCCGGCGCCTTGAAGCGCTTCTTTTACTTCATCGAGCTTGAAGGGTTTGATGATCGCCTCGATTTTCTTCATTCAGCTTCCCCGCATCCCGACCCGAGGTTCCTCGAACTCGAACGCATCCGCCTCGCCGAAGAACCGCCGCGCTTCTATCATTTGTCACAAAAATGCGCCATGCCGAAAATCGACGACGCTGCCCAATAGAAAGGCGGCGGCGCCCTGCAAACCGCCAGTTTGCTTATGAATCGGATATTGCCGGAAGGTCGTTGCGCGCGCCCCATTCCGACCAGGAGCCGTCATAGACCGTGGCCGGCCGGCGCCCCGTCGCCGCCAACGCGAGGCTCAGGATGGAGGCGGTGAGGCCGGAGCCGCAGCTCGCGATGACCGGCCGCTCCGGATCGAGTCGCGCCGTCGCGAAAGCCTGCTGCAGCGCCTCCGGCGCTTTCATGCGGCCATCGGCGACGAGATTGCCGAAGGGCAGGTTGAGCGCGCCGGGCATATGGCCGGAGCGCAGACCCGGGCGCGGCTCGGGAACGGCGCCGGCGAAGCGCTCGGCCGAGCGCATGTCGACGACTTGCGCCGAGCCGTCGGCGAGCGCCCGCGCCACATCGGCGGCGTCGGCGACCAGCGCGTGGTTCATGCGCGCGGTGAAATGGCGCGCCGCGCGCAGGGTCTCGCCCTGCTCGAGCGGGCGGCCCTCCGCCTTCCAGGCAGGTAGGCCGCCGTCGAGAATGGAGACCTCGGTGACGCCGAAGACGCGCAGCGTCCACCACAGGCGCGGCGCGGAGAAGAGCCCGACGCTGTCATAGACGACCGCGCGCATGCCGTCCCCGAGGCCGAGCCGGCGCGCCGCCGAGGAGAAGGCGACCGGGTCCGGCAGCATATGCGGCAGATCGGTCGCGTGATCGGCGACGGCGTCGATGTCGAAGAAGACCGCGCCCGGAACATGGCCGTCGATATATTCGGCGTGGGCGTCGCGGCCGGCGGCCGGCATGTGCCAGGAGGCGTCGAAGACGATGACGTCCGGCGCGTGGAGATGGTCGGCGAGCCATTGCGTCGAGACGAACAGCGTCTCGGGATCATTGTGCGGAGCGGCTGTCGTCATCGAGATCCTCCTGGCGATCCTCCGGCGACCCTCCCGGCGCCCCCTGCGGGGCCGATGGCGCCGGCGTCGCGATCGTTGTAGCAATGTAGCAGAATCGATTCGCTCCCAAAATCGCCGAAAAGACGAAAATGCTCGACATTCCCGGCAAGGCCTGCGGTCCCTGCGCCTTCTGCTGCAAGGTGCTGGAGATCGAGGAGTTCACAAAAAAGGCCGGCGTCTGGTGCGAGCACTGCACGAAGACGAGCGGCTGCGGCGTCTACGCCACGCGGCCCGACGTGTGCCGCGACTATCACTGCCGCTGGAAGGAGGAGCGCTCGCTCGGCGTCCAGCTGCGGCCGGACAAGGTCGGCACGCTGCTGATGGACGATCCCGACAGCGACGAATATCATGCGGTCTGCGACCCCGAAAAGCCGTTTTCCTGGCGCAATCCTCTCGTATTCAAGCATCTCCTGAGCGAGGCGAAGGCCGGCCGCACCGTGGTCGCCAAAGCGGGTCTGCGCGCATGGCGCATATACGCTGACGGCAGCTGGCAGGAATCGGCCTGAAAGGGCCTGTCCTCCGGCGCGATGCGAGCATCGACAAGCGCCCGCGCCTGGCCCATCGTGGCCAGGACTGATTCGATCGATCGCAGGTCTTCGAATGGCGTTTTTCTCATTCGTTCCGGGCGGGGCCGGACGCGGCCGGGCGCCGGAGCTCGTCGCGCTGGCGTTGCTCGCCGCCGCCTCGCCGTGCCGGGCGGAGACGCTCAAGGCGCATTTCTCGCTGAGCCTGCTCGGCCTGTCGATCGGCCACGCCACGGCCGATGGCGTCATCGACGGACGCAATTATCGCATCGACATCTCGATGCGCACCACCGGCCTCGCCTCGCTGGTCAACGACACGCGCGGCGCCGCCACCGCGGCCGGCGTCGTCGCGCATGAGGGGCTCGCGCCGGCGAGCTACGCCAACACCACCTCCAACACCTATGAGACGCGCACGGTCCGCATGGCGCTCGCCGGCAATTCCGTGCGCGCCGTGCATGTCGATCCGACGCCCTGGGACTTGCCCGTCCGCATTCCGGTGACCGACAGCAACAAATCCCATATCACCGATCCGGTGAGCGCGCTGATCATGAGCGTTCCCGCGAGCGAGCCGCTCGTCGGGCCCTCCGCTTGCAATCGGACCATTCCGGTCTTCGACGGCGTGACGCGCTTCGATGTCACGCTCACCTATGTCGAGATGCGCAATGTCGAGACGCGCGGCTATTCCGGGCCGGTCTCGGTCTGCGCGGCGCGCTATCGTCCGATCGCCGGCCATCGGCCGGACAGCGTCTCGACGCGCTTCATGGCGGAGAACAGCGACATCACCGTCTGGCTCGCGCCGCTGCCCGTGGCCCATGCGGTCGTGCCCTATCGAATGGCCCTGCGCACCAATGTCGGCATGCTGGTCGTCGAGCCCGCCGAGTTCCGCCTCGGCGGCCGTCGTCAAGCCGCGGATCAATCGGTCGCGGATCGCGCCGCTGCGGATCGCGCGGCCGCGGATCAATAAGGCGCGCGCTGCGCGTTCAGTCGACGCGGATCTCGCGCGTCTTCTTGCGGTTCAGCCGGTCGGACTCGTATTCGAGATAGCGCACCTCGCTGGGCTCCGCCGATCCCGGCGCGAGGCAGAAGGAGGGCGCGGGGGTGAAGCGCCCCTCCGCTCCGGCGAAACATTCGGAAAAGCGCACCTCGCAATCGAAGGAGGTCTCCGACTGCGGCGCGACGCGGGCGACGAGCGCGCGCGCTTTCTCCACCGCGCTGGCGCAGAGGCCGGCGTCGAGGCCATAGGCGCGGCATTGCTGGACCGTCGCCATATAGCGCCCATCGCCCGAGCAGGCAGGCGTCCGGCGATAGCCGAAGAACCAGACGGCGCCGATGAGCGTCGCGAGACCGGCGATGATGACGAAGGTGAGCGAGGGACGGGCCATTGGCGTCGGTTTTCTGTTGTTCTTCTCGAGCCGCAGCTCCATTAACCGCGCCGCGCGCGTCTCCGCAAGCCCCGATCGCCGCGCCGAGGGCGACGCGGCATCTTGACAAGCATCAAAGGCTACAATAATTGCGTCCATCATGCTGCGAGCGTGGATCGTAGCTTCGTTCGGCCGGTCGAGCAGGACTGCGCCGACCGTGAACGACCGACGGCGCATCTCAAATCGCGGCCAGCCATTCGAGACGCGCTCGGAATTCGAGCGGACGACGATATCCACCAAAAACGTATCGCACGTAGAGGCGAGACTTCGCCTGTCATGGGTGATATCGTGGCGCGCTGGCGGCCTGAACGAAGGTCGATATCAAAAGAGGAGGAAGCGTTATGGGAGCAATTCTCGAGCTTACGAGCTATGCAGCGACTCCGGTCGGCATGATCGCGATCATCGCGCTCGGCGCCGCCGCTTATTTCGCCGCTCGCTGGGTGCTGAGCGACTGACGCTCAAGAACCGGTCTACGGATATGATGCGACGCATCGGCCGGGGGTCGATGCGTCGCTTCTTTTTGGCCTGAGACATTCCGCCGCCGGGCGTGAAAGAATCCGCCTCGAGCGTTGCGAAAACCGCGCCGAGGCTTTCCAATGGAAGCCGCAGGTTATATAGTCGGGCCTACCCACTCGGGGGGCGCCGCCGCCCGAGCGCATCCCAGCTGCGACGGCAGCGTTCTCACTTGGAGTGGCCCATGGGCTCGACGTCTTCGACGAAGCTCGGAGATGAGCGACCGCGAGCCGTCGGACGTCCTGGTCCGATCCGCGCGCCCGAACGTCCGTCGGCGCAGGCGGCGGCCGATGGCGCGCCGACCGCTCTGCGGCAGAAGGCCGAGCGCTCCGGCGACGACCGCAGCGAGGCGGGCGCGACATTCCCGATCGACGTCGCCATCGCCGACAAGAGCCCGCTCATTCTCGCCGGGCTCGACGCGCTGCTCGCCGACGACCGCCGATTCAATCTCGTGCTGAAGGTCACCGACGGCGAGGAGTTTCTCGACGCCGCCAAGCTGCAGCGGTTTCAGATCGCCATCATCGGCTGGCAATTGCCGACGCTGCACGCGCGCGAGGTGCTGCGCGCATTGTCGCGCCAGCCCTCCGCGCCCAAGATCGTCGTCTACAGCGGCACCAACGATCCCGCGGCGCCGGCGGAGACCTTGCAATTGGGCGGCGCCGGCTTCGTCAGCAAGCGCGCGCCGCCGGAGCGTCTGCTCGACGTGCTCGCCTCGGTGGCCGCCGGCGACATGGTGTTTCCCTTCGTCGACATCCGCAAGATGCGCGCCGATCCGCTGGAGAATCTCACGCTGCGCGAGCGCAGCCTGCTGTCGGCGCTGGGCTCCGGCCACACCAATAATCAGCTCGCCAAGGATTTCGGCGTCTCGATCAACACGATCAAATTCCACTTGCGCAATTTGTTCGAGAAGCTCGAGGTGCGCAATCGCGCCCAGGCGATCGCGCTGTTCCTGGAGATGAAGCACGGCTCCTGGACCGGGGCGACGCCGGGCGGACGCGCCGAGTCGGCCGGCGCCGCGCGCGCGCGCAAAGCCTCGCGCGACTAGCGCGCCGACGGAGCGCCGCCGCCCTTCGGCCCTGGCTGGCCGTCGGCGCGGGACGCGCGGGCTGTGCTCAGGGCGCCGGAAACAGCGCGTCGGTCTTGTCGGTCAGCCGATAGGCGAGGAGGCCGACCCATTCATGCGCCGCGAGATCGATCACGCGCAGCATGTCCGCCGCGTTTTTGTGAAGGCTGATATCCATCCACGATCCCCTGGTGTGATAGGCGACGGGATAGGGGATCGCCGGAAAGTCCACGCGCCGAAAAATGCCGACCGAGCGCGGCATATGCATCGCCGATGTGACCAGCAGCCAGCGCTCGCCCGGCTGCGGCGCCGCCAGCTTGCGGGAGAAGACGGCGTTCTCATATGTGTTGCGCGATTTGTCCTCGAGGATGATCCGTTGCGGATCGACGCCCATCTGCTCGAGAAATCGTCCGGCGACCTGCGCCTCGGAATAGGATGCGCCGCGCAGCGACGCCGAGCCTCCCGAGAACAGAATGCGCGCCTGCGGATAGCGGCGCGACAATTCGACCGCGGCCGTCAATCGCTCGGCCGAATCGTTGAAGGCGACGCCGCCCCGCGCCATGCTGATCGACTCGTCGAAGGCGCCGCCGAGCACGATGATTCCATCGGGCGCTGGCATGTCGGCCGCCGGCCGCGCGAAGCGATTTTCCAACGGCAGAGCCAGATAGATCGCGAGCGGCGAGAACGACATTACGAGAAGGGCGAGCGTTCCCGCCGTCGCCAGCGTGCGGCCCGTCTTCGCAAAGCGCGTGAACAGCATTGCGACGCCGGTCGCCGCGAGCAGGAGCGCGATATGCGCCGGATTGATGAAGAATTCGACGATTTTGGAAACGAGAAAGAACATTGGCGCTCGCAATGGCCGGGTCGGCGGCGGCCGGCGGCGCCGACCGCCAGACCGACGCTCACATATTCGGATAATTCGGGCCGCCGCCGCCCTCCGGCGGAACCCAATTGATATTCTGCGCCGGGTCCTTGATGTCGCAAGTCTTGCAGTGCACGCAATTCTGCGCGTTGATCACGAAGCGCGGATCGCTCTTCGTCGCCTCCTCCGCATAGACGACCTCATAGACGCCGGCCGGGCAGTAGAGCCGCGCCGGCTCGCCATAGAGCGGCAGATTCTTCTCGATCGGGATCGAAGGATCGGCGAGCTTCAGATGGACCGGCTGGTCCTCCTCGTGATTGGTGTTGGAGACGAACACCGAGGAGAGCTTGTCGAAGACGAGCTTGCTCGCGAGCTTGGGATAGGAGAGCCGCTGAACATCCTTCAGCGGCTTCAGGCAGGCGTGATCCGGCTTGCCATGCTTCAGCGTGCCGAAGAGCGAAAAGCCGAGCAGCTCATTCGTCCACATGTCGAAGCCATAGAGCGGCGCGCCGATATAGGTGCCGAATTTCGACCACAGCGGCTTCACATTGCGCACGGGCTTCAGATCGCGGCCGATGTCGGACGCGCGCCACGCCGCGTCATAGCTCGCGACCTCGTCATGGGCGCGGCCCTCTTCCAGGGCCTTCGCCACATGCTCGGCGGCGAGCATCCCGGAGAGCACGGCGTTATGCGAGCCTTTTATGCGCGGGACGTTCATGAAGCCGGCCGCGCAGCCGAGCAGCGCGCCGCCGGGGAAGGTGAGCTTGGGCACGCTCTGCCAGCCGCCCTCGGTCAGCGCGCGCGCGCCATAGGAGATGCGCGTGCCGCCTTCCAGCGTCGGCGCGATCTGCGGATGCGTCTTGAAGCGCTGGAACTCGTCGAAGGGCGACAGCGTCGGATTGGAATAGTTGAGATGCACGACGAAGCCGATCGACACATAGTCTTCGTCGAAATGATAGAGGAAGGAGCCGCCGCCGGTGTCGGACGCCAGCGGCCAGCCGAAGCTGTGCTGCACGAGCCCGGCTTTGTGCTTCGCCTTGTCGATGCGCCACAGCTCCTTGAAGCCGATGCCGAATTTCTGCGGCTCGCGCCCTTGCGAGAGGCCGAATTTGGCGATGATCTGCTTGGCCAGCGAGCCGCGCGCGCCCTCGGCGATCAGCGTATATTTGCCGCGCAGCTCCATGCCGCGGGTAAAGCTGTCCTTGGGCTGGCCGTCGCGGCCGACGCCCATATCGCCCGTCGCGACGCCGAGGATCTCGCCATTCTCGCCAAACAGCAATTCGGCGCCGGCGAAGCCCGGATAGATCTCGACGCCGAGCCCTTCCGCCTTCGCCGCCAGCCAACGCACCACATTGCCCAGCGAGCCGACGAAATTGCCATGATTGTTCATGAGCTTGGGCATTAGCGCATTGGGAATGCGGAAGCCGCTCTTTTGCGTCAGCAGATAGAATTGATCGTCATGGACCTGCGTTTTGAGCGGCTGGTCCGGATCGTCGCGCCAATCGGGCAGCAGGCGGTCGAGGCCGATCGGATCGATGACCGCGCCGGAGAGAATATGCGCGCCGGGCTCCGAGCCCTTCTCGATGACGACGACCGAGAGATCGGGCGAAATCTGCTTGAGGCGGATCGCCGCGGAAAGGCCGGCCGGGCCGGCTCCGACGATCACCACGTCGTAATCCATCGCTTCGCGCGGGGGCAATTCTTCTGTCTCAGCCATCGTCTTTCCCATTCCGGGCGCGGTCCCTTTCGGGCGCAGTTCGAGGCGCGAGGGGAAAGCCCTCGCGTCGGCGAATTTGGAATGAGAGCGATTTCACGTTTTTTCGAAAGAGGAAACCCCCGCGCCACGGATTCGGGCCAAGTTTTTCGCCCAAAGAGGCCCGTGCCGAATCTTCGGCGCACTTCCTTCTCCCACTTGTGGGAGAAGGTGGCCCTCGCGTCAGCGAGGGTCGGATGAGGGCCCCTGCCGCTCGCCGAGCTGCGCGCCGCTCATGAATTGAATTCGAAACGGCTCATCCGCGCGGACCCTCATCCGACCTCGCTTCGCGAGGCCACCTTCTCCCGCAAGCGGGAGAAGGAATGCGCGAGCGTCCTTATCCTTCTCCACGCCCCCCGCCGTCATGGCCGGGCTCGTCCCGGCCATCCACGCCAGGACGCTGAAGCGTCATGGACGTTTGGCGCGACCTCGAAGCTCCCGCGGCGCCCGCCGTGGGAGGAGTCCGTCGATAGCGGACGCTTTCCTTCGTTTCCTCAGCGGCGCGGCGTGGATGGCCGGGACAAGCCCGGCCATGACGGCGGCAGGGCCTCGCGATCTGTGATGCGGCTTCCGGTCGATCGCCTCGCGCGCATGCCACAACAGCCCCTCACGCTGAGGAGCCCGCGAAGCGGGCGTCTCGAAGCGTCGAAGCGCGCCCTGGAACATCCTTCGAGGCTTTTTGCGTTCCGCAAAAAGCCTCGAAGGATGAGGGGATTGTATTTGCCGGGAGGGAGCGGTCGCCTGGAAACCGTGTGAATCCGATGGCGGGTCGCGCGTCGGATCGCATTTCGTCGATGCGCGATTAGGGGGCATTGAATGGAAAGCGGGAAGTCGCCAAAGACGGTAGCCCCCTTTCTCAGCTTAGAAAGTGCAACACGCGTTGCGTTCATTTACCTGGGCCTACCTTCAGAATTTCTGTATCTCGGCTCGGCGGAGACTCCAGGGGGTGACGGCACCGTCTTTAATCGATAAACGGGCGCACCTCCACGTCAACGGTGTTTATAGCCTTGCCCGTTCTAACAAGCATGCTGCCCCGGCTACGATCGTCAGCAAACCAAGTTATGTGGAATTCTTGGCATAAGGGTGGCCTGCATCATGGAACGCCAAGCGAGGTTGCCTGTATCAAAAATCTAATCCAGGTGGCGCTACCTCAGGTCGATGCGGTCTGGCGCGATGCGCTTAAGAAAATTGGTCTCTCGGCACTGTTGCAGGGTGTTGTTTGCCACGGCCGTCCTTGGGTTAGTTACCTCGGCGCGTCGGCTCGCTGCGAATTGGGTGACTTCCTGCTAGTGCACGATCATCAGCCTGATGGAGGCCCGCTTGAGCGCCGCGCGGTCATCGTGCAGGCGAAGGTATTTCACCGTGCAGGCGTGCGTGCCAAAAACCCCGTTCAGCTTGATCTCTATCGACGATGGCCGCGCTTCACCTACGAGAGCTGGCCAGGCGGACTCGACAACCTTGATTTGCTCCACAAACATGCCGGTCTCACCGGGCCTCAAGCCATACGAAGGGAGCGTGATGTGACCGTCACAGGGAAAGCAGGCAAATCGTCGGCTTCGCCCGCCATGCTCGATGACGGCTGTCAGTACGGCATGATCGACGTGGAGTACAGCCGCTGGGGTGATCCTATGACAGGTATGAACCCTTGGCGTCTATGCAGTGCCCAGGCACATGACGTCTATACCTCGAAGGCTGGCTACACACTGGGGAGTTATCTCGTGCGGCTTATGGCTGGCCAAGTCGGTCGTCGCGCCCCCGTCACGCAATGGCCAACGAGCATGAATAGCACCTGCCATTGGTCTTTACTGGTCATGGAACTGCTCTCGATTCTGCCTAGCGCGCCGGTCTCGGCTAGCGGTAACGTAGCCTTTATAGCGGCAACTCCAGGCTTAAACCTTGAAGCCAGCAGGTTGCTCCCGTCAACCCCGATTGCTGGGAAGAAATGGGAAGACGGAGCGTTCGGCATAATCCAGCTCCAGACCACGGGGGACCTCGGCGATCTGCCTCGACGCGAGGACTAGTGCGCCGATCCAACTCGTCGCGATCCCAAAATGCCCTGGCATATACGCCGCGTTCGCTCCGGCCCAGAAGCCGAATCCCCCCCCCCACGGCCGCCCTTGACACACCCTGAAAATATTCCTATATCCCCCTCGCTCCCGCTGACGAAAGGGCGCGTTCCTCGGGTCGTGGAACGCGGGCGGGGGCCGGCTCCATCCGGGACGGCGACCCCCGTCTCTGGACAGGCGGCGCGTCGCCGGGCCGGCGTTTCTCTCCCGTCCATAGGGAGGGCGAGAGCCGTTCCGTGATCCCAGGCCTTTGGAAGCGATCGGGTCCTGAATGTGAAAACCCAGGATTCGCGGGTCCGAATGCGCCTCGGGACGTCGACGAGAAGGCGAAGCCGCGTTTCGGGACGCTCCGAAACCACGCATAATTCTTCGCGCTGCGGCCGAAAGGGGCCGGAGCGTCCCGAGCCGC
>NZ_DATBQF010000003.1:0-28910 GCF_036560965.1 Methylosinus sp. | reverse complement strand
GCGGTCTCGCATTCGCGCTCGCCGAAGCTGCGGCGATAGCGACTAAAATACTTTTCTTGTATGGTTTCTCAGAGCGCCTTCGCGCCGCACACAGACATGCGCAGGCACAGACATACGTAGGCGAGGAATCCCAAATGACTCTCGAAGTGGCGGATAAAAGCTACAGAAATCGCATCATCTTCGCGAGCCTCGTCGGAACGACGATCGAATTCTTCGATTTCTACATCTACGCCACCGCCGCCGTGTCGGTGTTTCCGCTGTTGTTCTTCCCCGCCGGCGCGGGCAGCGCGGCGCTGCTCGCCTCCATGGCGACATTCGGCGTCGCCTTTATCGCGCGGCCGATCGGCTCCGTCCTCTTCGGCCATTTCGGCGATCGCGTGGGGCGCAAGGCGACGTTGGTCGGCTCGCTGCTGCTGATGGGCCTCGCCACCTTCGCCATCGGCCTCTTGCCGACCTATCATCAGATCGGCCTGTTCGCGCCCGTCCTGCTCACCATTTTCCGCTTCAGCCAGGGCGTCGGCCTGGGCGGCGAATGGTCCGGCGCGGCGCTGCTCGCCACCGAGACCGCCGACAAGGGCAAGCGCGCCTGGGCGGCCATGTGGCCGCAGCTCGGCGCGCCTTTCGGATTCATTCTCGCCAATGGATTCTTCCTGACGCTCACCATTCTCTTCGCCTTCGACTCCACGCGCGCGACGCCGGACGAGCATTTTCTCGCCTGGGGCTGGCGGCTGCCGTTTCTGCTCTCCATTCTGCTGGTCACGCTCGGCCTCTATGTGCGCCTGAAGCTGAACGAGACGCCGGTGTTCGCGCGCGCATTGGAGCGCGGCGAGAAACTGAAATCGCCGCTCGCCCATGTGTTTCGCAACAACGCCAAGGAGCTGCTGCTCGGCACTTTCATCATGGTCGCGACCTACGGCCTCTTCTATCTGATGACGACATGGATTCTGTCCTATGGCATCGGCAAGGTCGCGCTCGGCAATCTCGGCATAGGCTATCGCGATTTTCTCGTGCTGCAGCTCATTTCCGTGCTGTTCTTCGCCGGCTTCATCCCCGTCTCGGGCCATCTCGCCGACAGGATCGGGCGCCGCAAGCTGCTGCTCATCGTGACGACGGGAATCGTTCTGTTCGGCCTCTCCTTCCGCTTTTTCCTCTCCAAGGAGCTCATCGGAACCGGCGAGACCGCCAATCGCGGACTCATTCTGGCGTTTCTCAGCATCGGAATGTCGCTGATGGGGCTGACCTTCGGGCCCATGTCGGCGATATTGCCGGAGCTGTTCCCGACCAATACGCGCTATACGGGCTCGGGCGTCTCCTATAATCTCGCCTCCATTCTCGGCGCCGCGCTGACGCCTTTCGTCGCGACATGGCTCGCGCAGACTTACGGAGTCGGATCGGTCGGCCTCTATCTCGCGCTGCTGGGCGTCTCGACGATCGTCGCGCTCATCTTCACCAAGGAGACGAAGGCGACCGATCTCGACAGCATGATCGACGACGTCGTGACCGAGAGCATCGAGAAGACGTCGCCTTAGAGCGCTTTTGACGAGATCATTCGAGCGATCGGAAGTCGCTCCAAATGGAAACCGGATGAGCGACCGACGCCCCATCGCCAAGGACACGCGGGAGCGGCAGCGCGCCGCCTCCGATCCCGCGCGATCGGCCTGGGTGGCGGCGCATGCGGGCTCCGGCAAGACGCATGTTCTGTCGCAGCGCGTGGTGCGGCTGCTGCTCGCCGGCGCGCCGCCCTCGCGCATTCTGTGCCTCACCTACACAAAGGCGGCGGCCGCCAATATGGCGGCGCGCATTTTCGATATTCTCGCCGGCTGGGCGCTGCTCGACGATGCGGCGCTGACGTCGGCGATTCTCGCGATCGGCGCGCCGAGCCCGTCGCGCGCGGAGCTCGTCTTCGCGCGGCGGCTTTTCGCGCGCACGGTGGAGACGCCTGGCGGGCTGAAGATCCAGACGCTCCACGCCTTTTGCGAGCGCGTTCTGCATCTCTTTCCCTTCGAGGCCAATGTCGCGGCGTCGTTCCGCGTGCTCGACGATCTCGAGCGCGCCGAATTGCTGGAGCGCGCGCGGCGGCAGACGCTGGCGCGCGCCGTGCTGGACGAGGGCGAATTGCGCGCGGCGCTGGAGAGCGTGTCGCGGCTCACCTCCGGCGGCGGCTTCGACGAGCTGATCGCGGAATTGCTCGGCCATAGGGCGGCGCATCGCAATTTATCGTCGGACGATTACGCCGAATTGCTGCGCGAGCGGCTGGGGCTGCGCGACGGCGAAACGCTCGAGGCGGTCGAAAGCGCGATCGTCGAGGACGGTCTTTCGCCGCGCGACTGGAACGGAATCGCGCAGGCGCTGCGCGGCGGCGGGGCGAATGATGGAAAGCTCGCGACTCAATTGACGATCGCGGCGGGGTTGGCGAGCCCCCTCCCCGGCCCTCCCCCGCATCGCGAGCCGGGAGGGGGCGCCGGCGATCGGCTCAGCGCATGTGTCGAAGAATATCTCGCCGTCTTCTTCAAGAAGGACGGCGAGCCGCGCGGACTCGGCAAGCAGAAGATCATCTCGGCCGCGCTTCAGAAGCAGCAGCCCGCATTGCTGGCGCGGCTCGAGGAGGAGCGCGATCGTCTCGTCCCGCTCGTCGAGAAACGCAAGGCGGCGGCGGCGCTGGATCGCTCCATGGCGCTGGCGCGGCTCGGCGACGCCATTCTCTCCGCCTATGAGCGCATGAAGAGCAATCGCGGCCTCTTCGATTTCGACGATCTGATCGAGCGCACGCGAAGACTGTTTCAAAGCTCGAGCCCGTCCTGGGTGCTCTACAAGCTCGATTCGCGCATCGATCATATTCTCGTCGACGAGGCGCAGGACACCAGCGCCGCGCAATGGGACATATTGGGCGCGCTCGCCGATGAGTTCTGCGCGGGCGCGGGCGTCTCGCGGCGCAATCGCAGCTTCTTCGCCGTCGGCGACGAGAAGCAGTCGATCTTCTCCTTCCAGGGCGCGGCGCCGGAAAAGTTCGACGCCATGCGCCGCGATTTCGCGCGCCGCTTTCGGGACGCAGAGCTCGGCTTCGAGACCGTGCGGCTGACGCGCTCTTTCCGGTCTTCGCCGCAAATTCTGGGGGCGGTCGATATCGTCTTCTCGGTGGAGGAGAACAGGCGCGGCCTCTCGGCGAATCGCGACGAGCCCGCGCCCTTGCACGAGGCGTGGAAGACCGATGTTCCGGGCCTCGTCGAAATATGGGAGCCGGAGGCGTCCCAGGGCGCGGAGGCGCCGGAAGATTGGCGACTGCCGATCGACTATGTGAACGAGGCCGGCCCGCCGGCGCGGCTCGCGCGCAAGATCGCGCGCAAGGTGAAAGCGCTGCTCGCGCCGCAGAACGGCGAATGCGTCGAGGACAAGGGCGCGATGCGCGCCGTGCGGCCGGGCGATGTGATGATCTTGGTGCGCAAGCGCGACGCTTTTTTCGAGGGCGTCATTCGCGCGCTGAAGGCGGAGGCTGTTCCCGTCGCCGGCGCCGATCGTCTCGATCTCTCCGGCCATATTGCGGTGATGGATCTCGTCGCGCTCGGCCGCGTCGCGCTGCTGCGCGAGGACGATCTCACGCTGGCGACGCTGCTGAAATCGCCGCTGCTGGGCTTCACCGACGATGATCTCATCGCGCTCGCGCCCAAACGCGAGGGCGCGCTCGTCGAGGCGCTCGCCGCCTCGCCGGATGTGGCGCACCGAGAGGCCGCGGCGCTGATCGAACGCTGGTCGCAGGAGGCGCGCAGCCGCGCGCCCTTCGATTTCTACAGCCATATTCTGAGCGCCGGCGGCGGGCGCGAAAAGCTGGTCGGACGGCTCGGCCAGGAGGCCAATGACGCGATCGACGAATTTCTGCGCCTCGCCCTCTCCTTCGAGCGCGAGCAGGCGCAGGGCCTCGTCGGATTTCTCGCCGGCGTCGAGGCTCTGGAGCTGTCCGTCAAGCGCGACATGGAGGCGGCGGGCGACGCGGTGCGCGTGATGACCGTGCACGCCGCCAAAGGGCTCGAGGCGAAGATCGTCTTTCTGCCGGACACTTGCGGCGGCCCGTCCGGGCGCCATGATCCGAAGATCTTCCGGCTCGGCGAGGAGGATGGCGCGACGTTGGTCTGGTCGACCGCCATGGCCGCCGATCCGCCCGCCGTGGCCGAGGCGCGCGAGGCGCTGCGCGAGGCGGCGCGGGAGGAGCATCGCCGGCTGCTCTATGTGGCGCTGACGCGCGCCGAGGAACGGCTCTATGTCGGCGGCTTCCACGGGCCGGCCGGGCGCGCCGCCGGCTGCTGGCTCGACGCCATTCGCAATGCGCTCGAGCCCGCCTGCGAGCGCGCTGCGGACCCGCTCGACGAGACGAAAGAAATTCTGCGCTATGGCGCGGCCGCGCGCGGCGCGACGACAGCCCGCGAGGCCGACGGCCCCGCGAGCCTCCTCGTCCCGGCCTATGCGCGCGAGCCCGCGCCGGCGGAGCGCGCGCCGACCCCGCCCTTGCGGCCGGCGACCGCGCTGACGGCGGCCGACCCCGTCGCGGCCGGGGAGGAGCCGGCGGCGCCGACCCGGCGCGATCGCGAGCGGCTGCTGGTCGGACGGCTCACCCATGCGCTGCTGCAACGCCTGCCGGACATGCCGCCCGAGCGCCGCGTCGAGGCGGCGCTGCGCTTTTTGGCGCTGCGTGGCGCGCCGCTCGACGCAGCGGAGCGCGAGCGGCTCGTCGCCGCCGTTCTCGACGTCATCGGCCACGCCTCGCTCGCGCCTTTGTTCGGGCCGCGCTCGGCGCCGGAGGTGGAGATCGTCGCCAGGCTGGAGGGGCCGCGCGGCGAGATCGCCATTTGCGGCCGCATCGACCGGCTGGCCGAGACGGAAACCGACGTCATCGTCGCCGATTTCAAGACCGGCGCGCCGCGTCACCCGGCGACGCCGGCGCAATTGCGCCAGCTCGCGGTCTATCGCGCCGCGGCGCTGCGGCTCTATCCCGGCAAGCGAGTCCGCTGCGCGCTGATCTTCACGCAGAGCGCCACGATAGAAGAGCCGGAACCCGAGGCGCTCGACGCCGCGCTGGAGGAGATTTTGCGGGAGGCCTGACCGACCGCAAAAGCCCGACGCGCTTTCGCCGCGATTTTCGGCTAGGCTCCGCCGCCATTGTCGACTTGCATTTGGGACCACGGATCATGCAGATCGATCGCGGGGACCGCATCGCCCCGCCGCCTTCGCCGGAGAGGAGCCTCGTCTGGATCGGCGTCCTCGTCGCCGTCGCGGCCGCTCTCGGCCTCGCGCTGGCCGTCGCGCCCGAGCTCGGCGATTTTCTGCGCCGCGAGGCCTATACCGCGGCGAACGCCATCGGCGCGCCGACCCCGGCCGACGAATATGCGCCCGTCTATGACAGGCTGGAGATGGAGCCGATGCGGGCGGGCCTCGTCGCCTCGCCCAAAGTCGCCGCCCCGCTCGCCAAGCTGCTGCGCGAGCCCTGCGACAAGCGCGCCGTCGCCACGCTCGCCGAGGCGTTGATCGCCGAGGGCGAAGAGCGCGTCGCCGCCGGCGCCTATCGCGGCTTCGCGGCCGCCTGCCCCGACAGCGCGATGGAGAAAGGCCGCGCCAGCGAGCTGTTCCTGCGCATCGGCGACGCCGACAAGGCCCTGGCGATCGCCGACGCGCTGATCTCGGAGCAGCCGATCTTTCCGGATTTTCATTATTTGCGCGGGCGGGCGCTGTTTGCGGCCAAGCGTTATGACGCGGCGATCGGCGAATTCAAGACGACGATCGAGCTGTTCCACGACCGCGCCAAGGTCAATGAGAAGCTGTTCATCGATCTGGCCAACGCCTATGTCGCGGTCGGCAAGCCCTGCGATGCGGCCTTCACGCTCTTTTCCTGGATCGCGCTCGATCCGCCTCGGCGCGGCACCGCCGGCGCCCGCAAGCGCGTCGAGGAATATGGCGCGCTCGGCTGCCGCAATCTCCCGGCCTTCGACGATCAGCCGAAGAAATTGTGACGGCCGCTTTCTCTCGTCACAGCCTCGAGACGACGACGAGGCGCTTGACCTCGCCACGCTCGAAGGCGCGCAGGAAGGCGGCGTAGTTCCTGAACGAGATGCAGCCGTTGGAGTCGCCGCGCGGGCCGAGCATGTAAGTATGCGCGAGCAAGCCGGCGCGGCCGAAGATCGCGCCCTCGCCGCCGACCGGCGTCAGCCGTATCGCGCGCACGCCGTGAAACAGGCTCTCGCGGAAGGTGAGATCATAAGTGTGCGGCGGCGTCGCGCCATGCATGCGCACATGCACGAAACGCGGATCGTCGAATTTGTCGCCGAGGCCCGAATGCGCCTCGAGCCGCGTGCCGTCCGGCAGATAGACCGTATGCGCGCTGATGTCGTAGACGGCCGTTTGATTGTCATAGGCGGAGGTCGGATTGCGCGTCAGGGAGCGCAGGCCGTCGAACAGCCCGGCCTCCGGCGCCGCATAGGCCAACGCCTTGCCGGTCGGCTGCAGCGGGCCGAAGACTTTCTCGAAGAAGGAGCGGCTATCCCCCTCCTGCGCCGGCGCGGAGGCCGTCTTGCGCGCGCCGCGAACCGCGGAAACGAGCGGCGCCGAGACGAGAGGGACATGGACGCGCAGGCCGAATTCGGAAGGACGCGGCGGCGGCAGCGGCGCGCCGCCGTCCTCCTCCTCGGCGAGCTGCGGCCCGGCCGCCGGCGGCTCCAGCCTCGCGTCCTTGCGGATGGGCGGCGTGGGCGCGACGAGCAGCGCGGGTTGCGGCGTCTCCAGCGAGGCGACGACGGCTCTGGGCGCGGCATGAGCGCGCAGATCGCCGACCAGAACGCCGAAGGGAATTGTGAAAGACTCGTGCGACGTCGCGGCCAGCGTCGCCGTCGTCTCGACGGGAGAGTCGATCTCGAGCGCGGCGGCGGTCGGCCGCGGCAGCTCCACGACGCGCTCGGAGTCGCGCATGGCCAGGCCCGCCAGCCCCCCCACAGTGAGGGCCCCGGCGAGGAAGAGAGTCGTAGTCAGAATACGGCGAGAGATTTCACGGCGCGGCAAGGAATTGAGCAAGCATCGTTCACCGGGACTCTTTCTCATCCACCCCCACTTTCGGAAGGACTTCCGTTACTCACACTGTCGAAGCGCTTCTCACGAAGCCATTCGACTACGCCACACGCGCCCGGAACGAGACTTTATCTGACCGATCCCGAGCATCTTTTAAGAAACTGCCGTTACAATTTGGCGGTTTTTTGTCCGCTCTACGTAGCTCCAGCGCGAGTATTCGTGCGCTCTCCGTAGCAAGCCTTTGCGCTCGACGCGAAGGCGATCAACGTGAGCTTTGCCGAACCCGGAAGCAAATTACGCCCCAATATAGTAAAGATTTCCATAAATCCTTCACATAAACGCGATGGCGCGCGGACGCCTGGGCAAAGACGCGAAGACGCTGTCGCGAGCAGGCTGCGCACGAAGAGGCTGGCGCGAAGAGACGTGCGTCGGCGGCGCTCATCATCTATATTCGCGGCTTCCGAGGGAGCTTCGCATGAGCGGAGAGATCGCTAATTCGCACAAGATCCGCGTACGCTCGGTCGTCGCGGACGAGGCCGCGCCGGCGCGCTCGGCGGTCGCCGCCTCCTGGCGGCGCTGCGTCACGCTCCATGGGCTCGACCCGGAGACTGCCCGCGCGCCGGATCGCCTCACCGAGGCGCAATTGCGGGAGGCGTGCGAACGGCTGGAGCCGCTGGCCCGCGTCGCGCAGAGCGTGGTGGATCGGCTCGCCGCGGCGATCGCCGATCTCGGCTGCTGCGTTCTGCTCGCCGATGCGCAGGGCATTCCGCTGGAGCGGCGCGGCTCGGCTTCCCACGCCGCCGTCTTCGACACGCGCGGGCTGCGGCCCGGCGCGCTGTGGAGCGAAGCGCATCAGGGCACCAACGCCATCGGCGCCGCTCTCGTCGAAGAGCGCGCGCTGACGATCCATCGCGACCAGCATTTTCACACGCGCAACACCGGGCTGAGCTGCACGGCCGCGCCGATCTTCGATCATCTCGGACGGCTCGCGGCGGCGCTCGACGTCTCCTCTTGCAACGAGACGCTCGCCGACGGCTTGACCAATCTGCTCGCCGTCGCCGTCGTCGACGCCGCGCGGACGATCGAGGCGCTGAACTTCCGCCGCGCTTTCGCCGATGCGCGCATTCTGCTCTCGCCGCAGGCGGATCGAAACGCAGCCTCGCTCATCGCCGTCGACCGGCATGATCTCGTCATCGGCGCGACGCGGGCGGCGCGGCAGGAGCTCGGCGTCACCGACGCGCGCATCGCCGCGCAGCTTCCGGCGGCCGATCTGCTCGCCGGCTCGGCGGAGGCGCAGGCCGAGCTGCAAAAGACCGCGCTGGAGGACGCCGAGCGCGGCGCCATTCGCCGCGCGCTCGCCCGCGCCAATGGCAATGTGACGGCGGCGGCGCGTCTGCTCGGCGTCAGCCGCGCGACGCTGCACCGCAAGCTCGGCCGGCTCGGCTTGTCGCAGGGACATTAGAGCGTCGAACCGAGAGCCGAGCATCTCTCGGTGTTTCGTCGAAGCATGAAAAGACGCTCGAAATCGCCCGAGTGTCGCAAATCTGCGACACCTTGCGCCCGTTCATGCGTTTCCCCCTCTGGCGCAGCCGGCTGCTCGGGCGGATGATCCACCCCGACGCCGCAAAGGCGCGTTCTTGAAAAACCTAGGGGAAACGTCATGACGAGGCCCGAATTCCTCCGCTCCTCCACACCCAAATTCAAGGCTCGCTACGAGAATTTCATCGGCGGGCGCTGGGTCGCTCCGCGCGCCGGCCGCTATTTCGAGAATGCGACGCCGGTCAATGGGCAGATTCTCTGCGAGGTCGCGCGCTCCGACGAAAGCGACATAGAAATGGCGCTCGACGCCGCCCACGCCGCCAAGGACGCCTGGGGCAGAACCAGCGTCGGCGAGCGCTCGCGCATTCTCAACGCCGTCGCCGATCGCATGGAGCACAATCTCGACGCCCTCGCGGAAGCCGAGAGCTGGGACAATGGCAAGCCGATCCGCGAGACGCTCGCCGCCGACATTCCGCTCGCCATCGATCACTTCCGCTATTTCGCCTCGGTGATCCGCGCGCAGGAAGGCGGCATATCGGAGCTCGATCACGACACTGTCGCCTATCATTTTCACGAGCCGCTCGGCGTCGTCGGCCAGATCATTCCGTGGAATTTTCCCTTGCTGATGGCGGCTTGGAAGCTCGCCCCTGCGATCGCCGCCGGCAATTGCGTGGTGCTGAAGCCGGCCGAGCAGACGCCCGCCTCCATACTCGTATGGGCGGAGATCGTCGGCGATGTCTTGCCGGCCGGCGTCGTCAATATCGTCAACGGCTTCGGCCTCGAGGCCGGCAAGCCGCTCGCCTCCTCGACGCGCATCGCCAAGATCGCCTTCACCGGCGAGACCGGCACGGGACGGCTGATCGGCGAATATGCGGCGCGCAATCTCATCCCCGCGACTTTGGAGCTCGGCGGCAAATCGCCCAACATCTTCTTCGCCGATGTCGCGGCCGAGGACGACGCTTTCTTCGACAAGGCGCTCGAGGGCTTCGCCATGTTCGCGCTCAATCAGGGCGAGGTCTGCACCTGCCCGAGCCGCGCGCTGGTGCATCGAAGCATCTACGACAAATTCATCGAGAAAGCAGTGAAGCGCGTCGGCGCCATCGTGCAGGGCGATCCGCTCGACAAGCGCACGATGATCGGCGCGCAGGCCTCGCAGGAGCAGATGGAGAAGATTTTAAAATATCTCGACATCGGCCGGCAGGAGGGCGCGGAAATATTGATCGGCGGCGGACGCGCCGAGCTCGGCGGCGATCTCTCCGGCGGTTATTATGTGAACCCCACCGTGCTCGCAGGCAATAATAAGATGCGCGTGTTCCAGGAGGAGATCTTCGGGCCCGTGGTGTCGGTGACGGTCTTCGACACGGATGAAGAGGCGGTGGCCATAGCAAACGACACGATCTTCGGCCTCGGCGCCGGCGTGTGGACGCGCGACATCAACCGCGCCTTTCGTGTCGGCCGCGCGGTGCAGGCGGGACGCGTATGGACCAACTGCTATCACGCCTATCCGGCCCATGCCGCCTTCGGCGGCTACAAGCAATCGGGCATCGGCCGCGAGAATCATCGCATGATGCTGGATCACTATCAGCAGACGAAGAATCTGCTGGTCAGCTACAGCCCGGACAAGCTCGGCTTCTTCTGAGCGTCCGGCCGGGGCGGCCGTCTCCTCCCTGCGGCCGCCCCGCTCCCATCCTTCGTGTCCTTCGGGCGTCGGCACGAGAATCACCCCATGATGCCGGATCACGATCAGCAGACGAAGAATCTGCTGATCCGCTATAGCCCGGACAAGCTCGGCTGCTTCTGAGCGTCCGGCCGGGGCGGCCGTCTCCTCCCTGCGGCCGCCCCGCTCCCATCCTTCGTGTCTTCGTGGTTTTTCGACACGAAGACACGAAGGGGGCGTTCGGCATATCCTCCGGTGAAATTCATCGGAATGATTCATGCTCACCGACAGCCGCGAGATCGTCCGACGTCTGGAACGCGAAGGCTGGCTGCTCGTCTCGCTCGCATCGGCGATACAAGCATCCGAGCTAGCCGGACGCGTCGCCGTCGCTCATCCGAAGAAGAATATTCCACCACCGCCGCCGACATTTATCGCCAGGCCGGCTGGCCGAAGGACGGATTACTCCGCCGCGCGCGAGAGCCTGCGCATTTCGATTGATGCTATCATTGGTTCGACCACGGTTTCGCGCGCCATGAATTCGCCCCATGCTCACCACCAGCCGCGACATCGAACGCCGCCTCGAGAAGGAAGGCTGGGTGCTGGTCCACGTCGCCGGCTCGCACCATGTCTTTCGAAATCCGAAAACCGGCGCCGTTATCCTTTGCCGCATCCTAAGAAGGACCTCGGCCAGGGTCTCGTCTGGACGATCTACAAAGCGGCGGGCTGGCCTAGGAACTGAACGAGCTCGATGACCCATTACGTCGCAATCGTCGAAGAGGAAGAGGGAAAGGCCGTCGGGGTCTGGTTCCCCGATCTGCCCGGCTGCGTCTCCGCGGTCTCGACGAGGCGATGACGAACGCCGCCGAAGCGCTGACGCTCTGGATGGATGTCGCCCTCGCGCATGACCAGCCGATCCCCGCGCCGCGCAGCCTCGTCGATCTGAAGCGCGACCCCGATGTTTCCCGCGAGCTGTCGCAGTTCATGGTGGCGCTGATCCCCTTGCGGCCGCAGCTCGACGCCGCAGAATAAGCACCTCGACGCTCCCTCCCCTTGCGACATCCCGCTCATGAGCGGGGTCTTGACCGCATCACTCGCGCGACTTAACAGCCTGAGCCCGGGGGAAGTTCGGATCGAGCGCCTTGGGCCGGCCGGCCCGCTCCGTCCGCCGTTGCGAGGACGGAAATGAGACGCTGGCTCCTGCTCGTCCTGCTGATCCCCGTCGCGCTCGGCCTCTGGCGGATGCGCGGCGACGGCGCTGGCTCCGGCGCCTTCCTCGGCTATGTCGAGGGCGAGCTTCTCTACATCGGCCCGGTCGAGGGCGAGCGTCTCGCCCGCCTCGACGTCGAGGCCGGCAGAGCGGTGAGCGAAGGCGAGCCGCTGTTCTCCATGGCCACGCCCGTGCTCGACCGCCAGCGCGCCGAGGCCGCCGCGCGGCTGGCGCAAATGCAGGCGCAGCTCGACAATCTGCGCGCCTCCATGAACCGCCCGCAGCAGATCGCCGTGCTGCAGGCCGCCGTCGAGGCCGCCGACGCCTCCGCCGCGCTCTCGGCCGCCGAATATGAGCGCAAGCGCATTCTCTATTCGCATGGCAATGCGCCGAAATCCGCGCTCGATCAGGCGGTGATGGCGCGCGACCGCGACAAGGCCGCGCTCGCCGAGGCGGAGCGCCAGATCGAGGTCGCGCGCCTGCCGAGCCGCAATCAGGAGATCGAGGCCGCGCAATCGGCGATCGTGATGGCGCGCGCGCAGATCGAGCAGCTCGACACGCGCATCGCGCGACAAAAGGTCGTCGCGCCGGCGGCGGGCGTCGTGCAGGATATTTTCTTCCGCACCGGCGAGATGGTCGCCGCCGGCCAGCCGGCGCTCTCCCTGCTGCCGCCGGAGAATCGCAAGGTGCGCTTCTACGTTCCGCAGCCGCGGCTCGTCGAGGCGCGGCTCGGCGCGCGCGTCGCCGTCGATTGCGACGGCTGCGACAAGGGACTCTGGGGCCGCATCAGCTTCATCGCCCAGCGCGAGGAATATACGCCGCCCGTCATCTTCAGCGATCAGGAGCGCGCCAAGCTCGTCTTCAAGGTGGAGGCGCGGCTCGAGGAAAAGGCGCGCGAATTGCCGCTCGGCCTGCCGGTGCAGGTGCGCCTCGCCGTCGAGGGCGCGGCGCCGTGAGCGCCGCCATCGCCATCGAGGCCGAAGGACTGACCAAATCCTTCGGCGGGCGCAAGGTCGTCGACAATCTCACCATGCGCGTCGAGCGCGGCCGCATTCACGGCTTCCTCGGCCCCAATGGCAGCGGCAAGACGACGACGATCCGCATGCTGTGCGGCCTGCTGACGCCCGACTCCGGCCGCGGCTCGTGCCTGGGCTACGACATTCGCACGCAGCAAAACGAGATCAAGCGCCGCGTCGGCTATATGACGCAGCGCTTCTCGCTCTATGGCGATCTCTCGATCCGCGAGAATCTCGAATTCGTCGCGCGCATCTATGGCCTCGCGCATCCCGTGCAGGCGGCGCGCGAGGCGATCGTCCGATTGGGGCTCGAGAAACGCGCCGAGCAGCTCGCCGGCGAGCTCTCCGGCGGCTGGAAGCAGCGGCTGGCGCTGGCCGCCTGCATCTTGCCCGGCCCCGCCCTGCTGCTGCTCGACGAGCCGACGGCGGGCGTCGATCCCAAGGCGCGCCGCGACTTCTGGGACGAGATTCATTCGCTCGCTTCGCAAGGTCTCACCGTGCTGGTCTCCACCCATTACATGGACGAGGCGGAGCGCTGCCACGAGATCGCCTATATCGCCGATGGACGCCTGCTGGCGCAGGGGTCGATCGCCGAGATCGTCGCGCGCTCCGGCCTCTCGACCTATGTGGTGACCGGCCCCGATCTCGGGACGCTGGCGGCGCGGCTGAAGGCGACGAAGGGCGTCGATATGGTCGCGCCTTTCGGCATGGCGCTGCATGTCGCCGGCCGCGACGCCGCGCGCCTCGCCGAGATCGTGCGGGACTTCGACGCCGATGCGCCGCAGCGATGGACGCGCGGCGAGCCCTCGCTCGAGGATGTATTCATCGACCTCATGACGCATATAGAGGCGCGACGATGATGTGGACGCCGCAGGCGCGCGCCTCGCTCGGGCGTCTCTATGCGATGTTCGTGAAGGAGCTGATCCAGCTGCGTCGCGATCGCGTGACGCTGGCGATGATCGTCGGCATTCCGCTCATTCAGCTCTTGCTGTTCGGCTACGCCATCAACGCCGACCCGAAGCATCTCCCGACGGCGTTGCTGGTGCAGGACGACGGGCCGCTCGCCCGCTCCGTGGTCGCCGCGCTGCGCATGACCGATTATTTCGACATCATCGCCGCCGCGACGGACGAGACCGACGCCGAGACGCTGATCCGCTCCAATCGCGTGCAATTCGTCATCGAGATTCCGCCCGATTTCGGCCGGCGCGTCATTCGCGGCGAGAGGCCGCCGGTGCTCGTCGTGGCCGACGCCACCGACCCCACGGCGACCGGCGGCGCCGTCTCCGCGGTGACGGCCGCCGCCGCGAGCGCGCTCGACCGCGAGCTCATCGGCCCGCTCGCGTCGCTGGCGCAAGGGCCGCCGCCGTTCGAGGTGCGCGTGCATCGGCGCTACAACGCCGCCGGCGAGACGCGCCGCAACATCGTGCCGGGCCTCGTCGGCACCATTCTCACAATGACGATGCTGATCTACACGGCGCTCTCGGTGACGCGCGAGATCGAGCGCGGCACGATGGAGTCGCTGCTCGCCATGCCGGTGCGGCCGACCGAGATCATGCTCGGCAAGATCGCGCCTTATGTCGTCGTCGGCGGCGTGCAGATGGGCATCATCCTCGTCGTCGCGACGATACTGTTCGGCGTCCCGATCGTCGGCTCGCTGCTCGTGCTCGGCCCGCTGACGCTCTTGTTCATCACCGCCAATCTTTCGGTCGGCTATACATTCTCGACGATCGCCGTCAATCAATTGCAGGCGATCCAGATGACCTTCTTCTTCTTCCTGCCCAATATGCTGCTCTCGGGCTTCTTCTTCCCGTTTCGCGGCATGCCGCAATGGGCGCAATATGTCGGCGAGGCGCTGCCGCTCACCCATTATCTGCGCATCGTACGCTCGGTCATGCTGAAAGGCTCGAGCTTTGGCGATCTCGCCGCCGACAGTCTCGCGCTCGGCGTCTTCACGCTGGTGGCGATGGCCGTCGCCGTGATGCGCTTCCGGCAGACGCTGGACTGAGGCGGCCCGCTTGACCGGGCCATGGGCCCGCTTGACCGGGCCATGGGCCCGCGCCAGGATGAACCGCGACCAGCCGGCGCGCGATATCATCGGATCGCGGCGGCCGAATACAGGCCGCAGCCGGAGGGCCGGTCATGAACGCTTTTAGTCGCAATATGCTGCTCGCGCTCGGCGTCGCCGGGCTCGGCTATTTCCTGTGGTCGATGTTCGTGGCCAGCCGCTATCAGGCTCTGTGCGAGATTTCCTATTGGTCCGCGACCGAGGCGCAGCTGCGCGCCTGCGACGACAGGATCGCGACGCTGCCGAAAAATTGACGAGGCCGCGCCGCGCGCGCATGTCGGAAATGATCGAATGACCGTCAGATTTTACGGCGTCGCCGCGGTCTCGCTCTTTCTCATGGCGCGCGCGCCGCTTGCGCTCGCGACAGAGATCCATCTCGATTGCGGGCGATCCAGTCGGACGGTCGCGGTCGATATCGACACCGAGCGGCGCTTCGTGCAGCTTATCTGGGAGGAAGGCGTCGCCGAGGAATTTCGGGACGGCGAGTCCTATGTCTCCGGTTCGAGCGGCTCCAGCGAAGCGCAAAAGGTCACTTATGCGGTCAGCGTCGACCAGAAAGCCGTGACCTTCGGCCAGGATCGCGTCTGCGCCGCCGCTGGCGGCAAATGTCGCGACCAACATGTCCGCAACCTGCTCGACATCGCCTCCGGCACGCTGAAATATGACGATGGCGGCGTCATCGCCGTGCTGAAATGCGCCCCCGCGCCGCCCGGACGTCGATTCTAGCCCCCGCGCGCAACGCTCGAGGTCGCCCTTGCGCCGAGGCGGCGCGGTCGCCTAAGAGAGCGCATCCGTTGCGCCGGCTCTCCTGCGCTTCGGCGTTCCAATGAAAGAGGTTCGCGTGGCCGACGACGAAGACTATGTCTATGACGAAGCGAGCGGCGAATGGGTTCCGGCGTCGCAGCTCGCCGCCGCGGCGGCGCAGGCGAAAGTCGTGAAGGATTCGGCCGGCAATGTGCTCGCCGACGGCGACTCCGTCATCCTCATCAAGGATCTGAAGGTGAAGGGCGCCAATCAGACGCTGAAGCAGGGCACGGTGATCCGCTCCATCCGCCTCACCGACGATCCCGAGGAGATCGACTGCCGCCACGACAGCATCAAGGGCCTGGTGCTGCGAACGGAATTCGTGAAGAAGCGCTGAGCCGGTCGTCCGGCTCCGCTCTCAATGCTCTTGCTCGTCGTGGTTTTTCCCATGGCCGCCGGCGAGGCGCTCCGACAGAGCGAAGGCCAGGGTGGAGACGACGAAGGTCATGTGAATGCCGAGGTAGAAATACAGCTCCCGGTCATTCGTATGCGGCACGTCCATGAAGGCTTCGAGCAGCTTGATCGCGGAGATGGCGACGATCGTCGACAGGAGCTTCAGCTTCAGCTCGGAGAAATCGATCGCCCCCATCCAGTCCGGCCAGCCGGGCTGGGCGGCCGTGTCGACCTTGGCGACGAAATTCTCATAGACCGAGAGCATGACCGTCACCACCAGCGCGCCGGTGAGCGTCATGTCGATGAGATCGAGCACCAGCAGCGTCATATTGGATTCGGTGGCGGTGACGAGATGCGCCGTCGCCTCGACGAGATGAACGCCGGCTTTGTAGAGCAGCTCGAGCAGACCCACCGCCAGCATGACGAGGAAGGGCGCCAGCAGCCAGCGCGACAGGAACAGGAAGGATTCGAAAAAACGCTTCATCTCAGACTCGTTCTGGTGGGGAGCGGCGCAGGCGTACACGAATTCGCCCCGCCGGCCAAGCTCCCGCGGCGGAGAGGTCCGCGCCGCGCCCGACAGCCCGGGATTGCACGCGGAATCGCCTTGACCCCTGCGGTCGTCTCCCGTAACGTCTGGACCAGATTTCGACTGGGAGCGGGCCGTGAAGGGCATTCTTCTCGTAGGCAAGGCGCTGGAGACGGAACGGGTCTGAACCCGATTTTCCGCCGCTAGCGCTTATCCGGGGCCCTCTTGGGGGCCTTTTTTATTGCCTGCGTGGCGTCCGCCCGCCATCGTAGAGCGCTTCCTGCCGAAGTGGACGACGGTTCGGCGCCGGAAGCGCGTCAAAACAAAAGCCTGTAGTTTTTCCCTGCTTCCCTGAAACAGGAAAAGACTGCAGAGGTCGCAGAAACCGGAGCTCGGAAAATATGGCGAAGCAAATGACCGGAGCGGAAATGGTCGTCGAAGCCCTGAAGGATCAGGGCGTCGAAGTTCTTTTCGGCTATCCCGGCGGCGCCGTGCTTCCGATCTACGATGCGCTTTTCCATCAGGAGAAGGTGCGCCACATTCTCGTGCGTCACGAGCAGGGCGCCGCCCATGCGGCCGAGGGCTACGCCCGCTCGTCCGGCAAGCCGGGCGTGCTGCTGGTGACATCGGGCCCCGGCGCCACCAACACCATCACCGGCCTCACCGACGCGCTGATGGATTCCATTCCGCTCGTCTGCATCACCGGCCAGGTGCCGACGCATCTCATCGGCTCCGACGCCTTTCAGGAATGCGACACGGTCGGCATCACCCGCCACTGCACCAAGCATAATTATCTGGTGAAGAGCGTCGACGATCTGCCGCGCATCTTGCACGAGGCTTTTTACGTCGCCTCCAACGGGCGGCCGGGCCCCGTCGTCATCGACATTCCCAAGGATGTGCAATTCTCGACCGGGACCTACACGGGCCCGCGCAATGTGCATCACAAGACCTATCGGCCCAAGCTCGACGCCGACATCGACGTGATCCGCCACGCGGTGAAGATGATGGCCTCCGCCAAGCGGCCGATCTTCTACACCGGCGGCGGCGTCATCAATTCCGGCCCGGCGGCCTCGACGCTGCTGCGTGAGCTGGTCTCGCTCACCGGCTTTCCGATCACCTCGACGCTGATGGGCCTCGGCGCCTATCCGGGCTCCGGGCCGGGATGGCTCGGAATGCTCGGCATGCATGGCACTTTCGAGGCCAACAACGCCATGCACGATTGCGATCTGATGATCGCCGTCGGCTCGCGTTTCGACGATCGCATCACCGGAAGGCTCGACGCTTTCTCGCCGGGCTCCAAGAAAATCCACATCGATATCGATCGCTCCTCGATCAACAAGAATGTGAAGGTCGATCTGCCGATCGTCGGCGATTGCGGCCATGTGCTGGAGAGCCTGGTGCGCGTCTGGCGCGCCGAGGCGATGCACGCCGACAAGCAGCCGCTCGACGCCTGGTGGAAGAAGATCGACGAGTGGCGCGACCGCAAGTCGCTGGCCTTCCGCAATTCCGAAACGGTCATCAAGCCGCAATACGCCGTGCAGCGGCTCTATGCGCTGACCAAGGATCGCGATCCCTACATCACCACCGAGGTCGGCCAGCATCAGATGTGGGCCGCGCAGCATTATCATTTCGACGAGCCCAATCGCTGGATGACCTCCGGCGGGCTCGGCACCATGGGCTATGGCCTGCCGGCGGCGATCGGCGCGCAGCTCGCGCATCCCAAATCGCTCGTCGTCGACATCGCCGGCGAGGCGTCGATCCTGATGAACATTCAGGAGATGTCGACGGCGATCCAATATCGGCTGCCGGTCAAGATCTTCATCCTGAACAACGAATATATGGGCATGGTGCGCCAGTGGCAGGAGCTGCTGCACGGCGGGCGCTACTCGCACTCCTATTCGGAGGCGCTGCCCGATTTCGTGAAGCTGGCGGAGGCTTTCGGCGCCAAGGGCATACGCTGCTCCGACCCGGCCGATCTCGATCGCGCGATCCAAGAGATGATCGACCATGACGGGCCGGTGATCTTCGATTGTCTGGTCGAGAAAAACGAGAATTGCTTCCCGATGATCCCCTCGGGCAAGGCGCATAACGACATGCTGCTCGCCGATCTCTCGGACGATGCGGGCGTGGAGCTCGGCTCGATCATCGACGAGAAGGGCAAGATGCTCGTGTGAGACGCGTGAGATCGTGAGCAGGGAGCGGCCGGAAGCGCCGCTCATTCTGCTCACTGCTCACGGCTCGCCACTCACTCGCGGAAACCGCTCATGAACGCACCCCTCTCCCCGCCCTCGCCCTATTCCTCGCCGACGACGCGCTCCAATGTGGAGACGCATACGCTCGCCGTGCTGGTCGACAATGAGCCGGGCGTGCTGGCGCGCGTCGTCGGCCTGTTCTCCGGGCGCGGCTATAATATCGAGAGCCTGACCGTCGCCGAGGTGGCGCATGGCGAGCATCTTTCGCGCATCACCGTCGTCACCTCCGGCACGCCGGAGACGATCGAGCAGATCCAGCATCAGCTCGAGCGGCTGGTGCCGGTTCACAAGGTCACCGATCTCACCGTCTCCGCCCGCTCGCTGGAGCGCGAGCTGGCCATGGTGAAGGTCAAGGGCAAGGGCGAGGAGCGCAATGCGGCGCTCCAGCTCGCCGAGGCGTTCCGGGCGCGGGTCGTCGACGCCACGACGGAGAGCTTCATCTTCGAGCTGACGGGAAAGCCCAATAAAATCGACGAATTCGTCGATCTGATGCGCCCGATCGGCCTCGTCGAGGTCTCGCGCACGGGAGTGGCGGCCATCTCGCGCGGGCCGGACCCGATCTGACCGCGCAAATCCTTAATTTTTGACCTTCGCGCAACGGACGCGTAGAAAGGTCGACGAAATGCGCCGTTATCTCGCAAGTCTTCCCGAGATGGCGGAAAAGCCGCGTAAAATCAATCAGGAAAGACGACCCGCCGGCGCCGACTGGCGGTTGAAGAACTTCTGAAGACAAGCGACGGCGGCTGTCGTCCTGCGGGGGAAAGCGAGAATATGCGCGTCTATTACGATCGGGATGCCGACATCAATCTGATCAAGGGCAAGAAGGTCGCGGTGGTCGGCTATGGCAGCCAGGGCCACGCCCATGTCCTGAACCTCAAGGATTCCGGCGTCGGCGAGGTCGCGGTCGCGCTGCGCAAGGGCTCCGCCTCCGCCAAGAAGGCCGAGGGCGCCGGCGTCAAGGTGATGGAGGTGGCCGAGGCCGCCAAATGGGCCGATGTCGTCATGATGCTGACGCCGGACGAGCTGCAGGGCGAGATCTACGCCGCCGAGCTCGAGCCCAATCTGAAGCCCGGCGCGGCGCTGTTCTTCGCCCATGGCCTCAACATCCACTTCAACCTCATCGAGCCGCGCAAGGATCTCGACGTCATCATGGTCGCGCCCAAGGGCCCGGGCCATACGGTGCGCGGCGAATATCTGAAGGGCGGCGGCGTCCCCTGCCTCATCGCCGTGCATCAGAACGCCTCCGGCAATGCGCTCGAGCTCGGCCTCTCCTACGCCTCGGCGATCGGCGGCGGCCGCGCGGGCGTCATCGAGACCAGCTTCCGCGAGGAATGCGAGACCGATCTCTTCGGCGAGCAGGTCGTGCTCTGCGGCGGCCTCGTCGAGCTGATCCGCAATGGCTTCGAGACGCTGGTCGAGGCCGGCTACGCGCCGGAAATGGCCTATTTCGAGTGTCTGCACGAGGTGAAGCTGATCGTCGACCTCATCTATGAGGGCGGCATCGCCAATATGAACTACTCGGTCTCCAACACGGCCGAATATGGCGAATATGTCACCGGCCCGCGCATCGTCACCAAGGACACCAAGGCGGAGATGAAGCGCGTCCTGGAGGACATCCAGTCCGGCAAGTTCACCCGCGACTGGATGCTCGAGAACAAGGTCAGCCAGACCTCGTTCAAGGCCACCCGCACGCGCAACGCCGCTCATCCGATCGAGGAGGTCGGCGCGCGGCTGCGCGCCATGATGCCCTGGATCGGCAAGAACCGGCTGGTCGACAAGGACCGCAACTAGTCGAAGCGTTCGAGAGAGGGGACGATCCCGAAGATCAGCTCGGATCGAACGCATCGTCGAAAAGGAGCGGCGGGGCGGCCGCCCTCGCGACGAGGAAGGGCGATGCAGCCGAAAATCGACGAACCCGACGAGGAGCATCGTCGCGAATTGAGACGCAATGTCTTCGAGATCACGCGCCTGCGCATGGCGGGCAAGATCGACGAGATGATGCGCTATTTCGCGCCCGATGTCGTCGTGCGTTATCACGGCACCAAGGAGGGCTTGTTCCTCCCTGGCGTCCTCCATGGACGCGACGCGTTCCGCGAGAATATCCGGCTGACCGACGTCAATTACGAGCCGCTCGGCGGCGAGGTGCTGGACATTCTCGTCGACGGGCCGAAATCGACGGTCAGATGGCGCAACTCCTGGCGCCATCGCAATTTCGGCTATACGGCCACGCTGGACATGGCGCATTTCTTGTACTGGCGGGACGGAAAAGTCGTCGAGATGTTCGAATATCTCGATTATCACGGCTGGGGACGCTCCGCCGCGGAGGCTCTGATCGAACGGGACGAGCCCTAGAGCGTTTCCAGCCCGAAATGGTCGCCGGTTCGGCGTTGCAGACGCGTCGAAGCAAACGCATAGAATCGTTTCTCGCTTCCCTGAAGCACGAAAAGATTCTAGCCCCGATAAACCGCGGATCGAGGCGTTGCATGACGAATTGCGAAGATTTTTTCTCGCGCCCTCCCGCAGGACTCGATCGCGAGGAGATTCTCCGCCGCGTCGAGCTGCTCGCCGCGCAGCCCGCCGATGACGGCGATTTCAGCGTGGTTCGGGATTTCTGCGCGCAGGACGTCGTCTGCGAATTCGTCGGCGACAAATCCCGCATCCCCTATGCCGGCCGCCATTTCGGCGTCGGCGCGCTGCTCCACATATTGCGCGCGATCAACATCGACTTCGCCCAGTCGGAGCCGCAGATCGACGACGTCATCATCGACGGCGGCCGCGTCGCGGTCCGGCGCAGCGTGCGCTGGCGCCACCGCGGCACCGGCCTCGAGGGCCGCGTCGATCTCGCCGATTTCGTGCGTTTCGAGAACGGCCTCATCGCCGAATTGATCGAGTTCCGCGACTCGATCACCATTCTATCCATTCAGGGCGATCCGCCCTGGCCCTAGCCGAGCCGCGTCCGTCCCATGCGATTGCGCTTTTTCACACTCGACGTGTTCACGACGCGTCGCTTCGCCGGCAATCCGCTCGCCGTCGTGCTCGGCGCGGACGGGCTCGATTGCGCGACGATGCAGGCGATCGCCCGCGAGTTCAATCTGAGCGAGACCGTCTTCGTGCTGGAGCCGCGCGATTCCGTGAACACGGCGCGCCTGCGCATCTTCACGCCGGGCGTCGAGCTGCCCTTCGCCGGCCATCCGACCGTCGGAGCCGCGGCGCTGCTGGCGACGCAGCGCGCGCCCGAGATGCTGACGCGCCATGGCGTCGTCATCGCCCTGGAGGAAGAGATCGGCCTCGTCCGCTGCGAGGTGGTGCGGGACGCCTCCGGCGCCGTTCTGGCCCGTTTCGACGCGCCGCGCCTGCCCGTCCGCGGCGCGCCGGCGCCTCACGCCGCGCCGCTGGCGCAGGCTCTCGGCCTCGAAGCGGAGGAGATCGGCTTTGGCCGCCACATCCCGTCGAGCTTCTCCGCCGGGGTGGAGCTGGTTTTCGTTCCGGTCCGCTCGCGCGCAGCGCTGGATCGCGCGCGGCCGGACCCTGCCGCCTTCCCCGCCCTGCTCGGCGAGCGCATCGGCGCCTATCTCTACACGAGCGAGACGGTCGAGCCGTCGAGCGCGGTCTGCGCCAGAATGTTCGCCAATGGCGTCGGCATCGGCGAGGACCCGGCGACGGGCGCGGCCGCGGCGGCCTTCGCCGGCGTCGCCCACGCCTTCGAGGCGCCCGAGGACGGCGAGCACGAATTCGTCATCGAGCAAGGCTACGCCATGGGCCGCCCCTCGCGCATCATTCTCGGCTCGCGGATCGAAGCCGGCCGGCTCGTCGCGGTCACAGTGGCGGGACATGCGGTCCTGATTCAGCGTGGGGACCTCGACTTATGAGCGACGCGTTCGAGATCGCCACCGTCTCCGCCCTGCATTGCGTCCTCGAGCCGCATGATTGGGCCTTCGACCGGCAGCGCGGCGCGGAGATCGACGCCCATTGGGCGGCGCGGCGGGCCGAGATTCCCGCGCTCTTCGACGGGCCGGTGCTGCTCGCCCATGGCGTCTCGCGCGGGAACGCGCGGGAGAGCGCGACAGAGAACGCCACGGAGAACGCGACGCTCGGCGTCAAATTCTTCGCGACGCGCTTCTCCCGCTTCCTCGCCTGGCGGGATTTCGGCTTTCCGGACGCCTCCGTCTATAATTGCTTCTCCATGCCGGCGCTGCGTTCGGCCGACGGCGCCTTTCTGCTCGGCGAGATGGGGGCGGATCATTCCGCCGCCGGCGCGATCTATTTTCCGGCCGGAACGCCGGACCCGAGCGATCTGCGCGGCGGCCTCGTCGATCTCGAGGCCAATCTGCTGCGCGAGCTGGAAGAAGAGACCGGCGTCACGCCGCAGGAGGTTCGGCTTTCGCCGGACTGGACCATCGTCTTCGCCGGGCCGCGCGTCGCCTGCATGCGAATCGCTCAATCGCCGCTCGCCGCCGCCGAGCTGGAAGCCCGCGTGACGGCCCGCATCGCCACGCAAAAAAAGCCCGAGCTGGCGGGCGTGCGCATGGCGGCGCGGCGCGCCGACCTCGCCGAGCCGCGCATGCTGGGCTTCATCCGCCGTTTTCTCGAGCCGCTGCTCCCCGAATGAGCAAATCGGGGCTGAATTTCCTGCGAACGCAGTGTAGATTGCTCGGCATGAGCAAAGTGCAAGCGATCGGCGGGCAAATGATCGGCGGTCATTCGACCGGCGATCCCGCGGCGCGGCCGGGCGGCCAGACGCCGCCCGAGGATGGCGCGCGCGCCATTCGCGGCGCTCTGCTCGGCCGCTCGCTCGTGCTCGTCGGCATGATGGGCTCCGGCAAGACCTCGATCGGCCAGCGCCTGGCGCAGCGGCTCGGCCTGCCGTTCAAGGACGCCGACGCCGAGATCGTCGCCGCCGCGGCGGGCATGCCGATCCCCGATATTTTCGCCAAATATGGCGAGGCGCATTTCCGCGATTGCGAGCGCCGCGTCATCGCCCGCCTGCTGGCCGGCGAGCCCTGCGTGCTGGCGACCGGCGGCGGCGCCTTCATGGACGAGACCACACGCAGCCGCGTGAAGGAGCGCGGCGTCTCGCTGTGGTTCGACGCCGCCCATGACGTTCTGCTGCGCCGCGTGCGGCGGAAAGGCGACCGTCCGCTGCTGCAGACCAGCGATCCCGCCGCCGTGCTGCGCCGGCTGATGGACGAGCGCTATCCCGTCTACCGCCAGGCCGATATCGCCGTGCTCTCCCGCGACGTTCCCCATGAGGCGATGGTCGAGGAGACGGTGACGGCGCTGCTCGCCTGGGCCGTAGGCGCACCGGAAAGCGCGACGACACAAGGATTTACCAGATTCATGACGTCACGAACGCCGCCCGCCCCCGTCGAGTCGCAGACTGTCGAGGTGGGGCTCGGCGAGCGCGCCTATGACATCATCATCGGCGCCGGCCTTTTGGAGCAGACGGGCGAGCATCTCGCGCGCATCGCGCCGGGCGCGGCCTGCGCCATCGTCACCGACGCCAATGTCGCGCGGCTGCAGCTCCCCGTGCTGCGCCACAGCCTCGAGAAAGCCGGGATTCGCACGACGTCGATCATCGTCGAGCCGGGCGAAGGCTCGAAATCCTTCCCCGTCTTCCAGCGCGTCTGCGAGGAGATTCTCGAAGCGCGCATCGAGCGCCGCGACATTGTGCTGGCGCTCGGCGGCGGGGTCGTCGGCGATCTCACCGGCTTCGCGGCGGCGAGCGTGCGGCGCGGCTCGCGCTTCGTGCAGGTTCCGACGACGCTGCTGGCGCAGGTCGACTCCTCCGTCGGCGGCAAGACCGGCATCAACACGCCGCAGGGCAAGAATCTCGTCGGCGCCTTCTACCAGCCCTCGCTGGTGCTGGCCGATGTCGACGCTCTGGCGACGCTGCCGCTGCGCGAGTTCCGCGCCGGCTACGCCGAGGTCGTCAAATACGGCCTCATCGACGACGCCTTCTTCTTCGAATGGCTGGAGAACAACGCCTCCGCCGTTTTCGCCGACCGCGCCGCGCGCGTCGAGGCGATCTCGGTGAGCTGCCGCTCCAAGGCCAAGATCGTCGCCCGCGACGAGACCGAGCAGGGCGACCGCGCTCTGCTCAATCTCGGCCATACTTTCGGCCATGCGCTGGAGCGGCTCGTGCATTACGACAGCGAGCGCCTCGTCCATGGCGAGGGCGTCGCCATCGGCCTCGTCTCGGCCTTTCGCTTCTCGGCGCGGCTCGGCCTCTGCAGCCTGCAGGACGCCGAGCGCGTCGGCCGCCATCTGGCGCGCGTCGGCCTGCCGACTCGCATCCGCGATATTCCCGGCTGGCGCGACGACGCCGACGCCATGCTCGACGCCATGTTCCAGGACAAGAAGGTCGAGAGGGGCGCGCTCACCTTCATCCTGGCGCGCGGGATCGGACGGTCCTTCGTCGCCAAGGGCATCGAGGTCGATGCGGTGCGCAGCTTCCTCAAGGACGAAATCGCCCGCGAGTAGGCGCGAATAGGGACATCATGCACGGCGGCGTCGAAACGGGCCTCGAGAAGGTCGACATATGGGTGGCGGCCTTCGTGGTCGTGCTGTGCGTTCTGCTGTCCGCCTTCTTCTCCGCGTCGGAGACGGCGCTCACCGCCGCCTCGCACGCCCATATGCATGCGCTGGAGAAAGAGGGCGACCGTCGCGCCGCGCTGGTCAACCGGCTGCTGGGCCAGCGCAATCGCATGATCGCGGCGCTGCTGCTCGGCTCGACGCTGGTCAATATCGGCGGCTCGGCCTTCACCACCAGCGTGCTCGTCTATCTGACCGGCGAGAGCGGCGCCGTCTACGCCACCATCCTCATGACCGTGCTGCTGCTGGTCTTCGCCGAGGTTCTGCCGAAGACGGTGGCGATCAACCATCCCGACCGCCTGTCGCTGCGCGTCGCCCGCGTCATAACCCTGTTCGTCGCCATTTTCGGCCCGCTGCTCATCGGCGTCGAGGCCTTCGTGCGCGGCGTGCTGAAGCTCGCCGGCGTCGAGATCGGCCACGGCCGCACGCTGCTCTCGCCCTATGACGAGCTCAAGAGCGCCGTCGACATCATGCATGAGGAAGGCACCGTCGAGCGCAATTGGCGCGACATGTTCGGCGGCGTGCTCGATCTGCAGATTCTGCATGTCGCCGATGTGATGATCCACCGCACCAAAATGCGCACGATAGACGCCGACCTGCCGCCCGAGCAGATCGTGCGCGAGGTGCTGGCCTCGCCCTTCACGCGCATGCCCTTGTGGCGCGACGAGCCGGATAATTTCATCGGCGTCATCCACTCCAAGGATCTGTTGCGCGCGCTCGATGCGGCGGGAGCGGATTTCTCCAAGCTCAGCGTCGACGACGTCGCGCTCGAGCCCTGGTTCGTGCCGGAATCGACGACGCTCGAGGATCAGCTCGAGGCCTTCCTCAAGCGCAAGACGCATTTCGCGCTCGTCGTCGACGAATATGGCGAGGTGATGGGCCTCGTCACGCTCGAGGACATATTGGAGGAGATCGTCGGCGACATTCGCGACGAGCATGATCTCGCCATGCAGGGCGTGCGCCCGCAGGAGGACGGCTCGGTGCTGGTCGACGGCGCGGTGCCGGTGCGCGACCTCAACCGTGTCATGGAGTGGAGCCTGCCGGACGAGGAGGCGACGACGATCGCCGGCCTCGTCATCCACGAGGCGGCGGCCATTCCGGAGGCGGGCCAAGTATTCAACTTCCACGGCTTTCGCTTCGAGGTGCTGCGCAAGATGCGCAATCGCATCACCGTGCTGAAAGTCACGCCGACCGAGGCCAAGGAGTCCGATTGACGCGCCGAGATGATCGGGTGACGCTTCCCTCGTGCTTCGCGCTCGCGGATGCGAGTGATAGGCTTGCGCAATGCCCACAGATTTCTCCACGGTCACCATCGGCGCGCCTCGGCGCGTGACCTTCGGCAATGGGCTGCCGCTCGCGCTCATCGCCGGCCCCTGCGCGCTGGAGAGCCGCGCGCAGGGCCTGGAGATCGCGCAGGCGCTGGCCGCGCTCGCCGAGCGGCTGCAAATCGGCGTCGTGTTCAAAGCCTCTTTCGACAAGGCCAATCGCAGCTCGGGCGCCTCGGGGCGCGGCCTCGGCCTTGCCGCCTCGCTGCCGATCTTCGCCGAGATCAAGGAGCGCTTCGGACTGCCCCTCCTCACCGACGTGCATGAGACCGCGCAATGCGCGCCTGTGGCGGAAGTGGCGGATATTCTGCAAATCCCCGCCTTCCTCTGCCGGCAGACCGATCTGCTCGCGGCGGCGGCGCGGACGGGGCGCATCGTCAATGTGAAGAAGGGCCAGTTCCTCGCGCCCTGGGACATGCGCCACGCCATCGACAAGCTGCGCGCCGAGGGCGCCGCCGGCGCGCTGGCGACCGAGCGCGGAACCAGCTTCGGCTATAATGCGCTGGTCTCCGACATGCGCGCGCTGCCCATTCTGGCGGAGACGACCGGCGTTCCAGTCATTTTCGACGCCACCCATTCGGTGCAGCAGCCGGGCGGGCTCGGCGCGGCCTCCGGCGGCGAGCGGCGCTTCGTCCCGGTGCTGGCGCGGGCGGCGGCAGCGGTTGGCGTCGCCGGCCTCTTCATCGAGACGCATCCAGACCCGGACAGCGCCGTCTCCGACGGTCCGAACATGATCCCGCTGCGCGATCTGCCGGCGCTGATCGAGGCGCTGCTGCCCTTCGATCGGCTGGCGAAGGCGCTCGCGTCGCGATAGCGCGCGTCAGCCCCGCCCGCGATAGGGCGTCACGCCCTGGTCCGGCAGCCAGAGGCCGGCGGGCGGCGCGCCCGTCTGCCAGAAGACGTCGATCGGAATGCCGCCGCGCGGATACCAATAGCCGCCGATGCGCAGCCAGCGCGGCGTCATCGCCGCCACGAGATCCTTGGCGATGCGAAGCGTGCAATCCTCGTGGAAGGCGCCGTGATTGCGATAGCTGCCGAGATAGAGCTTCAGCGACTTCGATTCGACGAGCCATTCCATCGGCGCATAATCGATGACGATATGCGCGAAATCCGGCTGGCCGGTCACCGGGCACAGCGAGGTGAATTCCGGCGCGGCGAAGCGGACGAGATAGATCTCGCCCGGATGCGGATTGGCGACGAGGTCGAGCTCGGCCTCGTCGGGCGATCGGGGCAGCGCCGATTTCTGCCCGAGAAGAGCGGCGCCCTTGTGCGTCTTCGTCATGCGGAAAGCTCTTAACCCGACGCGCGCGCGCGTCAATCGGGAATGAGGTCCGAGCGAAAGCGCCGCGCGAGGCTGGACGAGAAGCCGCCGAGCCAGCCGCCGAGGAAATTGCCGACGAACATGGTCAAGAACCAGGGATGAGATCGGCGAGCCCGCGCGGATGGCCGAGCAATTCGGCGCTTCGCGCAGAGCCGGTCACAGGCGCTCGCCTCCTGCATCCGGCCGCAGGAGCTTTTTCAGAAGATCCGGCGGGATGCGAATATCGGCGACTTTCCACGTCCAATCCGAGAGGGCGAAGACGATCGCGACGCCGTCCTTATGGGTGATGCGAAACCGCGTCGGCGACAGAATCTCGAAGCGATGCGCGAAGCGACGCAGATCGAGCTCCCGGGGCTCTTGTCCGTCGCCAGCCGCCGCCGGCCCCTGACCGGACGACGCCGCGGTCGCGCGCCGCGCCAGCAGGGCGCCGATGGCCGCAGGCGAGACGAAACGGTCGACCGCCGTATCGATGAGCGCCGGGCCGATGGCCGCCAGCAGACCGGCGCCGAGCCGTACGCCGGGACTGCGATTCTTGTCGGCGCCGTCCAGCGCGCGCGACATGACGATGGTCGCCAGCTGCTCCTTGATCGAGCCGCGCACGGCGGGAAAATCGACATGGTCCGAAATAGCGACGGCGTCGCCCGCCTTCACGCCCGCCTCGAGCTGGCGCAACGAGAGAAAGGCGTAGCCCGCGTAGAGAAGCGCGAGAGCGAGAAGGGCGACAAAGGCGATAAGGGCGCGTCGCATGATGTTTCCCCGAAAACCGCGTCGAAGGCGACGACGCGGCGACCTGGCGGTTCTCGTCCATCCGGGAACGATCTGGCAAGTCGGCGCGCCAGGGGGCACAGGTCGATCGCCGCGGGGCAGGTCGATCGCCGCGAGCGCTCGGGATCGATGAAGACACTCTGCGAGAGTGCGTTGGTGCCCAGGAGAGGACTCGAACCTCCACGGCTTTCACCACTGGTACCTGAAACCAGCGCGTCTACCAATTCCGCCACCTGGGCAACGCGGCTCTCTTACGAGGCCGACGCTCCGCTTGTCAATGGCGCTCGTCATGCTTCGGTCACGCTCGCGCGGCGCATTCCCTTTCCGGCCAAATCGCGCTAGAGCATCCGCCCGAAACGGAGCGATTTATTTTCGAGCGCTCCGACTATTCGACCGAATCGGCGT
>NZ_DATBQF010000002.1:0-12784 GCF_036560965.1 Methylosinus sp. | reverse complement strand
ACACATAAATCCCCATAGCTCGCGGCGGCGACGGCGCCCTTCCGACTCGCGGTTTCCTTCCTTGGAGGTTTTCGGATGCCGGCCCTAAGGCTGCGCGACGCCGAGTGCTCGCAAAGGGCCGGCATCCGAAAACCTTTACATAACCGGCCATTCGTCGCGGACGGCCCCAGGGTCCGCTTTCCCTGGAATTCGTGAACGTTCGCGGCGGATCGCCGCGACCTAGGCGTGCGAATCCCGCATGTTCATCTTGCTCCGGCAGCAGGGCGAACGCTCGCGCAAGAACCGCATCTATCGGCTCTACCGCGAGGAAGGTATGACGGTGAGGAAGCACCGCGCGCGCCGCCGCGCCGTGGGGACGCGTGCGCCGATTCTCGTCGAGGCGAAGCCGAATGCCCGATGGTTTCTCGACTTCGTGCATGGTCAGCTCGCCGGCGGCCGGGGGTTTTGCATTGGCGAGGAGCCGGGCGGAGAGTTCGTCTGTGATGAGCGCTGCGGCCATGTCGGCCTCCATTCGATGTCACCCTCCGATCGAGGGCGAGGAGGCATTCGGCCGGCGCAATTGAGCGGCGCGGTCAGGCTTTACTTGGTCTGGTGCGGGCCGGGTTTGATCGTGTCGCGGCGGCGGCCAGCGTTACCGGAGTTCATCGAGAGGGGAAGATAGAAGGCAGAAGCGACAAGACGCTTGGCAAACGGACCCGCGTCGGTTCACTGCGCTTCGGCTCCGCAAGGCAGCGGTTGCGGATAGCGCAGCAGGTTCTCGGCCATGAAGGAGGCGAAGGCGGACAGCTTGGGCGAGGGGTGACGGCTTGCTGGCCATAGAATATGGAACGCACCAACGTCGCGGATAAATTCGTCGAGCACGCTGACGAGCGTGCCGCGTGAAAGCTGAGAGCGAACGCCAAACAGCGGCAGACAGGCAAGGCCGAAGCCTTCCTCGGCCAGACAGATCTGAGGTTCCAGCGTGCTGGCAACCAGCGTGACCGGCAGAGTCACGTCGAGGTCCACCCCGTCACGCGCGAGCGGCCAGCGCTCCAGCTTGCCCGTCGAGGGATATTTGTGATGAAGGCAGGCGTGGGCGACGAGGTTTTCCGGCGCCTTCGGCACACCATGCGTGGCGAAATACTCCGGCGACCCCACAATGCGATGGGAGAAGGCGCCCACGCGGCGCATCATCAGCCGGCTGTCGCGCGCATCGCCGGTGCGGATGACCGCGTCGAAGCCTTCGTCGATCACATCCACCAGCCGGTCGGTGAAATCGAGGTCGAGCTCGATCTCGGGATAGGCGCGCATGAATGCCATCACCGCCGGCATCATCAGCATGCCGATGAGCGGAAGGCTGACGCGGAGCTTCCCCCGCGGCGCCGCGCGGGTCTGCGACAGTTCGAGTTCCGCCGCCTCGATCTCGCAGAAGATGCGGCGACAGCGGTCGCGGAAGAGCTCGCCCTCGGGCGTGAGGGTCAACGACCGGGTCGAGCGGTGAAATAGGCGAACACCGAGCCGTTCCTCGAGCCGGGCCACCGCCTTCCCTACAGCGGACGCCGAAACGCCGAGCTTGATCGCAGCGGCGGCGAAGCTGCCGGCCTCGGCCGTCTGAACGAAGGCGTTGAGCGCGCCGAAGTGGTCCATGCACCTTCCCGACATTGCGGACTCAATTGTCCGATATAAATGGAATTCTAGCCTGATTATTCCGCATCGCGATACCGCTAATCTCTTGGGCATGACAGAGACATGCTCCCACGACGTGGCCGGCCACGTCCCGCCGACCTCGGCTCCTTTCCCCTGGCCCAGTCTTTTGGCGCTCGCGATGGCCGGGTTCATCACCATCCTGACCGAGGCCCTTCCGGCCGGTCTGTTGCCGCAGATCGGCGCGAGCCTGAGTGTTTCCGAGGCGCTCGCCGGGCAACTCGTCACGCTCTACGCCATCGGTTCGCTCGCCGCGGCCATTCCCCTGACCACCGCGACCCGAGGCATGCGGCGGCGGCCGCTGCTTCTCCTCGCCATCTCCGGATTTGCGCTGGCGAACACGGCGACAGCCCTATCGGATAGCTATGGACTGACGCTCGTCGCCCGGTCCGTCGCCGGTGTTTCCGCTGGATTGCTCTGGGCGCTGATCGCCGGCTACGCCGCGCGGATGGCGCCGGAGGGATCGAAGGGACGCGCCATCGCCGTCGCGATGATCGGCACGCCGCTGGCGCTGGCGCTCGGCATCCCGGCAGGAACTTACCTCGGCTCGATCATCGGTTGGCGGGCCTCGTTCGGGCTCATGAGCGGCCTGACCTTGATCCTGATCGCCTGGGTGGCGATGAAAGTCCCCGACTTCGCGGGACAGGCAGAGGATAAGCGGCGTCCGCTCACGCACGTCTTCTTTTTGCCGGGAATCCGGCCGGTTCTGTTCGTCACTCTGACCTTCGTGCTCGCCCACAACATCCTCTACACCTACATCGCTCCCTTGTTAGGCGATGTGGGCGGGGCCTCCAGGACCGATCTCGCTCTGCTCGTCTTCGGGATTGCCGCGCTGGCCGGGATCTGGATCGTCGGCGGCCTGATCGACCATCATCTGCGCCCTCTCACCCTGATCAGCATCGCGCTGTTCGGCCTCGCAGCGCTGGCGCTGGGTATCGCCGGTCACGCACCGACCGTCGCCTTGAGCGCCGCGGGGCTCTGGGGCCTCGCCTTCGGCGGCGTCCCGACGCTGTTTCAGACCGCCCTCGCCAAGGCGGCCGGAGACATGCACGACATCGCTCAGTCCATGCTCGTCACCGCCTGGAATGCGGCCATCGCCGGCGGCGGCATCATCGGCGGGTTGCTGCTCGATCGTTTTGGAGCCGGCGCCTTCGCGCCCGTCGCGCTTCTGCTCCTGGCCGCGGCCTTTGTCGCCGCATACCGCGCCTGCCGGCACGGCTTTCCCCTCTCCTTCGCCCCCTGAGCCGAAAAAAGCTTCCATGCTCGAACGCCCGCTTCGGACGTCTTCCACCACGCTCTCCACGCGACTCGACGCCGTCATCGATGGCGGCATCGCGGCCGAGCGGATCGTCGGCGCCGTCGTCCTGGTGCGCCGGAACGGCCAGCCGATCTACACCCGCGCCGCCGGCTTGGCGGATCGTGAGGCCGGCGCCCCGATGCGCGAAGATGCGCTGTTCCGCCTCGCCTCGGTCTCCAAGCCCTTCGTCGCGGCGGCGGCCATGGCGCTGGTCGGGCAAGGCAAGCTCGCTCTCGATCGGCCGATCACCGAATGGCTGCCCTATTTCGAACCGCGCTTTGAGGGAGAGCCCGTCGTCATCTCGTTGCGCCAACTCCTTACCCATACCTCCGGTCTCGGCTACGGCTTTCTGGAGCCGGAAGATGGGCCGCTGCATCGAGCCGGCGTCTCCGATGGCATGGACCGAACCGGCATCACGCTCGCTGAGAACCTACGCCGACTCGCCGGGGTAACGTTGCAGTTTCGACCGGGAACGCGGTTCTGCTATTCACTCGCTCTCGATGTCGTGGGCGCCTTGATCGAGGCTGCAACCGGATTGGCGCTGCCGCAGGCGGTGCGAGTGCTGGTGACCGAACCGCTCGGGCTGAACGACACCGGCTTCTCGATTTCGGACCCGACCCGGCTGACAGCGGCTTACGCCGACGACACGCCGCATCCGCGCCGGATGCGCGAGCCGGACGTGGCGCCGTTTCTTCCCGGTCTCCCCGGCATCCGCATGGACCCGTCACGCGCCTTCGATCGAGAAGCCTTTCCGTCCGGCGGCGCCGGCATGATCGGCGGCGCCAGGGATACAATGGCGCTGCTCGAAGCGCTGCGATCGGGCGGCGGGCCGTTGATGCCGCCCGAATGCGCGGCCGAAATGGCGCGCGATCAGATTGCTGCACTCGATATCGAAGGCTCACCCGGCTGGGGTTATGGCCTCGGCTTCTCGATCCTGCGCGATGCCACGGCCGCCGGCGTGACCGAATCCCCGGGCGCTTGGCGCTGGGGCGGCGCCTATGGCCATAGCTGGTGCGTCGATCCCAGCAAATGCCTGACGCTGGTCGCCTTCACCAACACCGCGCTCGAAGGCATGTCGAACGGCGGACGCTTCTCCGCCGACCTCAGCCGGGCACTTTATGCCGCGATCGGACCATAGGACGGAGGGACCTCTCCGAAAATTTCGCCAACCATGCACGTCTCCGCGACGCCGGTTCGCGCCTGGGCGCGCAGCATGATCCAGAGGTCGTCGAAACGGACATAGGACAAGAGAACGGCGGCGAGCGTCACTAGGCCCGCGGCGGGTCGAAAGCGCGGCGGCGCGGCGGCGTTACCTCGAATTTGTCGATGAGCGGCCGCAGACCCTTGAGATTGCCCCATATGCGGCAGACTTTTTCGAACGCCTCGCGGTTTGCTGGGTCGCGCGTCAGCCAGCGGACAAAGGCTTCGCGCTCCTGTGGCGTCGGGGCGCGGCAGTCGAGCGTCGTCCACCATTCGATGGCTGCTCGTCGGCGGCTGGCATTGTCGGAAGGGGCGCCGCTATCTCCCGGCAATCATTGAGAAACGTCAGATCCGGGAATGTCGGCTTTTGGCGAAACCGGCCGTTGGCTCTATGGGAGGGACCGATCTTCTAAGGGTCACAGTTCCTCCTTCGCCGTCGGGAAGGGGGAACTCGCGCCAAGAACGGACGTTACGTAGGCAGACGGTCGAACGACCGGAATCGACCGTTCTGAGATATTCACCTGCGGGCGGCCGCTGAATGTCTGCCGCTGACGGCAGGGACAACTTCTAATCCCAAGACGAAGCGGACGGCTGCTCACAAACTCGGGCTGGCGTCAGGGGCAATCAAGATGTAGATTATATTATATTTTCCTGGGAGGATTGAGCAGGTGAGCATGAATCGACGCTCCATAATGAAATTGCCTTTAGCTCTCGCGGCCCCGTTGATATTCCCACGGACCGCAAATGCTGCGCTTGTCCCTCCGGCATTCCTGAACTCCGTGGTCGCACTCGGTTTTCGTGGACCCGGAGTAGTGGACGGCGCTCCTGTGGCCTCGATTTGGCACACGATTGGGACGGGGTTCTTTTATGGAAAGCTGACCTCGAAGAATGAGTCCGACTTCGCAAAGCGCAAATACGCGCCATTTCTTGTTACTGCAAAACACGTCGTCGATGGGTTTGAAAAAACAAAATTACAAATGTCGGCTATTGGAAATATGAAGGTTCGAATCAATCCAGTTGATGAGAAGACTCCGGGCGGCGAATTTGATTTGAATGTTGACCTCGCGGTAAAAGGCTTTGCTAACTGGAAAGCGAATCCAAATGGAAAGGATGTGTCAGTCATCCCGGTCGATCTGAACGGTTTGCGCGATAGGAAATACGAGTCTGCTTTTTTTACTAGCGACGAGAACTCGGCTAATCGTGAGAAATTGCGCCAGCTGGGTGCGAGTGCGGGGGATGGAGTCTTCGTTCTTGGCTTTCCGATGGATTTGGCAGGTCTTCAGAAAAATTACGTCGTAGTTCGGCAAGGAGCAATCGCTCGTATAAGTGAGCTGCTTGACAGTGCGTCCGACAATCTGCTGTTAGATGCCTTCGTATTTCCTGGAAACAGCGGTGGTCCAGTGATTCTTCGACCCGAGATCGTTTCCATCCAAGGGACAAAGGTTAACAACAAGGCTTACCTGATCGGCTTGGTCAACGCTTCTGTCAATTATACGGATACGGCGACGAGCATCCAGACGGGGCGTCCGCGAATACTTTTTGAAGAGAATTCTGGACTCGCCAATGTGTCTCCAACTGATTACATCGACGACACTATTGCGACCTTCCCTGTCGCGGAGGAATAAATCGGTAGCTAAATACGTGGATGCGATACTTCGATATTGTCGAGCAAGACGCCAACAAGTTCGGCCGCCAGAACGCAGGTTTGTTCAGTTCTCTGATTTGGCGAGGCTTCGCCCGCATTCCATTCATTGTCGCAAAATATCGCCTGCTTCGCCTATCCACCCAAAGCGGGCGTTTGCCGGAGTCCTTGCGAGCGGCCGCTTCGGGTCAAACTTTCACGTTCGCAGGGTGGCGCTGACGTGCCCCTGAAAAATCCCACCAGCATCGATTAGAGTCCGGCCCATTGAGGACGGACACGATGAAGAAGAAACGGTTCACGGAAGAGCAGATCATCGGGATTTTGCGGGACCAGGAAGCCGGCGCGAAGGCGGCGGACCTCACGCGCAAATACGCGGTTTCGGAGACGACGCTCTACAATTGGAAGGCAAAATTCGGCGGGATGGACTTTCCGCGGCCTAGCGGCTGAAGGCGCTGGAGGAGGAAAACGCGCGTCTGAAGAAGCTCTTGGCCGATCAGATGCTCGATGCGGCGCCGCTTCGCGAGCTCTTGGGAAAAAAATGGTAGGACCCGCTTCGAGCGCGAAGCCGTCGCGCATCTTCAGGCCGTCATGGGTCTGTCGGAACGTCGGGCCTGTCGGATCTCGTCGCCATCGATCGCAAGACGGCGGCTACACGTCGACGCGCCCGGCCGACGCCGAGCTTCGCGCCGAGCTGCGCGATCTCGCCAATGCGCGCCGGCGCTTCGGCTACCGGCGGCTGTTCGTCTTGCTTCGTCAGCGGGACGAGCGCTCGGGCAAGAACCGCATCTATCGGCTCTACCGCGAGGAAGGGCTGACGGTTAGGAAGCGCCGCGCGCGCCGCCGCGCCGTGGGAACACGGGCGCCGATTGTCGTCGAGGCGAAGCCGAATGCGCTCTCCGGCGCTCGTCGCGCCGAAATGCAGCGCCTCCACCTTCCGCACCCCCTCCCGAAGCAGGTCCTCGATCGTCGTTGGCGTTGCTCCTCAAAAAGCACGCCCCCATCCCTCCGACCCGAGCTCAACAGCTCGGCAACCGCCGTCCACAGACGCGATCGAGGCAGTGCGGCAGCACCGTTTTCATCCTGGCTCAAGCCTATTGCTATATCCTTACTTTCCGGCGTATCTAGATGAAAATGCAAGGGCGGAGCTGATTACCACCTGTGATTGAGGTCATCCAACGCATGGTGCTATCGCAGGCGCTCCACAGAACCTTGCGAAACCGCTGCCCACGTCTTCGCAGGCGGGAAGCATCCGACCCTCTAATTTGGTATTGTAGAAATGAGACCTTGAGTCATCCAGTAACACGCCAAGGCAATGAATCAACAAGAGAAGAGGCATGATATGCGTATTCAGATCGTTGGATGGTGTGGTTTGACGAATCTTATCAAGCGGAAACTTGGGGAATAATTATGCATCCGCTGACGTAATCGGGCTCAACGCTGACGTACTGAGACCGTATTACTTCTAACAGCTGTCAGATGCACGGCCAGGGTTATCAAATTCTCTGATCTGAGCTATTTGTCCCGCCGTCACGAAACCGCCGATCTTTATGCGCAATGAGATTGGAGAGGCTCCGATGAGGTTCGAATGAAAAAACTGCTCGTACTTAGTTTCTTTCCTGCCTTTAACCCGCCCCAGAGCGGAGGCGAACTGCGCCTCTATCACCTCTACCGAGAATTGAGCAGCTTCTATCATGTAACTCTTATCAGCTCATCTCATGTCGGCGGCAAGGAGGAAGCCGTCTATCATACAGATACTTTTATCGAACGGCGCATTCCGAAGGCTCATGAATTCACAGAGCAATGGGACGTATTGAGCCCGAAAGCTGGCGACGGCGATTTGTCGGGTCCGAGCATCGGAGCGGCTGGTCGTCTGCCGTCGATGTTTCATGCCGCCTATTTAGAAGAATATAGCGACGCTGACGTTATCATCCACGATTCGCCTTTCACCATCGACTACGATCTATTCTTCAATATTGACGCAAAGCCTCGTATTTACAATTCATATAATTGCGAATCGCTTCTTTACAAGCAACTTCACCCCGATGACAAATCCACGCCGATCCATCATCTAGTCTACGATCTGGAGCTTCGCCTGCTGAAAGGTGCGGATCTCGTCATTTATTGCGGCGAGACGGACTTGCGCAGCTTCGAAGAAATGGCGCCTCTGAACGAAACCATGTTCCTTCCCAACGGAACGGCGTCGCAAGCGACTCCAGCCCGCCCGGCAAGCCAGGGGCCGATACGCGACATCGTATTCATCGGCAGTGGCCATCACCCCAATGGGCTCGCAGCGACCGCAATCGTCGAGACGATCGCTCCGGAAGCATCGGAATTCACGTTTCACATCATCGGCGATTGCCTGCCGCCAGGCGATTATCCGCCCAACGTCAAGCGCTACGGGCGTATCGACAATGTCGCCAAGGCGAAAGTGATCGCTCTGGTCGATTGCGCTATCAATCCCATGACGACGGGCAGCGGCTCGAGCCTGAAAGTGTTCGATTTCTTCGAAAATCGGTTACCGCTTTTCTCGACGGCATTCGGCATGCGAGGGATAGACGCCTCTGACGGCGAGCATTATGTCGGCGCGGAAGTCGAAAGTTTTGCCCGCGTTCTGCGTCATTGGTCCGGTCGCCGCGCCGACCTCGCCAAGATCGCCGACAAAGCGCACGAGCTCGTCTCGGCTAAATACAATTGGCGCCTTCTGGCGCGGGAGCTGCGCCAGCGCCTCGGCGCGCTGACTAGCGGAAAAGCAGGTCCGCTCGCCGGCCCTTATGTGCTGGCACTCAATGACTATGACCCTTTCGGCTCGATCGGCGGCGGCGCGACGCGCATGCGAGGCGTTTACGAGACCGTAGCGAATTGGAGTCCAGTCGTTTTCGTCAGTTTCTCCGAGGGCAGGGAAATCAGCGTCGAGCGCCTTAGTGACACGATCGCCGTGATGCGTGTGCCAAAGACGGCCGCGCATGTTGACCGCGAGCGGGCGCTCGACTCGAAATTCCATATTTCTTCGCGCGATATAGTTGCAATCAAGCACGCGCCGGAAAATCCGCATTTGGTGGCGCTTTATCACGCGCTACGCGGCAAGGCGCGCATCGTCATCATAGAGCATCCCTACATGGTGGGCTTGCCCGATCTCTTTTGCGATCGCTTTGTCTATTCGGGCCATAACGACGAGATCGGTCTAAAGAGCGACGCGCTGCACTGGCATCCCGACCGCAACGCCCTCATGGCGGATTTGATTGAAGCGGAAGGCATCGCCATCGAAAATTCGGTTGCCGTTGTGGCGGTCTGCGACGAAGATGCGGAGCGCTATCTGCGCGGGCGATCCAGCGGCGCGCCGGTAACAGTCGTGCACAACGGCTGTGCAACGCCCGCCGAGCCCGGTCAAGAGGATTTGGCCGTCGCGAAAAGGCGGATCGGACACCGCTCGGCGCTCTTCCTCGGCTCCGCCCATATGCCCAATATCAATGCAGCGCGTTTCATCGTCGAGAAGCTCGCAGCTACTTGCCCAGACGTTGAGTTCCACCTCGTCGGTTCGCTCGGCGAGTCCTTCCCCGGCCCCAATCCCAAGAACGTCGTGGTCTGGGGCACGCTCGACGACAAGCTTAAATCAGCGGTGATGCAGAGCTGCCGCATCGCACTCAACCCGATGATGTCCGGATCCGGCTCCAATGTAAAGGTTGCCGACTATCTGGCCAATGGCCTTTTTGTTATCACCACGGAATTTGGCCTCCGCGGCCACCGACGCCTAGAGGCGAAGCATATGCGGGTCGCCGCACTAGAGGATTTCGCCGAGGCGCTGAAGGAGTCTTTCTCAGACGAGACCCTTTTCGACGGAACCCGCCGCGCCGCGCGTCAGGCGATCTTCGATTCCAATTACGCGATGCACGCTCATGCCAGACGCTTCGTCGAGTTGCTCGCTGATATCGAAAAGCCGAAGAAGCGTCTCCTGTTCGTCACCTATCGCTACTCCTGGCCACTTCTCGGCGGCGCCGAGACGCATCTGTGGCATCTGCTTCAAAAACTCGGCGAAAGCGGTGAGTTCAGCATCGACGTCGTTGCGACCAAGGTCACGCGCATTCGGGAAGAGCAGCGGTTCGTCGGCCGATATGATTATGAGGAGGCCATTGGCGCGCCTACCGGCGCGAAGAATATTCGCTTCGCGCGCTTCGATCTCGATCCCGTCGACGAGGCGGCCGACTTTGAACTCGGCACGGCGGTCTGGAACGCTCAGATCGGATTCGAGAAGGCGCTCTACGGTCTCCTGCGCGGCTCTATCACGACGAGTGGCCTCGCTTGGGGATGGAGCCCCCTTGAGCAATGGAGCGACGGGCCTGTCCGCTGGGCCTATCGTTCCGCTGGTCTGCATCTTTCGCACCAAGCCCGCGTGCGTGTCAAAGCGCGCAGCGTCGAACGGGTTGTGCTGCTCGTTCAGGATCAGGACAATCGTATCCTTTTCCATGACAAGACATCCGGCGTAATAGACTGCGCTTTCGAAGCGGGACCGGGGCCATTGACGCTATCCGTAACGCGCGATGAGCAGTTGCCCGATCAACGCCCCCTGGGCTTCGCGGTAGAGCAGGTGACGATCGATGGCGCGCCGCTCGATATGGCGTCGAATACCGTGCTATCGGTCGCTCATCTGCCGGCAGAGCAGGCCTTCGAGATGCTCGGGATCGCGGCGGAAGCCTCGCGCGCTGTCGCAGGCGCGCGGCTCTCCGACATTCGTGGCCCCCACTCCAGTTCGCTTGAGCGGTTCCTTGAGGAGAATGTCAGGCGATATGATCTCGTGCTCACCCACAACAATGTCTTCCGGCCGCCAGTGGCCGCGGTTGAAGCCGCCAATCGCGCCGACGTGCCCGTTATCTTGCTTCCGCACGCCCATCTCGACGACGACTACTATCATTTCCCGGACACGCTGAGCGCGGTGACGACGGCGACAGTCGCTTGCGTATCGCCGCGTGCAGCCTGCACCTATTACGAAAAACGGGGCGCCCGGAAAGTCGTGCATCACACGCCGGGGGTCGACGTAAGCGAGGCCTTCACGGCGGAGGACGTCGATGCTTTCCGAGCAGTCTACGGCAAAGGCGGACGCTTCGTTCTTGTCCTTGGACGCAAGTCCCGTTCCAAAGGCTATCGCGACGTGATCGCCGCAGTGGATGAACTCGCGAAAGATACCAACATTCGCCTCGTGATGATCGGACCGGACGACGATCTTGAACCCATTCGCTCGCCCAATGTCACATATCTCGGGATTCAGCCGCGAAACGTCGTGAGGGGCGCGCTCCAGTCCTGCTTGGCGCTGACGGCTATGAGCATCAGCGAAAGTTTCGGTATCGTCATTCTAGAAGCATGGATGGCGAGCCGGCCGGTGATCGCCAACAGCGATTGCGCCGCGTTCCGCGATATCATCGTTCACAACGAGAATGCAATTCTCGCCACGACGGAGGAGTTAACCGAGGCGATCAGGGAGATCGCTTGCAACGAGGCGCTAGTGCGAGGCCTCGTCGGCAAGGGAAGGGAAACGCTGAAACATCACGATTGGGAAAAGGTCGCGCGCGATTTTGTTGCCTTGTGCAGGGAATACGCAGGGGCGCGTCTGCCCGCATCATAGCTGCAGCCGCCACACAGCTTTGGTCGGGGCTTTCCGGAGAGCCTATCTGGACGTTTGAGGGTAACTAGCAATGGTCGATGGAATCGAAGCGCAGGAGCATGGATCGCCGTGCGGCTCGTACGAAGGGAGCTTGGTAGGGCTCAGAAGCAGAGAGACGCCCGTCCTGGCCGCAGTTCCGGGGACGCGGCCCCTCCGCACCGCTGGCGCGCTGGCTGGCGACGTCGTTCAACTCCTTGGGGCGCTTCACGACAACTTGAGGGCGCTCTATGACAAGATCGATTCCCTGACCAACGCCAATCGCAGCCTGCAAGACCAGCTCGCGCGAAGCCAGATCGCAGTCGGGCGGCTCGTCCGCAAGTTGTACTTAGGCGAAGACGTCGCTCCACAACTGGCCGCGAACGCGTCCCTACAACGAGAGAATGAAGAGCTGCGCGCCCAAATCTCCGAACTGCTCGTCGATATCGATGCCTATCGCGCGCGCGACAATGTGCGGCGCAGCGGTAAGCGCGGGCTCAAGCAGGGCCAGAGCACTTTCTCATCCCGCGCCGAACGAAGAAAATTCGAAGCTCTGTTCGACCACGCCTTCTATCTCAAAACCTATCCGGACGTCGCCAAAGCCGGCATGGACCCCGTTCACCACTATTTGGAATACGGCTTCTCTGAGGGGCGTTTCCCCCATCCATTGTTCGACACGCGGTATTATCTTGCGACCTACGAAGACGTGCGACGCTCCGGCGTCAATCCTTTCTTACAATTCCTGCGCCAAGGCGAAAGCGAGGGCCGCAAACCTAACGCTTGGCTGGACGTGTCGTGGTATGCGGTTAACAATCCCGACATCGCGCAGAGCGGATTGGGCCCTTTTGCTCATTACGCGAAGATCGGGGCCTTTGAGGCGCGCGACCCCGGCCCCATTTTCCAGGCGCGGACCTATTTCAGCAAACATCCACAGGTCCGAAAAGGCGAAGTAGATCCGCTCGCTCATTGGCTGCACACCAAGAGCCGCAATTTGGCTTTTCCGGGTTGAATCACCTTCACCTGGCATAAGCCTATGTTCGGCCCGCGGCGGTGGCGCCTGCGAATTCCGCCGCAATCCGGCCGGGGATTCCGATTTGTGAAGTCGGCCTCCATTCCGAACCGAAGCCGGCCACCGGGAGGCTCGATCAGTCCTCCTTTCGTCTGCTGTACGCAGGTGACGAGCCCTCAATTACACCGTAAGCGGTGCGAGCGTCCCACCTCGAAAAAGTTTGAGTGACGCGCGATCCTCTTCAAGTGATTTGGCCAGAGGAGGGTCGGGCGTTGGATCATTCCATGCTTGAAGCCATGCATGAAGGCAGAACTTATCAACGGG
>NZ_DATBQF010000001.1:0-4158 GCF_036560965.1 Methylosinus sp. | reverse complement strand
GGCGCGCCGCTCGCCTCGCCAACCGAGGCGAGCTGGCCCAGCGGCGAGTGGTGGCGCCGCTTCCGCAGTCCCGAACTCGACCGCATCGTCGAGACGGCGCTGGCTGAAAATCAAAGCCTGAAAAGGGCCATGGAAGCATTGCGCGACGCCGAGGCTTTTTCACAGGTCGAAGGGGCGCGGCTGTTGCCCTTCCTCAACGCGGATATGGGCATGCGCCAATCGCGCATTCCCAATCATGGCGTCGTCGAGTCCTATAATCCCGCGCTGGCCGGCCTCGAGAAGACCATGGCCTACATCAACCCGCTGTCGCTTCACTACGAATTCGACTTCTGGGGCAAGAACCGGGCGATCCTCAACGCCGCGCTTGGCGAGGCCGCGGCGCAAGCGGCGGAGACGGCGGAGGCGCAACTGTTGCTGACCACCGCCATCTCGCGCGTCTATTTTCGCATCCGCGCGCTGGCCCGGCAGGCGGCGACCGCGAGCGAGATGGTCAAGCTGCGCAAAGACCTGCTCGCGCTCGCGCAAACGCGGTTCAGAACCGGGATCGACACCGCCGACGGCGTGACCGAAGCGAGCGCCGCGCTGGAGGCCGCCGTCAAACGCGAAGCCGGCGTCACGGCGCAACTGGACTTCCAGCAGAATTTGCTCGCGCGGCTGATGGGCCAGGGACCGGACGCCGGACGCGGCGTTGTCGGCGCGAAGTCGATGAGCCAGCCGGCGGCTCCCGCCTTGCCGCGACAACTTCCCGTGGAGCTTCTCGCCCACCGTCCGGACGTCGCCGCCGCCATGCATCGCGCCGAGGCGGCGGCGGAGCGGATTCACGCCGCCAAGGCGGAGTTCATGCCGTCCGTCGATCTCACGATCGTCGGCGGACTGGAGGCCTCGAGGACGTCGACGAAGATCGACGATCTCGGCAAGTTCCTGTTCCGGACCTCGGCGATCGGCTACGCCGTCACGCCCAACATCCATCTGCCGCTGTTCCAGGGCGGCAGTTTGCGCGGCAGGCTGGAGGGCCGCCGCTCGGAATATGACGAGGCGGTCGACGGCTACAATGAAACGCTGCTCAGGGCGGCGCAGCAGGTCGCCGACAGTCTGGCTAGCCTGAAGGAGACGCGCTCCGAGACGGAGGCGCAGCGCCGCTTGAACGCCGCCGCGCGCGCGGAACTCGAACTCGCGCGCTCGCGCTGGAGCAGCGGATTGAAGGACAAGCGCGAACTGCTCGCGCAGGCGCACGCCGTCCTCGAACAGGTTTACGTGCTCGACGCGCTCGACGCCGACTATTTGTCGTCGCATGTGGATCTGATCCAGGCGCTGGGCGGCGGCTATCTGGAGGGTCCGGAAGCGTTCGCGCCGCGGCCGGAGCCGGAAAAGGATCGACTGACGCCGCTCGTCGACGCGATCGAGGCGCTCGGCGGCGGATAGGCGCGCGCCGACGAAGAGTCCGTTCGAACGGCATCGCTCGAACGAAAAGAAATCTAAGAACACCCAGACGCTTTGGACAGCCAATGCCCCTTGATCGCAAGACGCTCCGTTCCCGCCGCCTGATTTTCCTCTCGCTCGTCGCGCTGACGGCGCTGGCGGCGGGTTTGTATTTCCTGATCAGATGGCAGACCCATGATCGATTTTGGGTCACCTCCGACAATGCTTTCATCGTCGGCAACATCATTCCGGTGCAAGCCGACGCGACGGGCGTCGTCGCGGATGTCCTGGTCGAGGAAACCAACAAGGTGAAAGCCGGCGATCTGCTCGTGCGGCTCGACGAACAGCGCGCCAAGGCGGCGCTCGATCAATCCGCGGCCGAGCTGGCGCGCGCCGTGCGCGCGGTCGGCGGGCAATTCGCCGCGCGGCGCCAAGCCTGCCAGAAGATCGCCTCGCAGATCGCGCTGCGCGACAAGACCAGCCACGACGTCATGCGCTATCGCCAGGCGTTGCCGAGCGGCTCGGTGTCGCAACAGGTCCTGCAGAACGCCGTGGACCAACTCGCCTCGCTCGACGCCGAGCTGCATGAAAGCCGGGCGGACTATCAGGCGTTTCAATCGCGGCTCGGCGGGCTCTCCCTGACCAACCATCCCGACATCGCGGCGGCCAAGGCCAGATTCGCCGAGAATTACATCGAATTCGCGCGCCAGCGCATCAAGGCGCCCGTTTCCGGCTACATCGCCAAGCGCAAGGCGCAGGTCGGCGACCGCGCGCGGCCCGGCGATCTGCTGATGCAGATCGTTCCGCTCGATTACCTGTGGATCGAGGCGAATCTCTGGGAAAACAGCATGGAGCGCGTGCGGCCGGGACAGCCGGTGACGATCACGGTCGATCTCTACGGCGCCAACGCTCCCTTTCACGGCCGGGTCGAGGGCATCGTCCCGGGCTCGGGCAGCGTCTTCGCCTTGCTCGCCCCCGACAACGCGACCGGCAACTTCATCCATATCGTCCAGCGCGTTCCGGTGTATATCTCGCTGCGTCCCGACGAACTCGAAAAACGGCCGTTGCGGCCGGGGCTTTCCACCGTCATCTCCATCGACGTGCGCAATGTCGATCAATCGCCCAACGCCTCGATCACCCGCATGGATCCCAAGGCCGACAAAACCGAAATTTTCGCCAATGAAATCGCCGAAGCCAATATGCGCGCGCAAAAAATCGTCAGCGAAAATCTCGTCGAAGCCAACAACGCCGCCATCGCCGCATGCCCCATCGGCGAGTAAAAGAAGGCGCCCCATTCCATTCTCACAATTAGGGGCAGCTAACTGCTCAAACGACCACGTTCACATCGTTATATAAAGGACACCGTCTGGCTCATTCGATCCGAACAGGATATGGATGTCAAAGCTTCTCTCGAGCAGTTCGAGACGGGTATCGGCGAAGCGGCCAAAACATGAAAATCACGTAGTTGAGTTCATAAGACGCGGTCCTTCTTAACCGCGAGGCACGCGTTGAGGTAGCCGTGAACGTACGTGATGAATGCGGGATAAGCAGCGTGAGTATCCGCTTCTAGAGCGGCTTCCTAGGTTGCGCAAAGTCACTTTCCAAAGCGCATGGCATAATATCACGTTGTGATATAGTGCTTAATATGATATCCGCCGATGCGTTACGGAGCGTCGTAATTCATCGGCGCGGGATGCCGAGGCTCGCACGAGCCGATGTTTCAATAGGCGCGGGGCCGCGGGATCTAGATTGATCCGGTTTCCTTCGCGCGGGTAGGCCCGATCCGCTCGACATGGCGCGAATGCGCCTTGTCGAGCCTTTGGCCGCGCCGCGAGAGCGCGGCGACAAAAAGGATGATGAGACATGACCGAAGTTTGGGCGCTTGCGGCGTTTTGGTTTGGCCTCGCGCTGATCGCGGGCGTGCTGGCGAAGTGGCTCCGAATCTCCTCCGCGATGGCCGAAGTGGTCATGGGAACAATCGCCCAATTGATCCTTGGCGCGACCATCGGCTTGGGAGTTCTGGGCAGCGACGAATCCTGGGTTAAGTTTCTGTCGGGCGTCGGCGTGATGCTACTGACTTTTCTCGCCGGCGCCGAACTCGAGCCGGACGTGCTCAAACTCAAATGGAAGGAAGCCGTCTCGCTTGGCTCCGTCAGTTTCCTCGTTCCATTCTTTCTTAGCGCGGCGGTGGCTCATTATCTGCTCGGATGGGGCGTCATGCCGAGTTGGCTCGCGGGGGTGGCGCTGGGAGGAACTTCGGTGGCGGTCGTCTACACCGAGATGATGCAGCATGGTTTGAACGGCACGGATTTCGGCAAGGTGCTGCTGGGCGCCTGCTTCGTCACCGATCTTGGGAATGTTATCGCCCTGGGGCTTATTTTCACGCCTTTCACGATTAGGACGGCGTTGTTTATTGCCTTCACCTTGTCGGGCGCCGTGGCTCTCCTCTGGCTTACGCCTCGGTTTTTCAGCCGATTTGGTGGACTACCCTCTGAACTCGAGACGAAATTCCTGCTTCTATTCCTTCTTGCGCTGGGATCGCTCGCCACCTGGGCCGATAGCGAGGCCGTGCTTCCGGCCTACGCAGTCGGAATGGCGCTTGCTGGGACCGTCGGCAGGAATCATTCGCTGATCCGGCGGTTGCGCACCGTGACTTTCGGATTGCTAACGCCTTTCTTTTTCATTCGCGCCGGCTATCTGGTCTCGTTAACGTCGGTTATCTCGGTGCCGGTGGCGTTC